>NZ_JARDJH010000006.1:0-195193 GCF_039907755.1 Pseudarthrobacter sp. CC12 | reverse complement strand
TCGAGGCGTTATCCGCTTTCACATGCGCCGCGCTGGGCGGCGGCTCCGGTATCTGGCTGCTCATCACAAACCACCCGCCTGGCCGCCCCGGGTGCGGTCCTGGGTGAGGGGATCGTTGGCCATGGGATCGTCGGCGAGGGCGCGGCCACGGAGCGGATCGTCCGAGAGTTGGTTACCGGACCAAGGCTCTTCCACGAGTTGCGGACTGTCCAGCCCGCTGGCCGCCCCCGCTGACTCAGGGTAGCTGCTGCCGGGAGCGCCGCCGTCGTATCCTGCCGTGGTGGTGGCCGGGCCGGGAAGCTGGACCGGCGGAGGAGGAACTGTCCCGCCCGCTACCGGGTACGACTGGTTGTACTGGTCGCCGTAGGTGCTGCCCGCGTATTGGCCGCCAACACCGGTGCCGGCAGCAGTGGACGCCGATGCTTCGGGCGGGCCTGCGGTGAGGCCGCGGGTGAGGCGGCCGGCCAGGACGCCGGCGCCGGCGGCGAGGAGCAGGAAGGTCCCGGGCTTGTTCCGGGCGAAGCGCTGGACCTCGTTCAGGAGGTCACCCGGTTCCCGGTTTTCCAGCCAGGTGGCCATCGAGGAGGTGCGCTCCGCTGCCTGGCGGACCAGGTCACTGGCCATGCCCTGCTGGTCCGGGGCGCTGGCCATGCTATGCAGCTGGGTGGAGATGTTGCGGATGCCCTCGGCAGCCTTCTGCTGCTGCGTGCCTGCCTGGCTGGTCAGGCCTGACTTCGCCTGTCCCAGCAGGTCCTGCGCATTGGCCTTCGCCTCATGCGCAACGTTCGCTGCCTCGTCCTTCGCCGTCTGGGCCACATTCTGCGCGGACCCTGCTGCGGTACGGGCTACGTCGGCCGCTTCGTCCTTGGCTGCGTCCTTGCGGGAGGAGCCGTAGGTGTCACCAGCCTGGCTGTCGCCCTCAAGGGGAGCGGCGGTGGCGGGGAAGGTGGCGGGCGGCCGCTCGCCGGGAATTCCTGTATTGGCCGGCGGAGCCGTGTAGGCGGGATCCTGGGGCCATTGGTTCTCTGTCATCTTCGCTCTCTTTCCAAGAAGGCCGGTTGTTGATCAAGAACCAGCAATACTGGCCGTAAAATGATAAGCATGATTACTAATGAAAGGTAAGTACCCTTGCTAAACGAGTTATAACCGTTCTAAAAATGTCAGCCGGAAGGCGAGGGCCTGCCCGGTCACAACGAAGTGGAAAGTGGTGGGAAACGTGGACACAGCTCCATGGGTATGGGTTGTAGTTGCCGTTGTTGTGGTGGCGCTGATCGTGCTGCTGCTTTTGGCCGGAGGCAGGCGCCGAAAGGCAATGCAGGAAAAGCGGGACCAGGAACACCGGGAGAAGGCGGCCGAGATCCGGCGCGAAGCCGAGAACATGGAAATCGATGCCCGCGAGCGTGAAGCGAAGGCCATCCGGGCCCGTGCGGATGCGGAGCAGGCCAAGGTAGATGCAGCGCGGCTGCAAAAAGAGGCTGAACAGCGCAGCCAGGAAGCCCAGTCCCTGCGGGGCGACGTTGCCACCCGCGCCCGGAAGGCAGACGAGCTTGATCCCGACGTCGGCCCGGACGGCAGCCGGCAGGACCGCCGCGTGGTGCAGGACGCCCGGGAGGAGCGGGGCGGAGTGGATGCCGGGCACGATCGTCACGATGTCCACGACGCCGGGCAGGATCGACCCCAGGGGTATGGCGCCGGTTCGGACCGTCCGCAAACGCACGACGCCGGGACGGATCGTCGCGTCATACACGACGCCCGGCAGGACCGCACCGAAGCCTATGGCGCCAGGCATGATGCAAGCGAAGGGCTGGGCCACGCCGGACGCAGTGCCTCCCAGTCAGGTTCCGCCGCAGATGTTGGGGCTGGTTCGCGGGGGGAGCCGGGCTATGTTGACGATGGGCGCGACGACGCTGGACGGGGCCTTGGCGGGGACCGCGAATTTCCCGCTGCCGGTGCAGGCGACAGGGCGCCGGAGGCCGAGCCGGGACGGAGGCGCCATGCAGAGACCAGGGATGCCGCCGCGGGCGAAGACGTGCGAAGCGACCGGGGCGGCGACCAGGGCGCCGGCATCTAATCGACGCTTCAATCAACGGCGCCGGCACAGATGCTCCCGGCATCCCCTGGCCAGGGTGCAAGGGGCTGACGCATAGGCGCAGGAGCAGCCGGCCGGCCGCTCCTGCGCCTAGCGGGCGCGGGGTTTGAGGGCGGGGGAAGGACTGACTCCTTCCCCCGTTCCCATGCCCACAAGCAGCTCCTTGACGGCATCGATCGATGCCACTTTCGGCTCCCAGGCCAGGATGCGTTCCGCGCGGCTGGTGTCCATGATCGGGGCGCCGGCAGCCATCTCCACCCATCCGGCGTCTGTGGGCTGCAGCCGGGCCCGCCACGTCAGGTCCACCAGTGCGTGGAGCAGCCGCATGGGGATGGGCAGGATCCTCTTCGCGCCGAAGATGCGGCCCAGTTCCTGGGGCGTGAGGACCGGCTCGGCGGCAATATTGAAGGCTCCGCTGGCGCGCTGGTCGACTGCCCGCCAATAGGCCTCTGCAACGTCGTCCGCATGGACTGCCTGGAAAACCAGGTTGTCAGGGACCGGCAGGATGGGCAGCCATGGCCTGGGTGGTACCAGCCGGGACAAGACGCGGCCAAGGAAGTACCTGCCAATTTCAGCCCCGGCCTGTCCTTGGAAGATCAGCGCAGGCCGCAGCCGCGCGACGGCGATGTCCGGGTGTGCGGCCATGAATCCGTCCAGGAGCTTCTCCTGCTCTGCCTTGTGCCGGCTGTAATGCGAGCCTGCCATGCCATCTGCCGGCCATGACTCGTCCCGCCGCTGGTCCTTGCCGGACGCCTTGTACGCGCCCACCGAGGAAGCGCAGACAACCTGCTTGACTCCTGCGCGTGCAGCCGCCTCCAGGACATTTCCGGTCCCCGTGACATTGGTCCGGTGCAGGAGGTCCAGATCGCGGTTCGGCTGGATCTGCCATGCCAAATGGACCACTGCATCGACCCCGGCCAGCGCTTTTTCCAGCAGGGGCATGTCCCGCTCCAGGCCCACATCCAGGGTGTGCCACTGCACGCCGCTGTAGGGTTCCCCGGACGTATCGGGAAGCCTGCGGCTGATTCCCACCAGTTGCAGGCTGCCGGGCTTCCTGGCCAGCTGGCGCTGCAGGTTGCGCAGCAGTGCTGTCCCCGCGTTTCCGCTGGCTCCCGTAATGGCGATGCGCATACCTAAGACTCCTTGGCGGCTCGATCCAGTTCCCCCTACTTTCAGAGCTTATAGCGGAGGAGCATTGTTTTATAAGCAAGCTTATGATTTCCTACTTCTAAGTCTTGCCGCAGGCTTTCGGAACCAGACCGAGGGAAACCAACACTCATGCCCGAATCCTTTGCCGCATTTGCCGTCGACGCTGCGCCCGTCCACCGCCGGCAGCCGGTACCAGCACAAAACCACACTCCGCCCGCCACCTCCGGGCGGCTTCGCGAGACGTTCGAAAACGATTTGGTCCTCAAATACCTGGACCTTGCAGAAGCCCTGGCTGCGCGCTTCGAAGCCCGCGGCAGGGAGCGGGCAGACCTGAACCAGGTTGCCTATCTTGGCCTGGTCAAGGCAGCCCGTGGCTTCGACCAGGCCAAGGGGGAAAGTTTCCCCGCCTACGCTGCGCCCACCATCACCGGCGAACTCAAGCGGTACCTCCGCGACCGGACCTGGGTGGTCCGCCCGCCGCGCCACATCCAGGACCTGAGGACCCGGCTGTTCCGGGCAGAGCCGGAGTTGACCCAGTCGCTGGGCAGGAATCCCAGCGTGACGGAGCTGGCCAGCGAACTGGGGAGCGATCCGGCCGAGGTGCAGGAGGCCATGGCGGCGTCCAGCAGCATGCACCCCGATTCCCTGGACGCGGTCAACCCCAACTCGGATGCACCATCCATCGGCGAGGTGCTGGCGTGCCCCGAGACACCGCTGGAGCGCCTTGAAGAACTGTCCTGCCTGCGCGACGCCATGCAGGACCTGAACGACTCGGACCGCGAGCTCCTGTACCGCCGCTACTTCTGCGAGGAAACCCAGGTGCAGCTGGGGAAGCGGTTGGGCATGTCCCAGATGCAGGTTTCCCGCCGCCTGGCCAAGGTGCTGGTGGAACTGCATCGCAGGCTGGAGGAAGGCGCCCGTGCCGGAGTGGTGGACGGGGCCCTCGGCGATGAAACGCCGGGCGGCGCAGGCCGGCGGGGCCACCCTGCCAACACGGTTGCGCCCTTCCACCGGCCGCTGAGGGCTGGACACTCCACCGCAGCGAAGCGGGCGGACCGGCGCCACGGCGGCACGGGGACCAGGTAGCGGCCGCACTGCACGCTCCGGCGGCACGGCTGCGGGTACCGGTTCGCAGCAGAAGTGGCTGTTGCTGCGCAGAGCTGCATCGCCGGCATGGCGTAGCAGTCCCAACGCCTGCGCGGCGCACTCCTTATCTTGCCTGTTCAAGGTGGGTACCGGTACGCCGCGGATGCGGCCAAAAGGCACGGGGCCTTGTTTAGGAGCAACAGCAGAAGGGAACTGGTTGGCTATGGGAAGCTCTGAAATGTCCACGCTCCGGGCTGTCCTGTTCGACAGGGACGGAACCCTGGTTGTCGATGTGCCCTACAACGGGGATCCCGGCAAGGTACGGCCGATGGCCGGCGCGAAAGAGGTGCTGGATGGCCTGCGGGCGGCAGGAATTGCCACTGGGGTTGTCAGTAACCAGTCGGGCATCGCCCGCGGCCTGATCACGGCCGACGACGTGGCAAAAGTCAATGCCCGGGTGGAAGAACTCCTGGGGCCGTTCGATGTGTGGGAGGTCTGCCCCCACGAGGAACAGGACAGCTGTTCCTGCCGCAAGCCGGCTCCCGGCATGGTGCACAGCGCCTGCCGCAAACTTGGGATCCACGAATCGGAAGCCGCCCTTATCGGGGACATTGGCGCCGACGTGGGGGCCGCCGAAGCTGCCGGCGCCACCGGGGTCCTGGTCCCCACGCCCGTGACCCGCGCCGAGGAGGTGGCCGCGGCGCGGCTGGTCGCCTCCGACCTGTCCTCAGCCGTGGGCCTGCTGCAGGAGCTGCCCTGATGGGGCGCGTCCTGGTGGCCCGGCTGGACAGCATGGGCGATGTCCTCCTCTCCGGCCCGGCCGTCCGCGCGGTGGCCAACGGCCGCGCCCAGCACGGCGGCAGCACCAACCACGTGGTGATGCTGTGCGGCCGGCAGGGTGAAGCCGCCGCTGCCATGCTCCCGGGCGTCGATGACGTCTACAGCTGGGACAGCCCGTGGATCATGAACCCGGCGCCGCGGATGACGGGCCCGCATGCGGACCGCCTGATCGAATACGTGCGCAATTCCCGCATCACCGAAGCCGTCATCCTCACTTCCTTCCACCAATCGCCCCTGCCGCTGGCTCTCCTGCTGCGCCTGGCAGGCGTGGAGCGCATCACCGGTGCCTCCACGGATTACGCTGGCTCGCTGCTCGATGTCCGCCTGAAACCGGGGGAGGACTTCCCCGAGGACCAGCCCGAAGCGGAACGGGCGCTGGGCATCGCGGAAGCCGCCGGCTTCCGGCTCCCGGCGGGCGACGACGGAAAGCTGCGCATCAACTCCGTGGCCGAAGTGGCTGCCCTCGTAGGTACCGGACCCTACGTCGTGGTCCACCCCGGCGCGGCCGTCCCGGCAAGGGCGTGGCCTCCGCTGCACCATGCTGCCGCCGTCGAACTCCTCCAGGGGGCCGGGTACCGCGTGGTGGTGACCGGCGGTCCCGGCGAGACGTCGCTCACGGCCACGGTGGCAGGCCCCTCCGCCCTGGACCTGGGCGGCCGCACCGACCTTGCCACCATGGCGGGCGTCATGGCCGGGGCCGATGCGGTCATCAGCGGCAACACCGGCCCGGCCCACCTGGCGGCCGCGGTGGGCACACCTGTCGCTTGCCTGTTTTCCCCCGTGGTCCCTGCGATCCGCTGGGCACCCTACGGCGTGCCGCTGGAACTCCTCGGAGACCAAAATGCGCCGTGCCGCATGACCCGGGCCCGGATTTGCCCGGTACCGGGCCACCCGTGCCTCGATTCGGTGTCGCCGGAGGAAGTGGTGGCAGCGGTGGAGCGCCTGGTAAGTGGAGTGAGCTCCTTCAGCACGCACGTCAGCACCCGTAGAAAGGCCCGCAACAGATGAGGATCCTGCTCTGGCATGTCCACGGTTCCTGGACGGATGCCTTTGTCCGCGGTCGCCACGAGTACCTGCTTCCCGTCCTGCCCGGAGGCGGCGCGTGGGGACTGGGCCGCGCCGGCAGGGACTGGCCGGAATCAGTGCGGGAGGTGGACCTGGCCACGCTCGACGCTGACGCCGTGGACGCCGTCGTCCTCCAACGCCCGGAAGAGATCGATGAAGTGGTACGCAACCTGGGACGGAAGCCCGGCGTCGACCTGCCGGCCGTGTTCGTGGAGCACAACACCCCCAAGGGAAATTTCCCGAACACCAGCCACCCCCTCGCTGGCCAGGACCGCATCCCGGTGGTCCACGTAACCCATTTCAACCGCCTGGCCTGGGACAACGGCTCCGCTCCCATCACCGTGATCGAGCACGGAATCCCGGACCCCGGACAGCTATACACCGGTGAGCTGCCGGAACTGGGGGTAGTGGTCAACGAACCTGTGCGGCGGGGCCGGGTCACAGGAACGGACTTGCTGCCGGCCTTCGCTTCGGTGGCTCCGCTGCAAGTGTTCGGCATGAAGACGGAAGGCCTGGCGGCAGCCACCGGAATCGAGGCTTCACGCGTGACGGCCCGGGGCGACCTGAAGACACGGGACCTGCACCGGGAACTTGCCCGCTGCCGCGTCTACGTCCATCCCATGCGCTGGACCTCGCTGGGGCTGTCCCTCCTGGAAGCCATGCACCTGGGCATGCCGGTGGTGGTGCTTGCCACCACTGAGGCCCCACGTGCCGTGCCGCAGGAAGCCGGCGTGGTCTCTGCCGACGTCGACGAGCTGCTCCGCTGTGCGGCGCGGCTGGTGGCCAATCCGGATGAAGCCCGACGGCGGGGACTCGCCGCCCGGGAGGCGGCGCTGGAGCGTTACGGCCTGGGCAAGTTCCAGGACCGCTGGGATGGGCTCCTGGCGGACCTGCGGAACCGGCCCCGGCACCCCGTTAACGAGCGGCCGGACGAGCGGATCCTCGTTCCGGCACGGGAGAGGAAGACACCATGAAGATCGCCATGATTTCCGAGCACGCCAGTCCGCTGGCGGCACTGGGCGGCGTGGACGCAGGCGGGCAGAACGTCCATGTTGCCGCGCTGTCCGAGGCCCTTGCCAAGCGCGGCCACCACGTCACCGTCTACACCCGCAGGGACGCAACGGAGCTTCCCGCACGGGTCCGGGTGGGGCGCCGGTTCGACGTGGTCCACGTGGACGCCGGGCCCGCCCGCCGCGTGCCCAAGGACCAGCTGCTGCCCTACATGGGCGACCTCGCGGACGGCGTGGCCAGGGACTGGGGGCAGCGGCCGCCGGACGTGGTGCACGGCCACTTCTGGATGTCCGGCCTGGCAGCCTTGGAGGCGGCCAGGCGGCCCGACGCCGGGTACCGCGTGCCCATGCTGCAGACGTTCCATGCGCTGGGTACCGTCAAGCGGAGGCACCAGGGCGCGGAGGACACCAGCCCGGAGGCACGCCGCTGGCTGGAACCCGGCGTGGGACGCGCTGCCGACCGGATCATCGCCACCTGCTCAGACGAGGTCTTCGAGCTCAAGGCCATGGGCATCGCCACCGGCAAGATCTCCATTGCGCCCTGTGGGGTGGACCTGGGCTTCTTCTCGGCAAATGGGCCGGTGGCCGAAAGAAAGCGCCGCTACCGGATCCTGTCGGTGGGGCGGCTGGTGCCACGCAAGGGCGTTGACCTGGTGATCCGATCACTCCCGTACCTCAAGGCGGCGGGATTCGACGACGTCGAACTCCTGATCGTGGGCGGCGGGGGGGACACCAACGTCATGCACTCCGACCCCGAGATCCGGCGCCTGCTGGACCTTGCCGCCGGGCTGGGCGTGTCTGAACACGTGACCCTGCAGGGGCAGGTGGCCCGGACGGAGATGCCCGGCATCTTCCGCAGTGCCGATGCCGTGGTCTGCGCACCCTGGTACGAACCGTTCGGCATCGTCCCGCTCGAGGCGATGGCCTGCGGCGTCCCGGTAGTAGCAGCAGCCGTGGGCGGCCTCCGGGACACGGTGGTTGACCATGCCACGGGCCTGCACGTCCCGCCACGGGACCCCGAGGCCATCGCCTCGGCACTGTCACTGTTGCTGGAAGACCCCGCCCTCAGGACAAAACTCGGCCAGGCCGGGGAGCGGCGCGCACGCACCCGTTACTCCTGGGACCGGGTGGCAGCGGAAACCGAAAAGGCCTACCAGCTGGCCATGGCCGGTGCCCCGGCCAGCGTTCCGGCCGGGAACGTACCGATGGAAGGAGCCGCCCTGTGACTGCCGAATCGTCCCTGCGCGAAGCAGACCTCCGTACCCTCACCGGAGCACCGCCGCTGCCCGCGGTGCTCCCAGGCGCCACATTCGTGGACCCCGCCAGCGCCGAGGCCGTCCGCACCCACCTGGACAATGTCATTCCGGCCCTTGATTCGCTCCGCAGCCAGTCCGGCCGGCTGGCCGCCTGGGGCGTGGAGCTTGCCCAGCGCCTGCTGCGCGGGCAGCGGATCCTGGCCGCGGGCAATGGCGGCTCAGCTGCGGAGGCGCAGCACCTCACCGCCGAACTGGTGGGCCGGTTCGACAGCGAACGGGTCCCGTTCTCCGCCATCTCCCTGCACGCGGAGTCGTCGGCGGTCACCGCCATCGCCAACGACTACGGGTACGACGAGGTCTTTTCCCGGCAGGTCCGCGCCCACGGCCGTTCCGGTGACGTGCTGATGCTGCTGTCCACCAGCGGCAAGAGCCCCAACCTGCTGCGCGCCGCAGAAGCGGCGGCCCGGCTCAACGTGACCACCTGGGCGCTCACCGGCTCCGGCCCCAATCCGCTGGCGGACGTCTGCGACCAGGCCGTCATGATCGACGCCCTTAACGCCAACGCCCAGGAAGGGCACCTGATCGCCCTGCATGCCATCTGCCGGGCCTTCGACCTTGAGGTTGCCCGGCACACCCCGTCCGTAGTGTCCGGGTTCCCGAGAGGGGGCCGGGCATGAGGGTCGTCGTCGTGGGAGACGTGATGCTCGACGTCGACCTTTCAGGTGAGGCCACCAGGCTCAGCCCGGATGCCCCCGTTCCCGTGGTGGACATTTCGGGTGTCCGACGCCGCGCAGGCGGCGCAGGCCTGGTGGCGCGCATGCTGGCCCAGGACGGCTGGCCCGTCACTCTGGTGACGGTCCTTGGCAATGACGACGCCGGCAGCCAGTTGCGTGCACACCTGGCCGGGGTGCAGCTCGTCGCGGGCACCAGTGGCTATCCCTCGCCCGTCAAAACCCGGGTCCGGGCGGGTTCGCATCCGGTGGTCCGCTTCGACCAGGGTTGTGAAAAGACGCCGGTTCCGGACGTGAGCCCGGCGATGCTCCGCGCCGTGGAACAGGCCGGCGTGGTCATCGTTGCCGACTACGGCAGGGGGCTGGCGGCCAACCCCCGGCTCCGCGCGCTGCTGGGCCGGCTGGCGGGTGAGGTCCCCATTGTGTGGGACCCGCACCCTTCAGGGCCGGAACCGGTGCCCGGGGTTGCCGTGGTGACACCGAACATTTCTGAAGCAACCAAAGCCGTCCAAGCTGGTTCCGGAAGCGCTGCAGGCTCGGCAGACACCGTGGCGGAAATTCTGCTCCAGCGGTGGCGCAGCCGGGCCGTGCTGGTGACCAGGGGCGAGGAAGGGGCGGTCCTGCTCCGGCAGGGTGATACCTCTGCCCGGGCCGTCCCCGCGCCAAGGGTGGAAGCCGGCGACCCCTGCGGGGCCGGCGACCGCCTGGCAGCCAGCCTCGCCGTGCACCTCCTGGCCGGCAGCGACCTTCCGGAAGCTGCCGCGCTGGCAGTCCACGATGCCGCCGACTTCCTGGCGGCCGGGGGCGTCTCGGCCCTGCCGGACACTGCAGGGGCCGACGCTGCCGCCGGACATCCGGCGCCGGCTGCCGGCCGGCGCACCACCGAACCCGTGCTCCTGGCCCGTTCCGTGCGCGAGCGCGGCGGGACGGTGGTCGCCACCGGCGGCTGCTTCGACCTGATCCACGCCGGCCACGTCCGGTCACTCACCGCAGCCCGCGGGTTGGGGGACTGCCTCATCGTTTGCCTGAACTCGGATGACTCGGTGCGGCGGCTCAAAGGCCCGCAGCGTCCCATCATCGGCCAGCACGACAGGGCCGAACTGCTCCTTGCGATGGAATGCGTGGACGCGGTGATGGTCTTCGATGAGGACACCCCGGAAGCCGCCCTGGACCGGCTCCGCCCCGACATCTGGGTCAAGGGCGGCGACTACAAGGGAGCCCGCCTGCCCGAGGCCGACCTGGTGGAAAGGTGGGGCGGCCGCTGCCTTACCGTTCCCTTCCACCCGGCCCGCTCCACCACCGGCCTGGCTGACGCGCTCGCCAAGGTCAGCTGAACCACTTCCCTTTTCTGTCTTGTTTTCCCACTGAAAGGAACACCATGACCGCAGAACCAACCGCAACTGCTGCCACCACGCCCGGACGCGTCCTGGTCACCGGAGGTGCCTCCGGACTGGGGGCCGCCGTCGTCGAAGCAGTCCTCCGCTCCGGTGGCACTCCGGTGGTCCTGGACCGCGACATCAGTACCGTCTCCGGCGTCAAGGCGTTCGAAGTGGACGTCGCTGACCGTGCTGCCGTGGAGCACGCAGTCCGGGAAGCCGCGGAAACCCTCGGCGGCCTCGACGCGGTGGTTACCGCGGCAGGGATCGACCGCTGCGGCAAGCTCGCCGACGTCGAAGCCACCGAGTGGGAGAAGGTCATCGGGGTCAATCTGATGGGCACCGTTTCCACCGTGCGCGCCGCCCTGCCGTACCTGAAGGAAAGCCACGGGCGCGTGGTCACCATAGCTTCCACCCTGGGCAAACGCGCCGTGGCTGATGCCACCGCGTACTGCGCCTCCAAGTTCGGCGTGGTGGGATTCAGCCACGCGCTGGCTGCGGAAACCGGAGGGGAAATCGGCGTGACCACCATGATTCCGGGCGGCATGAAGACCCGGTTCTTCGATGACCGGACCGAGCAGTACAAACCGCAGGACGATTCCCGGCTCAACGATCCCGCCAACACCGCACAGGCCATCCTGTTCGCCTTGAACCAGCCCACCGGCTGCGAGGTCAGGGAAATGCTGATCTGCCACGAGGAAGAGGGCTCCTGGCCCTAAACCGGGCACAGGCCGCCACACCCTGGCGGCACAGCCGGACCACCAGCACACGACATACCAGCACCGAAAGGCGGGAGGAACACACCATGCCCACCACAGCCACTGAAACAACCGCAGGCAAGGAAACAGTCGAGGGCGCCGGCATCACCATCCAGGACCCGCGGACCGGTGAAGTGCTCTGGACGGTGCCCCAGGCGGGCCCGGACGCAGTGAATGATGCCGTGGACGTGGCCCGCAGAGCTGCGCCCGGCTGGGCGGCGACAGCTCCGGCCGAGCGCGGCGCGGCCCTTCGCGCCGCCGCCAAGGCGCTGGATGCTGCCGGCCGGGAGCTCGCCGGGCTGAATGCCAGCGAAACCGGGCGGCCCGAAGAAGAAGCGCTTGCCGGAATCGCCGCCGCCGTATCCACCCTTGAGCAGTATGCCGAACTGGGCCCGGTGCACCGCGGCCACAGCCTCCGCGGGAGCCGGCTCGCCTCCGACTACACCATCGCCGAGCCGCGCGGCGTGGCCGTCCTGCTGACCCCCTGGAATGACCCGGTGGCAGTAGCCTGCGGCCTGATCGGGGCCGCGTTGGTGACGGGCAACGCGGTCATCCACAAGCCCAGCGAGCGCTGCCCCCGGCTGGGGGAGGCGCTGGGCGAAGTCCTGGCACCGGCCTTTCCCGCCGGCGTCTTCCTGACCCTCTCCGGCGGCGCAGGGGTGGGGGCAGCCCTGTCCCGGGCGGACGTGGACGTGCTCGCCCACGTCGGTTCCAGCGCCTCAGGTGCCCGGATCGCGGAGGCAGGAGCCCGTACCGGTGCCCACGTCATCCGCGAAAACGGCGGCAACGATCCCTTGGTGGTGGACCGCGACGTGGACCCGGCGTGGGCTGCGGAACAGGCCGCCATCGGCGCCTTCAGCAACAGCGGCCAGATCTGCACCGCCGTGGAACGCATCTACGTCCATCAAGACATCGCCGAGGCGTTCTGCAGCGCACTCGAAGCCGAGGCTGCCCTCCGGAACAGCAACGGATCCGTGGCGCCGCTGGTTGACCTACGGATGCGCGACGCCGTCCACGGGCATGTTGCGGAGGCCCTGGACCGCGGCGCCCGTGCCGTGGAAGGCGGTGCACTGCCGGACGGGCCCGGATCCTTCTACCCCGCCACCGTTCTGGTCGGCTGCACCGAAGGAATGCAGGTAATGGCGGAGGAAACGTTCGGCCCGGTGGCCCCGGTCCAGGTGGTGGACACGTTCGACGACGGCCTGCGCCTGGCGTGCAGCGGCAGGTACGGCCTGGCCGCCACCGTCCTGAGCAGCAACCTTGCGCACATCCAGCAGGCCGTGGCCGCGCTGCCGGTGGGAACGGTCAAGGTCAACGCGGTCTTTGGCGGCGCTCCGGGCGGGGCAGCCCAGCCCCGCGGGGAGAGCGGCGCCGGGTTCGGCTACGGGCCCGAGCTGCTGGACGAATTCACGCAGGTCAAGGTGGTGCACATCGAAGCTCCGCCGGCCTATGCACGGGCCGGCCGTGCCGAAGTGGACCAGCCATGAATGCGTCCCCGGACTCCATCGACCTCTCAACCCAGCGGGCGCTGTCTGACTGGCTGCCGGGAAGGCTGGCCGCCGAAAACCCCTCCATCCTGGTGATCGGCGACGTGATGCTCGATGGCTGGTGGAGCGGCAGCATCGAACGGCTCTGCCGGGAAGCTCCCGCGCCCGTCGTGGACATCCAAACCCGCGAATCGGTTCCCGGTGGGGCGGCCAACACCGCCATGAACCTTGCGGCCCTGGGAGCGAAGGTGGCAGTGGCCGGCATCATCGGCACTGACGACGCCGGCGAGGACCTGCGCGGGCAGCTTGCCGCCGCCGGCATCGACGTCCGGCACCTCCACACCCACCCGGATATGGTCACCACCACCAAGATTCGGATCAGCAGCGGCGGCCAGGTGATGCTGCGCCTCGACGACTCGGCCGGCACTGTCCCGGCCGACGCCCTGGCCGCGCTCGCCGCCTCGGTGCGGGCCGCCGTCGAACGCCAGGACGCCGTGCTGGTCTGCGATTACGGGACCGGGGTAGTGGCAGGCCCCGTCCGCGCCGCACTGGCGGGAACCCTGGGGAACTGGACCGGGGAAGGCCGGCCACTGGTGGTGGTTGACGCCCACGACCCGCGGCCGTGGGCGGCCCTGCAGCCGGACCTGGTGACGCCGAATGCCCAGGAAACCGCGCGGCTGCTCGACCGCCGGCTGCCGGAGGGGCAGGGCAGGGTGGAGGCCGTAGGCGGCGCTGCTGCAGACCTGCTGGCCAGCACCGGCGCGCGTGCGTTGGTGGTCACCCTGGACCGGGACGGAACCGTCCTGCTGACGCCCGACGGCGTGCGGCACCGGACGTGGGCGCGGCCGGCTGCCGAAAAGCAGGCGTCCGGGGCAGGCGATACGTTCGTGGCGGCCCTGACGCTGGCCCGTGCCGCAGGCCTCCCACTGACGGCCAGCCTGGACCTGGCACAGTCGGCCGCCGACGTGGTGGTCCACCAGCCCGGCACTTCGGTGTGCAGTACCGCCCAGCTCAGCCGGTACCTGGAGGCGTTCGCCGATACGGCCTTGAGCGAGGAGGAACTGGAGCGCCAACTGGAGCTGCACCGCGCCCAGGGGCAGCGGATCGTGCTGACCAACGGCTGCTTCGACGTCCTGCACAGTGGCCACACCCGGTACCTCAACCAGGCCAAGCAGCTGGGCGACATCCTGGTGGTGGCGCTGAACAGCGACGATTCCGTCCGCCGGCTCAAGGGATCCGGCCGGCCCATCAACACCATGGCGGACCGGGCAGCGGTGGTGGCGGCGCTGAGCTGCGTGGACTACGTGACAGTGTTCGACACCCCCACGGCCGCCCCGCTGATCCGCCTGCTCCGGCCCGAGGTGTACGCCAAGGGCGGGGACTACACGCCCGAAATGCTGGCCGAGACGCCCGCGGTGGAAGAATACGGCGGCCGCGTGGCCATCCTGGACTACGTGGCTGAACGGTCCACCACTGCCGTGGTGAATCGGATCCGCGACGGCCAGGGGGCTGCCACGGCACCGTAGCAGTGGGCCCGTCCCGGCGGCAGCCGAGGGACGAAGCCGAGGCGCGGCCCGACGTCGTCGCGCCCCCCGCTTTCGGCAACTGACCCTCCAGCCCCCTCGGGGACTCGCCTCAGCTGTACAGGTGGCTGTCCAGGACCGAACGGGGTTTTTCTGCCGGATCCGGGTGGGTGACGATGACGCGGATACCGTCGGGATCCCGGCCTTCGACGACGGTAACGCCGCCCTTTGCGCGGGTTTCCGTATAGCGCCCCAGGTCTTTCAGCGCCCGCTCGAAGTACGCCAGGCCCTCAGCGGTGTCTGTCGCCCACATCAGCAGGTGCTGCCCCAGGCCATCCGAGTAGTGCTCCTCACGGGGGCCGCGTTCAATGAGGTAGAGCTCGAAGCCTCCGGGCGCCAGGAGGAGGGCCGCGTCGGCCGAGCGTATGGTTTCCACGCAGTTGAACAGGTCCCGGTAGAAGGTCACGGACCTGTCCAGCTCCGAGACGAACTGGACGGATGAAGCCACCCTCGCTGTGTATTCCATCCTGTCATTGTTGACCCCGCCGCCGCAGACCACCAGCCTTCCATCAGGCGGTGCGGGCTTCCGGGACCGTTGCCCCGCTTCAGCTCCAATGGCGGGCAGCAACTAGGGTTGACCCTGTACAACTCACACGGACTGAAGCGGGGCAACGGGCAATGGCGAAACGCGGACGGTCGGCGAACCGGGCCGGACGCCCGGCAGCCGGTGTGGTTGAGGTTCCCAAGGGGGCTGTGGTGAACGGTCCGGCAGAGGGCGTCTACTACATCGATACGGGCGACTGTGACCTCATCGCCGACCAGGACAACTCCACCGGCTGGCTCCTGAAGATCAACGGCGTCATGAGCTCGCACATTGACCTGGCCGACCCGTTGTTCCTGGACTTTGAGTACATGCGGTGGATGGCGGCGCTCATTGAGTCGCGGTGGCCGCCGTCGGACGTCTCCGCAGCAAAGCTGCGCGGGCTGCACCTGGGCGGCGGTGCCTGCTCCCTGGCCCGCTACTTCTCCGCCGCCTACCCCGATGCGCGGCAGGTGGTGGTGGAGCTGGACGGGAAGCTCGCCGAGTACGTGCGCGGCTGGTTCGACCTTCCCAAGGCGCCCCTGCTGCGGATCCGCGTGGGGGAGGCCCGTGCCGTGACCGAAACCCTCACGGAGCACACCAGGGACTTCATTATCCGCGACGTCTTCGCGGGAGCATTCACCCCCCGGCCCCTCACCACCGCCGAATTCAACCAGCACGCCAAGCGGGTCCTGGCGCCGGGCGGCTTGTATGTTGCCAATTCCGGTGACGCCCCGGACCTGAAGAACGCCCGGGAGGACGCGGCCACCATTGCGGCCGCCTTCAAGCACACGGTGATCATTGCCGATCCCGCCATGCTGAAGGGCCGGCGGTACGGAAACATGGTGATGGCCGGCAGCGACGTGCCCTTCGGGGACGATCCGCAGCTTCGCCGCCGGCTCCTCGGCGGGGCCGTCCCGGCGCACCTGTGGGATGACGACCAGGTGCGGGCATTCGCGGCGGGGGCTCCGGTCCGCCACGACGCACCCGCACCCTGACCCCGCAAGCACGGCCAGGGAACCCGGGGGGCGTGGGCCCACGCAGTTATCGTCTTCAGCGGCCCAGGAGTGCATCGCGGTGCTCGGACATCCGTTCCCTGAGGGCCTGCACGACGGCGGCCACCGCAGGGCGGCGGAGTGAGTCCGGACGCAGGACCATCCAGTAGGGGAGCAGTTCGCCGATCTTTTCGGGCAGCAGGCGGACCAGGTCGTCGTGGAGGTCGGCCATGAAGCACGGCAGGAAGCCGACGCCGGCGCCGGCACGGGTGGCCTCGACATGGACGAACACGTTGGTGGAGGTCAGGCCGTCCTTCATGGCGGGAACGAGCCGCCGCGGCGCATCGAGGTCGTCCACCTGGAGCATCGAGTCCACGAAGTAGACCAGCGGATGCCCGTTGAGTTCGGCCACGGTGGCGGGTGTCCCATACTCTGCAAGGTAGGCGCGGGAGGCATACATGCCCAGCCGGTAATCGCCCAGGCGGATGGCCTCCGCGCGGTGCACCTGCGGCTCGCCCACCACCACTTCGATGTCCAGCCCTGACCGCTGCTGCAGCGCCCGGCGGGTCATGGTGACCACCTCCACGCTCAGGCCCGGATGGTCCCGGCGCAGCCGTGCCACGGCAGGGGCGGCAATGTAGGCGCTGAAGCCATCCGTCGCGGTCATGCGCACGACGCCGGCAATCGGGTCGGGTGCCTGGCCGCCCGGTCCCAGCGTGCCCAGCACCGCCTCCACCTGTTCGGCCGCCCGCACGGCGCGTTCGCCAAGCTCCGTGAGTTCCCAGCCGCCCGCGGCACGGGACAGGACCCGGCCGCCCAGGGACTTCTCGAGCGCGGCGATCCTGCGCGAGACGGTGGTGTGGTTCAGGCCCAAGGCTTGGGCCGCCGTCGTGAACCTGGCGGAGCGGGACACCGCCAGGAGCACCAGCAGGTCATCGGGGTTCGCGTTCATATCTGCAATTGTGCACACGTTGACTGCCTCTTTGGCCATTGAAGAGCCGGACCTGTGCAGCAATACTCATCTGAGTCACTTGTGCTGGAGATCACAGCACGTGTCAATGTGGACACTGAGGAGAACCATGAGCATTGAGCAAGGCCTGGCGAACGACGCCGGGCATGCACCCAAGGGAACGGGCCTGAAGAAGATTGTCGCCGCCTCCATGGTGGGCACGGTGGTGGAATGGTACGAATTCTTCCTGTACGCCACCGCGGCCACGCTGGTCTTCGGCAAGTACTTCTTCCCCGCCACAGGCAACGACCTGGACGGGATCATCCAGGCGTTCCTGACCTATGCCGTGGGCTTCATCGCCCGCCCGCTGGGCGGCATCGTCTTTGGCCAGATCGGCGACAAGCTGGGCCGGAAGCCCACGCTGCAGCTCACCATCATCATCATCGGTGTTTCCACGTTCCTGATGGGCTGCCTGCCGGGCTTCGCCGACATCGGGTACCTGGCCCCTGCGCTGCTAGTGGCCTTGCGCTTCATCCAGGGCTTCGCGCTGGGCGGCGAATGGGGCGGTGCCGTGCTCCTGGTGGCCGAACACAGCCCCAACAAGACCCGCGCCTTCTGGTCCAGCTGGCCCCAGGCGGCCGTCCCGGTGGGCAACCTCCTGGCCACCCTGGTGCTGTACATCATGTCCACCACCCTGAGCAGCGAGGCCTTCCTCGGTTGGGGCTGGCGCGTGGCGTTCTGGCTCTCCGCAGTGATCGTCTTCGTGGGCTACTACATCCGCACCAACGTCAGCGAATCGCCCATCTTCCTCGAAGCCAAGGAACTGGTGGAGAAGGAACAGGCCGTCAGCTACGGCGTCTTCGAGGTCCTGCGCAAGTACCCCAAGGGCATCTTCCAGGCCATGGGCCTGCGGTTCGCGGAAAACATCATGTATTACCTGGTGGTCAGCTTCGCGATCGTGTACCTCAAGAGCGTGCACAAGTACGACACTTCCTCGCTCCTGCTGGCGCTGCTGATCGCGCACCTTATCCACTTCGCCATCATTCCGCAGTACGGCCGCCTCGCGGACCGGATTGGCCGCAAGCCCGTTTACCTGGCCGGCGCCATCCTGGGTGCCACCTGGCCGTTCTTCGCCTTCCCGATGTTCGATACCAGGAACGCCGTCGTCATCGTCCTGGCCGTGACCATCGGCCTGTGCCTGCACGGCCTGATGTATGCGGGCCAGCCCGCCATCATGGCCGAGATGTTCCCCACCCGCATGCGGTACTCCGGCGCATCCCTCGGCTCGCAGGTGACGTCCATCTTCGCCGGTTCGCTGGCGCCGCTGCTGGCCACCCAGTGGCTGAAGGACACGGGTTCGTGGCTGCCCACCGCCATCTACCTGGTGGTGGCCTGTGCCATCACCACGGTGGCCGTGCTAAGCCTGAAGGAGACCAAGGGCATTGCCCTGGAGGACGTGGACCAGGAAGACGCGGCCCGCGAGGGGCTGCTGACCGCTGGACGCCGCTGACCTGGCTGTTGGGTTGACCCGGCCGCTGGACCGTCCGGGCGCGCAAGTCGTTGGCTGTACACAAGGAGAACTGGAATGGACAACACGTTGAATGGACGCAAGGCGCTGGTCACCGGCGGTGCCAGCGGAATCGGGGCCTCCTGCGTGCGCGCACTGGCGGCGCGCGGAGCGAAAGTTGTGGTGGCCGACGTCGATGCCGCCGCCGCAACGTCCCTCGCCGATGAGGTGGGCGGCAGCGCCTGGGAAGTGGACCTGTTGGACGTCGACGCCCTGGCCGCGCTGAGCCTTGACTGCGACATCCTGGTCAACAACGCCGGCATCCAGCGCATCAACCCCATCGAGGAGTTCGATCCCGCAGACTTCCGCCGGCTTATCAGCCTGATGCTGGAGGCCCCGTTCCTGCTCATCCGGGCTGCCCTGCCGCACATGTACGCCAACAAGTTCGGCCGCGTCATCAACTTGTCCTCGGTTCATGGACTGCGCGCCTCTCCGTTCAAAAGCGCGTATGTCTCGGCCAAGCACGGCCTGGAAGGGCTCAGCAAGGTGACCGCGCTTGAAGGGGGACCGCACGGTGTTACGTCGAACTGCGTCAACCCCGGATACGTGCGCACGCCTTTGGTGGAGAAGCAGCTCGCGGACCAGGCCAAGATGCACGGCATCCCGGAGTCCGAGGTCCTGGCGAAGGTGATGCTCACCGAAGCCGCCATCAAGCGCCTGGTGGAGCCGGACGAGGTGGCGTCCCTGGTGGCCTGGCTGGCGTCCCCGGCCGCCGGCATGGTCACCGGCGCCAGCTACACCATGGACGGTGGCTGGTCGGCCCGTTAGTACTTCAGTCCAGGGGTTTGACCAGCCGGTGGTCAAAGAAGAAGACGCCGTACGGGGTCTTCACTCCCACTGACCGGCGGTCCTGCCACACGACGACCCCTTCGCGCCTGCCGCTGAAGGGGTCGTCGCCTATGACGGTGTCCCCTACCCGGTAAGGGCAGCGGGGTCCGAAAGCCGTCAACGTGCGGCCCCATGCCCCGGAAAGGGCGGACCCCAGGCTGACGGGCCGGCCCATGCCGGAAAGATCCTGTGCGTAGTCCCTGGCCATGTGACCAACTCCTTCAAG
This sequence comes from Pseudarthrobacter sp. CC12, assembly GCF_039907755.1. Classification (NCBI taxonomy): domain Bacteria; kingdom Bacillati; phylum Actinomycetota; class Actinomycetes; order Micrococcales; family Micrococcaceae; genus Pseudarthrobacter; species Pseudarthrobacter sp. CC12. The sequence continues at coordinate 175,678 of NZ_JARDJH010000006.1, read as the reverse complement.
CGGCAGCCTGCCGCCTGCTAACGGTGCTGGTTGGCCGAATGCTCCCAGCGGAGGATGGTCCTCCCATTCCGGCCGCCACCGTACGGCTACGCTAAGCGCTATTCACACCAGCCACACCGGTAACAGGTACTTATTTTCCGGTGCTGCGACTACTTGGCCGGGACGGCCCCGTTGATGATCTCTTCGGCGTGGTCAAAAGCCCAGGCTGCCAGAGGCACCAGCAGCGCACTCAGTTCGTAGCCCCGGTCGGTGAGGCTGTAGTCCACCCGGGGCGGAATGACAGGCTGGGCTTTCCTGCTGACCAGGCCGTCGCGCTCCAGGGTCTTCAGCGTTTGTGCCAGCATCTTCTCGCTGATGCCCTCGGCCCGCCGCCGCAGGTCGCTCCACCGCTGTTCGCCCTCCGACAGGGCAATGAGGAGCAGGACGCCCCATTTGCTGGTGACGTGGTCGAGCAGTGTCCGGCTGGGGCACCCGGCCGGGAACACGCCGTCGTCAAAGGCCATGGGCAGGGGGGGCGGCTCGCATGCCACAAGCTTACTCCAGGGTCAGTACCTTACTTCAAAGTGCGTACTCACTTTTGGGAAGTTATCCGCCGACGGGCCGGTTGTGCCCTTCGACAGAGCAAAATCCCGAAAGGAATCATCGTGAGCATTGTTGTTACAGGCGCCACTGGCCAGTTGGGCCGCCACGTTCTTGAAGCACTCCTGGAGCGTGGGGTGGCGGCCGGGAATATTGTCGCGGCCGGCCGGTCCGTGGCGAAGCTGGCGGACTTCGTGGAGCGCGGGGTACGCGTACAGCCGATGGACTACGCCGACGCCGGATCGGTTGCCGCTGCCTTGAAGGGTGCCACGCGGGTGCTCCTGATCTCCGGCAGCGAAGTGGGACAGCGGGTTGACCAGCACCGCACCGTTATCGAAGCGGCCAAGGCCGAGGGCGTGGAGCTGCTGGCCTACACCAGCATCGCCAACGCGGACACCACGTCCATGTTGCTGGCCGACGAGCACAAGGCCACCGAGGCGCTGCTGCGTGAGTCCGGGGTTCCGTTCGTGCTGCTGCGCAACGGCTGGTACCTGGAAAACTACACGGAGCAGCTGCCCGGAACGCTTGCGCAGGGCGCTGTTGCGGGAAGCGCCGGTGACGGCAAGGTCAGCGCCGCTGCCCGGGCCGACTATGCCCACGCGGCTGCCGCGGTTTTGGTGGCCGACGGCCAGGCCGGCAAGGTTTACGAGCTTGGCGGCGACAAGGCCTTCAGCATGGCGGACCTCGCTGCGGAGATCAGCGCGGCCACCGGGAAGGCCGTCAGCTACAACGACCTGCCCGCGGGGGACTATGCGGAACTGCTCGCGTCCGTGGGTGTGCCGGAAGCCTTTGCGGAGATCCTGGCGGATTCCGACATGGGCATTGCCCGCGGCGACCTCCTGGTCAGCACCGGCGACCTCCGGCGGCTGATCGGCCGCCCGACGACGTCCCTTGGCCAGGCGGTGCGGGCCGCCGCTGCTGCCGCGTAGGACAGCCGAACTGAAAGGTGCCCGTTCCCCATTGGGGGCCGGGCACCTTTTTCTCTGTCTCTTAGGCGGGCTGGGACGTTGTTCGCTGCGCCGGTTGTGCTTCCCTCGGGTTACTTAACCAGGTCGTTGGTGTACGTATCGGCAAGCTTGATGTCCTTGTTTCCCACGTCAGGGTTGGCCACCTGCTGGGTCTTCAGGACTGCCTGGACGCCGTCGTCGGTAAAAGTGCCGTCCTTGCTCAAAGTCTTCTTGAGGTCATCGATGACCTTGGCGTAGAGATCCTTGTCGCCGCCGGCGAAGTTTTCCGGCATCTTGGCCGCGATTTCTGCCCCCGAATGCCCGTTGATGTACTCCAGGGTCCGCTTGATGGCCTTGGCCAGCTTGGTGGCGGTGTCCTTGTTCTGGTTGAGCCAGTCAGTCTTGGCGTACAGGCAGGCGGAAGGCCAGGAATCGGTGGCGAACACTTCCTTCAGGCCCTCGGAGCTGCGGACATCCTCCAGGACCACTGGGTTGTGGCCGATGCGCTTGGTAAGCACTGAGACGTCCGGTTCGAGCATCACTGCGGCGTCGACCTGGCCCTGCTCAACAGCGGCAACGGCAGATGAGCCGGCGCCGATGGCGGAAACAGCTGCATCAGACTGCTGCATGTTGTTCTTGGCCAGCAGGAACTTCACGAACATGTCGGTGGAAGAACCCGGAGCTGTGACGCCCACATTCTTGCCCTTCAGGTCCGCGATGGACTTGATCTGGCCTTCGTTCTTCGGGGACACCAGCAGGGCCAGGCCGGATGACTGGCCCATGTCCACGAACGCTTTGATCTGCTGGTTCTTGGCCTGCATCTGGATGGTGTGCTCGTAGTACCCGCTGGTCACGGTGGTGCTGCCGCCGATCATGGCGGTCAGGGCCTTGGAGCCGCCCTGGAGGTCCTGGAGCTCAACATCCACGCCCTCATCCTTGTAGTACCCAAGTTGCTGGGCCAACGTGGTCGGGAGGTAGGTCAGGAGGGTCTGTCCGCCGACGCCAATCACCACCTTGCCACCGCCCCCGCCGCCGGCAGTGGCCGATCCGCTTTGGCCGGGAGGGGCCGCCGCGGGTGCGCCGCAGGCTGAGAGCGCCAAGGCAACCGACGCAATCAGGGTCAGTGGCCGGAGGAGGACCCGGCCACGGCGCCGGGTTGCTTTCTGTGTCATGAGTGTCCCTTTCAGGCGGGTTGTTGAGTTTCAGCGCAGGTAAAGCAGCTCTTGGGCCGGTCGGGGCCAGGGGTCAGGAAGACCGGACCGGGCGCCACCTGAGCAGGTGCCGCTCCAGGCGGTTGACGAGGAGGTCGATGATCAGGACGACGATCATAAGGATGAACATCCCCGCAAACACGCCCTTGGTGTCGAACACGCCCTGGGCCTGGGCGATGGCATATCCGACGCCTCCCGACGCGCCAAGGTACTCGCCCACCACTGCGCCGGTAATGGCGAAGCCGACGCTGATATGCAGGCTCGAGAAGATCCAGGTCAGGGCGCTGGGGATGAAGACGTGGCGCAGGAGCTGCTTTTCGCTGGCCCCCAGCATCCTGGCGTTGTCCACCAGGACCCGGTCCACGCTCTTGACCCCTTCCAGGGTGTTGAAGAAGACGATGAAGAACACCAGGGTGAAGCCGAAGGCGACCTTGGACCAGATGCCAAGGCCGAACCACAGCAGGAAAATCGGAGCCAGGACCACGCGCGGGAGCGCATTGAACATCTGGAGGAAGGGGTCCAGCAGCCGCTCAAGGAAGCGGACGCGGGCGAGGATAAAGCCCAGGAGGAGTCCGACGGCGGCTCCCACCAGGAAGGCGAGGATGGCTTCCTGCATGGTCACCCAAAGGTGGGGGAATACGAACCCTGAGGACACCCAGAGCCATACGGTCTGGAAGATGTCCGAAGGGAGGGGGAAGAAGAATTCGTCGATCACCCCGGCCCGTCCCAGGACCTCCCACGCTCCCAGGACGAGAACCGTGAGGAGGAGCTGGATGCTCCGCATGGCCAAGGGTGACATTTCTCCCCGGCGGGCCGGCCGGCTGGCGGGCCTGCGGTCCTGGGTGCCGCCGGGAGAGCCGTTCCCGCGGGACCCGGGCCTCCGTGAACCGAGTATGGTCACGCCGCTTCACCTTCCTCCGCCATAGCGTTTTCGTAGGTCTTTGAAACTTCGACTTTCAGGCGGCCCCAGATCTCGCGGTGCAGCGCCACAAACCGGGGGTCGTCACGGATATCCAGCAGGTCGCGCGGGCGGGGGATGTCGATTTGGTAGCTTCCCACCACCCTGCTCCCGGGGCCGGCTCCCAGAATGACCACTTCATCGGACAATGCGATCGCTTCGTCGAGGTCGTGGGTAATGAAGACCACTGCCTTGCCGGATTCCTGCCAAAGCTGCAGGAGTTCGTTTTCCATGATCTGGCGGGTCTGGACGTCGAGGGCTGAAAATGGCTCGTCCATGAGGAGAATGTCCGGGTTCACTATCCAGGCCTGTGCGATGGCCGTGCGCTTGCGCATGCCGCCGCTGAGCTGGTGCGGATAGCGGTCCGCGAAGTTCTTGAGGCCCACCTTTTCGAGCCAGCGCCGCGATTCCGAGTGGGCCTCCGCCTTGGAGACGCCGGCCATGGTCAGGCCCAGGCTGACGTTGTCGATGACCGTTTTCCACGGCAGCAGGGCGTCCTGCTGGAACATGTAGGACGCCCGGCGGTTCACTCCCGCCACCGGCTCTCCGAAGCTCTTGACCTCTCCGAAGCTGGGAGTCAGAAGCCCTGCTGCCATGTTCACGATGGTGGACTTGCCTGATCCCGTCGGGCCGACGATCGAGACGAAGCGGCCGGGTTCCACCTTCAGGTCAATGTCGCGGACTGCGAAGTAGGTCTCGCCCCCGGATGTTGGAAATTGTTTGGTGCACCCGGTGAGCTCCACGGCATATCCGGACGTGGCTGGCTGTGCAGCTGGCATCTTTGCCTCTTCCCGGCCAACTCCGGCCGTTTGTTTCCCCCTGTTGGTCCACGCTGTCGGAACGAAAGTGGTGCATCGGTCCGCGTCCGGAGACCTGCGTGCGGTCTCTGGTGGTGTTACTCGTCGGCAGGTCCTTCCTGCCACATCGTGGGTTCTCCATCATGATGTGGACCTGATGCTAACAGTTACTTCGGTCACACTCAACGACCCCTCGGCTCATACACTTTCCCCATGAGCTCCAGCGAAACGTCGGCCACGCCCCTGTTGGTCCTGCGGAAGATCACGGCCATCCTCGATGCTTTCTCCCTCGCGCAGCCCGAGCTGTCGCTGGCCGAGATCCGATCCAGCACCGGGGTACCGCACTCCACCGTCCAGCGCCTTGTGGCGAACATGGTGCAGGAAGGGATTCTGGACAGGCACGGAGACCGGTACCGGGTGGGGGTGCGGATGGCCCACTGGGCGGCACCGGCAACCCAGGGGCTGGATTTCCTGGAGCTGCTGACGCCCGTGCTGCGAAGGCTTCGTGACGAGCTGGGCGAGACCGCCTGCATCTTTCGCGAATCCCAAGGGAAACGGGTTTGCATCGCCCTTGCCGAGACCCGCCGCATGCTCCGGCGGGCGGTAAGTGTCGGTGAAATCATGCCGCTGCACGTGGGTGCGGCGGGGCGGGTCCTGCTGGCCTGGAATCCGGAAGTTGCCGAGCGGGTGTACCGGTCGGGCCTGGCATCACTGACCGACCAGACCATCACCGATGCCGCGAGCCTGGAAGAATCGGTCGCCAAAGCCCGCGCGGACGGCTTCGCCATCACCACCGGTGAGCGTGTGTCCGGCGCCAGCGGCATCTCGGCGCCGATTTTCGGCCCGCAGGGCGAACTCTTCGGCGCTCTTACGGTGATGGGGCCCGCCCTGAGGATGCCCTTCGACGTCTGCGCGTCCTGGGTGGAACAGGTGCTGGCGGCCGCGGAAGAGGGTACCAGGGTCATCGGAGGCACCATCCCGCAGTAGCGACGATTTCACCTCCCTCTATCCACATTGTGAATTTAGGTCCACAATATGAGTTGTCGTGCCAACGATGCTTCGCGATCCCACGGCAGGCCGGGCAACGCGGCCCGGGCACCGGTTGCCGTCAGAACAGGAGTCCCAAAGATGGTGGAAACTTCCCAGACCGCACCCCCTGACGGCATGCGCGCCGGGCAGGACGCAGACGCTGGACCTGGCGGACGGTCGTGGACAGGGCCCAGCGCTGCACCTGCCCCTGGCGCTGCCATGGAAAAGGCCGGCGGCCCGTTGACCGGCGTGCGTGTCCTGGAGCTCGGATCACTTATCGCAGGCCCGTTTGCAGGACGGCAGCTCGCAGACTTTGGCGCGGAAGTCATCAAGATCGAGTCACCCGACCGTCCAGACCCCATGCGGGAATGGGGGCGCGCCCGGGTGCATGGCCACACGCTCTGGTGGTCAGTCCAGTCCAGGGGGAAGAAATGCGTGACGCTGGACCTCAAGTCGCCCCGCGGACGTGAACTGTTCCTGGAACTCTGCAGGGAAGCCGACGTCATCCTCGAGAATTTCCGCCCTGGAACACTCGAAAAACTGGGGTTCGCCCCCGATGTGCTTTGGCAAAGCAACCCAGGCCTGGTCATCGCCAGGGTTTCCGGCTACGGCCAGACCGGACCGGATGCCAACAAGCCGGGTTACGCGTCCGTGGCAGAGGCCCGCGGCGGCCTGCGCCACCTCAACGGCTACCCGGACCAGGCTCCGCCACGGACGGGCATTTCGCTGGGGGACAGCCTGGCGTCGCTCTATGCGCTGCAGGGAATCCTGCTGGCCTTGTATTGGCGTGATGCCCGGGGAGGGACGGGGCAGGTCGTGGACGTGTCCCTTGTTGAGGCATGCTTTTCCCTCCTGGAAAGTGCCGTTCCCGATTATGCGGCTCAAGGTATTGTGCCCGGCCCCAGCGGTTCCGGGCTGAAGGGCATAGCGCCGTCGAATATCTTCCGCTCCAGCGACGGAAAGTGGGTGGTGATCGCTGCCAACCAGGACTCTGTGTTCGTGCGGCTGGCTGCTGCAATGGGCACCCCGGAGTTGGCTTCCGACCCCCTCTACAGCAACCATGCTTCCCGGGGAGTCAACCAGGAGGCGTTGGAACAACTGATCGCCGAATGGGCGGCAGGCTTCAACCACTCGGAACTGGTGGCGTGCCTTGACCGGCACGCTGTTCCCAACAGCACTGTGAGTACCATCGAGGACATCTTCGAAGACCCCCAGCTCCGGGCGCGCGGGATGCTGGTTGAAGTTCCCGATGAACAGTTGGGGGCGGTGGTCCAGCCGGGCGTCATCCCCAAGCTGTCCCGGACCAGCGGCGGCATCGCGTGGAACGGGCCGCTGTCGCCTGGCTCCCACAACAGCGACGTCTACGGGGGTCTGCTCAAACTGAACGACGAAGAACTGCAGCATGCCAAGGACGAAGGTGCCATCTGATGAACGGAATTGCGGGAACCGGTACTCGCGGAGATTCAGTCTCCATCGTTGACGTCAGTCCCCGGGATGGGCTGCAGAATGAAAAGATTCCGGTCAGCACCCACGACAAGCTGCGCCTAATCAACGATCTGATTGCCTTGGGCGCCAGGCGGATTGAGGCTGTGAGCTTCGTCAACCCCAAAAAAGTTCCGCAAATGGCCGATGCCGATGCCGTCATGGCCGGGGTGCCGCGGGCTGCCGGCGCCAGCTACATCGGCCTGGTTCTGAACACCCGCGGTGCGCACAGGGCGGTGGACGCGGGCGTGGACGAGATCAACTACGTCCTGCCCGTGACTGATGCCTTCGCCGCAGCCAACCAGAACACGACTGTCGCCGCCGCCCTGGACGCGCTGGAAGAAGTATCCGGAATCGCCGCCGCTGCCGCCATTCCCGTCACGGTTACGGCCGCCGTAGCTTTCGGTTGTCCGTATCAGGGTGACGTGCCTGGAGAGCAAGCTCTTTCGGTGGTCCGCAGGGCACTGCAACGAGGTCAGCTGGCCGAGGTTGCCTTGGCGGACACCATCGGCTGCGCCGTCCCATGGCAGGTCAACGAGGTCTTTGCTGCCCTGGTATCCGAAACGGGTGTGCCGCTGAGGGCCCACCTGCACGAAACGCGACACACTGCACTGGCAAACACCTATGCGGCCATGGCAGCCGGCGTCAGGGTCTTTGACAGTGCCGTGGGAGGCCTGGGCGGATGCCCGTTCGCCCCCGGCGCGGCCGGCAATATCTCCACGGAAGACTTGGTGTGGATGTTGGAACGGGCAGGGTTTGCCACGTCGATGGATCCGCTGGCAGCCACCGAACTGGGGCGCTGGATCTGCGCCAAAGTGGAGACGGCCCCGCGCTCAGGGCTCGCCGGCGCAGGAGTGTTCCCCAAGGCTGCCTAGGCCCGGGGGAACACTCTGCGCCAAACGCCGCAACGGCGGAGTTGCAGTGACGTTATCCTCAGCCCCGCCTGCTTCCGGCGGAAGCCTTTGTCCCTGCGGTCCCGACCACCTGCAGCGGCGGGGTCTCGTCCTCAAGGTGGGGCCTCCGTCGTCCGTCACCCTTGATCCACAGGCGGTAGGCCAGGACCAGCAGCCCCAGCCACACGGCGCCCACGTACAGCGCAATCCGGGTGTCCTCGAAGGCGCCCAGGACGGCGATCACCAGCGCCATGAACGCGATGGTCAGGACTGACGCGGCCGGCCACCACGGCGAGGGGAATTCCGACGCCGGCAGTCCCTTCCTTGCGATTTCCCGCTTCATGGCCACGTGGGACGCCAGGATCATCACCCACACCCAGACGGTGGCGAAGGTGGCGATGGAGGCAATAACGAGGAACACGTCTTCGGGGATGACGGCGTTGAGGACCACGCCCACCAGCAGGATCCCGGCCATCATGACCACGGTCATCCAGGGGACACCGTGCCGCGAGACCTTCCCGAAGGCGGCGGGCGCGTGGCCCTGGTTGGAGAGTCCGAAGAGGATGCGGCCAGCGCCGAAGATGTCGCTGTTGATCGCCGACAGCGCTGCCGTGATGACCACGGCGTTGAGGATGTGCGGTGCTGCGGGAATGCCCAGGCTGCTGAAGATCTGCACGAAGGGGCTGCCGCTGGTGCCTACCTGGTCCCACGGGAAGAGGCTCATCAGGACGCCCAGGGTGAGGACGTAGAACAGCAGCACGCGCACCGGGACGGTATTGACGGCCTTTGGGATGACCTTCTTGGGGTCGGCTGCCTCGCCGGCCGTGATGCCCAGGGTCTCGATCCCGCCGAAGGCGAACATCACCACGGCGAAGGATGCCAGCAGCCCGTCGAAGCCGTTGGGGAACAGCCCGCCGTGCCCAGCCAGGTTGCCAAGGCCGGGCGCCACGGTGGAGTCCGCGGCCTGGAAACCGAACACGATGATTGCCGCGCCGCCGGCGATCATGGCGACGATGGCCGCTACCTTGACCAGCGAGAACCAGAACTCCAGCTCGCCGAAGACCTTGACGCTGAGCAGGTTTAGCGCGGCCAGGAAGCAGATGACGGCCAGGATCCAGATCCAGCGGTCAACCTGCGGGAACCAGAATCCCATATAGATGCTGAACGCGGTGACGTCGGCAATGGCGACAATGGCCATCTCGAACACGTACGTCCAGCCGGTTACGAACCCGGCGAGGGGCCCAAGGTAGCGGCCTGCGTACTGGCTGAAGGAGCCGGACACCGGGTGCCGCACCGCCATCTCGCCCAGGGCCCGCATCACCATGAACACCGCGGCGCCCCCGATAATGTAGGCCAGCAGGACGGCCGGTCCTGCTTTCTGGATGGCGGAGGCGGAGCCGTAGAAGAGGCCCGTGCCGATGGCCGAGCCCAAGGCCATAAAGCGGATGTGCCGGACATTGAGGCCCCTGTTGAGGACTTGTCCGACGACGGCTGCCGGCTTTTGCGTTTCCACCGGACTTTGCGTCCGGGTTGGGGTGGGTTGCATAGAGTTACCTTCTCGTCTTTGGGAGGGAGCCGCTAACCAGCAGACCATTTCCAGGCCCTTCGTGATGAGGCTCACGGAGGCTTGGTGTCTTCGGTTCCAGACTGTGGGTGGCACCTTTTCGCGGCGGGCAGGTTCTTGCGCTGCGCAGGTTCCTTTTCGCGCGGGGTATTAGGGGTGCGAAAAGTAGGTTGCGCAGCGAATACGCGTACGACGGCGGCACGCGGGCTTTTACGGGTGGGCCACCGTGGCGCCGGGTGGCTTTGGCGGCTAATGGCTCCGGTTTCAATGTCAGTGGGTCGCGCGATGATGTCGGTATGGGAAACAGCGGTGGTGTTGGGGTGGCGTTGGAGGGTGTTCAAGCCGCCGTCGCTGCCCTGGATTCGCTGGACCGTGAGGACGCCGTCCTGGCCGCCGGGGTCGGCGTTGGTGCTGATGTTGACGTGTTGCATCGGCGGTATGACATCCGGCTGGAGCGGCTCGAGCTCGTTGCCCGGTTGGAGGCGCAGCTCGCCGCGGTGAAAGCACAAGATGCTGCCGACGCGGTTGGGTTCCAGGAAGCGGTGACCCCGCCGGACGCGTCCGTGGATGACCGCACCTACGCGGAAATGTCCGTGGTGGAGGAGATCGCCGGGGTCCTGACCGTCAGTTCCGCGGCCGCGGGCGCGCTGGTGGAGCAGTCCCGCCGGATCTGCGCCCAGCCGCTGGTGCTCGAGGCGCTGTCCGCCGGAACCATGTCGTGGCAGCATGCCCGGATCGTCGCCGACGAAACCGAGAGCCTCACCGCTGAGGATACGGCGTCTTTGGTGACGCATTTCTTCGACCCTGCCGCGCCCAATGCTGCCCGGGGTGCCGCACCCGGGCAGCTGGTCCCGTCCCGGTTCCGGGCCAAGGTCCGTGGGTGGCGGGAACGCCATCATCCGGAATCGATCGAGAAGCGCCATGTAAAGGGTGTGGCGGACCGGCGGATGGAATACACCCCCGACCGGGACGGCATGGCCTGGGTCTCCCTCTACCTGCCCGGGGACACCGCCTGCGCGATCTGGAACCGGACCACCGCCACCGCCCGCGGCCTCCAGGGACCAGACGAACCCCGCACGCTTACCCAGCTCCGCCCCGACATCGCCGCATCCCTGCTGCTCGGCGCCGGGCACGCGACCGCGCCGGGTGAAGCTGCCGGGGATGCCGGTGATCTCGGGAAAGTCCCCACGCCGAGGGCCGATGTCCTGGTCACCGTGCCCGTGTTCGCCCTCCTCGGAGCCACTGACGAACCAGCAGTCCTCGATGGTTTCGGCCCGATCCCTGCATCGATGGCCCGCAGACTCGTCGCCGGTGGCGCGGAGTCGTTCTACCGGGTCCTCGTCGACCCACGGGACGGGGCGCCCCTGGAAATCGGCAGGAAGAACTACCGGCTCACCGGGGCCATCAAACGCTGGATCAGGCTGCGGGATGCCAGATGCACCTTCCCCGGCTGCACCAACCGCACCCCCGACAACGAAACCGACCACCTCACCGCCTGGCACCACGGCGGCACCACCAACGTCAGCAACCTGGTACAGCTCTGCCCCAAACACCACCGGCTCAAGCACCACAGCCAATGGATCCCCGACCCGGCCACCAAGGATGAGCCGCCAGGCTGGACCTCACCCACAGGGCGCCACTACGACCCCGAACAGCAGGACTCAGAACCAGCCCGCTGGCCGCAATGGCTCCCGGCTTCGTTCCGCGGCGCCTCGGAACGCGAAACCTCAATAGGAGCAACCGAGGCGGCGGACGTGTGCGCGCTTGAAGACATCGGCTTGCTTGAGGAGCTAAGCGTCCCCGACGACCCCGGCCCACTGGAAGGTCAGCTTCCTGCCGACCCTTTTCCGGAGTGGAACCTGTTTTTGGACTTCGTAGAGCTGGAGGCGCCCGTTCTCTCGTGCTGAGGCGCGGAGGCGGGCTGCGGGACGACGCCTGGTCCCGGTGTTCAGCATTGCTGGCTCGCTGGAATGCGCCATGTCTGGTATCCGAGACATAACAAAGGACAATGGATCACGAACGGCGCCACCCGGGGCGCAAGCTTAAGTACGGGATACCGGACACAGCTATCGAGAAGGACCGTTCCTGCCCATGAGCACTGCACTAAGCACCGATTCGTCGGGACCCCGCGCCGCGGCCAAGGTGCCTTCAAAGGTTCCTGCCGCGGAAAACACCCTGCGCATCCTCAAGCTGCTGGCATCCAGGCGCGGGCCCATGGCGGCCTCCCAGATCGCCTCCAGCCTGGACCTGCCCCGCTCCAGTGTGTACCACCTGCTGGGGGTCATGGAGGCGAATGGCTTTGTCCTTCACCTCCACGAGGAGCAGCGCTACGGCTTGGGCATCAGCGCCTTCGAACTCAGTTCCGCCTACTCCCGCCAGGAACCGCTGTCCCGGCTGGGCCGCCCCCTGCTCGCGAGCCTGGTGGACGCCATCGGCGAAAGCGCGCACCTTGCCGTGCTCCATGGAAGGGACGTGTTGTACATCGTGGAGGAGCGGGCCAAGAACCGCCCCTCCCTGGTGACCGACGTCGGCGTCCGGCTTCCCAGCCATCTCACGGCCAGCGGCAGGGCCATCCTTGCAGCACTGCCCAAGTCGCAGGTCCGTGCGCTCTACCCGAACGCCGCCGCCTTCAGTGCCCGGCATGAGGTGGAGGGCGCCATCATGAAGTACTCGTCGCTCTCCTCGCACCTGGACCGGGTGCGGCAGCGCGGATACGCCACCGAACACGGTGAGGTCACCCCCGGCTTCGGATCCATCGCCGCCGCCGTCACCGACCACACGGGCTGGCCCACCGCCGCTGTCGCGGTCACCTTCCTGGAAGACAAACTGGCCCCGGAGGAATGGCCGGCGCTGGCAGCCCGGGTCCAGAAGGCGGCGGATGAACTTTCGGTCCGGATCCACGGACGCCCCACCAAGTAACGCCGTGAACCGCGATCCGGGCAACAGGCCCGGATCGCGTCTGGCATCCCGGACAGCTCCCCGCCAAAAGCCCTGTGACGGGCGTTTCCAAAGGGTTTTAGTGGATACAGAACTTCTTTCCTCCAACAGACAACACAAGAAGGAGCCCACCATGGCACCCGCCGATTTCACCACCGGTGCCCGCCCGGTCAAAGCAGCCCGCGGCACCGAGCTCACCGCCAAGTCCTGGCAGACCGAAGCGCCCCTGCGCATGCTGATGAACAACCTGGACCCCGAGGTCGCCGAGCGTCCGGATGACCTGGTGGTCTACGGCGGCACGGGCCGGGCCGTCCGCTCCTGGGCCGCGTTCGACGCCATCACCCGCACGCTGGAATCCATGGAAAAGGACGAAACCCTGCTGGTCCAGTCCGGCAAGCCCGTGGGTGTTTTCCGGACCAACGAGTGGGCGCCCCGCGTGCTGCTGGCGAACTCCAACCTGGTGGGCGACTGGGCCACCTGGCCGGAATTCCGCCGGCTCGAGGCCGAGGGCTTGATGATGTACGGCCAGATGACCGCCGGTTCCTGGATCTACATCGGCACCCAGGGCATCCTGCAGGGCACGTTCGAAACCTTCGCCGCGATAGCCCGCAAACTCACCGGCGACCAGAACGGCACCCTCGCCGGCACCCTGACCCTGACCGGCGGCTGTGGCGGCATGGGCGGCGCGCAGCCGCTCGCCGTCACCCTCAACGACGGCGCCTGCCTGATCGTCGACGTCGACGAGTCCCGCCTGCGCCGCCGCGCCGGCAAGCGCTACCTGGACGAGGTGGAAACCGACCTCGACGCCGCCATCGCCAAGGTGCTCAAGGCCAAGGAGGAGCGCCGCGGCTGGTCCGTGGGCTACGTGGGCAACGCGGCTGAGGTCTTCCCTGAGATCCTGCGCCGCCACAACGCAGGCGAGCTCACCGTGGACATCGTCACCGACCAGACCTCGGCACATGATCCGCTGTCCTACCTTCCCGAGGGCATCACGGTGGACGAGTGGCACCGCGAGGCTGAGGCGGACCCGGAAGGCTTCACCAAGAAGGCCCAGGCCTCCATGGCCCGCCATGTCCAGGCCATGGTCGAATTCCAGGATGCCGGCGCCGAGGTCTTCGACTACGGCAACTCCATCCGCGACGAAGCCCGCAAGGGCGGCTACACCCGGGCCTTCGAGTTCCCCGGCTTCGTCCCGGCCTACATCCGGCCGCTGTTCTGCGAGGGCCTGGGCCCGTTCCGCTGGGTGGCCCTCTCCGGCGACCCGGAGGATATCCGGGTCACGGACCAGGCAATCAAGGAACTCTTCCCCGGGAACAAGCACCTGCACCGCTGGATCGACGCCGCCCAGGAGCGGGTGGAATTCGAAGGCCTGCCGGCCCGCATCTGCTGGCTCGGCTATGGCGAACGCGCCAAGGCCGGCCTGCTGTTCAATCAGCTGGTCAAGGAGGGCAAGGTCAAGGCGCCCATCGTGATCGGCCGCGACCACCTGGACTCCGGCTCCGTCGCCTCCCCGTACCGCGAGACCGAGGCCATGGCTGACGGCTCGGACGCGATCGCCGACTGGCCGCTGCTGAACGCGCTGCTCAACACCGCGTCCGGCGCCACCTGGGTCTCCCTCCACCACGGCGGCGGCGTCGGCATCGGCCGCTCCATCCACGCCGGCCAGGTCTCGGTCGCCGACGGCACAGACCTCGCCGCGCAGAAGCTCGAGCGCCTCCTCACCAACGACCCCGGCATGGGCGTCATCCGCCACGCCGACGCCGGCTACGACCGCGCCGTCGAAGTCGCCAAGGAACGCGGCGTCCGCATCCCCATGAACGAAGGCAACTAATCATGACCACGATTACCCACGAACCGCTCACTGTCACCCTCGGGTCGGCCGGCGTCACGCCCCAGGATGTTCTCGCCGTCGCGCGCCACGACGCAAAGGTCACCATCGCCCCGGATGCACTCGAAACCGTGGCCAAAGTCCGTGCCCACATCGACAGCCTGGCTTCCAGCGACACGCCTGCCTACGGCATCTCCACCGGCTTCGGCGCTTTGGCCAACCGCCACATCCCGGGCGGGCTGCGCACCCAGCTGCAGAAATCGCTGATCCGCAGCCACGCGGCAGGCATGGGCCCGGCAGTTGAACGGGAAGTGGTCCGCGGCATCATGTTCCTGCGCGCCAAGACCCTCGCCTCCGGCCGCACCGGCGTCCGCCCCGTGGTCCTGCAGACCATGGTGGACGTCCTCAACGCCGGCATCACCCCGGTGGTCCGCGAATTCGGCTCGCTCGGCTGCTCGGGCGACCTCGCGCCTCTGTCGCACTGCGCCCTGGTCCTCATGGGTGAGGGTGAAGCGGCAGGGCCCGACGGCGTCACGTACGGCGGGCGCGGCGAGCGGCCCGTCGCCGAGCTGCTTGCAGAGCATGGCATCGAACCGGTCACCCTGGCTGAGAAGGAGGGGCTGGCGCTGGTGAACGGCACCGAGGGCATGCTGGGGATGCTCCTCATGGCCATCGCGGACCTGCGCCAGCTGCTGGCGACGGCGGACATCACCGCCGCGCTGAGCGTGGAGGCACTGCTGGGCACCGACCAGGTGTTCCTGCCCGAGCTGCACGCCGCGCTGCGGCCGCACCCGGGCCAGGCGGCCAGTGCCGACAACATGCTGCGTGTGCTCTCGGATTCGCCCATTGTGGCCTCCCACAAAGTGGGGGATTCAAGGGTCCAGGACGCCTACTCCCTGCGCTGCGCCCCCCAGGTGGCCGGCGCCGTCCGCGACACCGTGGACCATGCCGAGCTGGTGGCCACCCGGGAACTGGCGGCAGCCATCGACAACCCGGTGGTGCTCCCGGACGGCCGCGTCAGCTCCAACGGCAACTTCCACGGCGCACCCGTGGCATACGTCCTGGACTACCTGGCCATCGCCGTCGCGGACCTCAGCTCCATGGCCGAACGCCGCACCGACCGGATGCTGGATCCTGCCCGCTCGCACGGCTTGCCGGCGTTCCTGGCCGCGGATCCCGGCGTGGACTCGGGCCTGATGATCGCCCAGTACACCCAGGCCGGGCTGGTCTCGGACAACAAGCGGCTGGCCGTTCCGGCATCCGTGGACTCCATTCCGAGCTCGGCCATGCAGGAGGACCACGTGTCCATGGGCTGGCACGCGGCGCGGAAGCTGCGCAAAGCCGTGGAGAACCTCCGGCGCGTCCTGGCCATCGAACTGGTGACCTCGGCCCGGGCCCTGGACATCCGCACCCAGCTCTCCGGCGGCGTGCTGACCCCAGGGCCGGCCGGAACCGCCGTGGTGGCAGCGCTCCGCGAGGTGGTGGAAGGGCCGGGCACGGACCGTTTCCTGTCCCCGGAACTGGAGGCGGCTGACCGGCTGGTCGCCTCAGGTGACGTTCGTGCGGCGGCCGAATCCGCCGTCGGGCCGCTTGCCTGAAACCGAAGGATCTTCAGGGCCTGCTGCGCCTGCGTCCGCAGTGCGGAATATCCGGCGCCACGGCACGCCTTGGCTCCGGGAGTGTAGTAGAACTGAAGATGTAGTGAAAGTCACATCAACGAGGCTGTGGCGGCAGAACGATACAAAGGGGTAGAAGTTCAAATGAAAGCACGTGGGGCAGTCCTGTCGAGGCGCAATGCCCATTCCGCCGCGGTTTCCAACTGGAGGGCCCTCCAGGCCGGGGACCGTGTCGAGATCATCAAGCATGCGCATGTGGTGGCTGCGGGGGAGGTGGAAGAGGTGTCGCAGAGCGGCAACGTCCTCTGGCTGGTGCCGGCGGGCCCGTCAGGTCCGGCGGAGAAGCAGCTCTTCCTGAAATCCGACGGCGTGCAGGTCCGCCGCGGCTGACGGTCCGGCCGGGCAGAACCCAAGGCAACAAAAAATCCCCGCACTCCCAATGGGAGTGCGGGGATTTTTGTGGTCTTGGTCAGGCGGCGATGGACTCGTAGGTTTCGCCGAAGGGGACCGATTCGTCCAGGGCCACCGTGTAGCGTCCGGGGTGCAGCCTGGTGACCAGGATTCCGCAGGCAGCGTCCTTGGCTGCAACTTCGATCAGTTCTGCCACCGCCTCTTCCAGTCCGGCGTGGACCTCGCCGGCGGTGGAAAACTCCAGGCTGATGGACCGGGGGGCGGGTCCTTCGGCGGTCTGGGCGGCGGGAACGCGCTCCAAGAGGGCTGTAGTCATGTACCGAACTTTCTGTGTTTCGTGCCGGTGTGGCTTCACCATTCTACCGACTGAGGACGCTATATGTCAGATGACTGCTCTTTGGCCGGCCGCTGAAACGGTCACAAAAGGTTCCGTTCCGGACGCGGGTCCTTATCGAGGACCATGGAAGTGGGTGTCCGGAGGGCCCGGAGATCCCATCGACACAGCTGAGGAGAACACGGTATGAAGATCATGCGCCTGGGTGAAAGCGGCCACGAGCAGCCCGCCGTGCTGGTTACCTCCCCGGAAGGCCCTGACCGGTACTTCAGCCTGCTGCCCCTCACTGCCGACGTGGACGGTGCCTTCCTTGCTGACGGCGGCCTGGAAAAGGCCCGGAAGGCGCTCGAAGCAGGGGAGCTGCCGGTCCTGGACGGCGCTGCTGCGCTGCGGATTGGTTCCCCCGTGGCCCGGCCCGGCTTAGTGGTCGGCATCGGGATGAACTACGCCGCCCACGCCGCGGAATCGGGAGCGGAGCCGCCCACCATTCCCGTGGTCTTCCTCAAGCCGAGCAACACCGTCACGGGCCCGTTCGACCCGGCCCCGCTTCCGCCCCGCTCCACGCAATACGACTGGGAGGTGGAACTGGGGATCGTGATCGGCAAGGAGGCAAGCTACCTTGGCTCGCCGGACGAAGCTGCCGGCTGCGTAGCCGGCTACGTCACTGCCAATGACTTTTCCGAAAGGGAGTACCAGCTGCCGGGCGCTGCCGGCCAGTGGACCAAAGGCAAATCGCTGCCCGGATCCACGCCCCTGGGTCCGTGGCTGGTACCGGCGGACCAGATCGACGGCGGCAACCTGAGGCTGCGCAGTTGGGTGAACGGTGAGCCGCGGCAGGACTCAACGTCGGCGGAGCTCATTTTCGATGTGCCCACCCTGATCCACCACTGCAGCCAGTACATGCGGCTCGAACCGGGCGACGTGATCCTCACCGGAACTCCGCAGGGGGTGGCCTTAAGCGGCCGTTTCCCCTATCTCCAGCCCGGCGACGTGGTGGAGGTAGAGGTGGAGGGCCTGGGCCGCCAGCGCCAGGAGCTGTTCCGGACGCGGGCGGCCTCCACGGCTTAGTCCGCCTTTACGGCCAGGACAGGGCAGTCCGCTTCCAGCAGGATGCGCTGGGACGTGCTTCCCATGATCAGCTTGCCTACCGGGGTGCGGCGGCGCAGGCCGATCACAATCAGGTCGGCGTTGTGTTCCTCGGCGGCATCCAGCACCTCAGCTGCGGCGTCGTGGCCGCGGACCGGACGTTTGACCAGGTACTGGATCCCCTGGCTGGCCAGCCGCTGCTCGATGTCCTGGATGTCCCGGTCCTGGGCGAAGCGGGTGTCCACCGTGGTCTCGCCCTTGGAGGAGTTGATCAGCACCAGGGTGCTGTTGCTCTTCCGGGCTTCGGTGATGGCCTGGGTCAGGGCAGCTTCGCCCTCGGGGGTCGGGACGTATCCCACAACGACCGTCATGGTGTCTCCTTGCTTCTGCTCGATGTGCGTGGATGGCTTTGGTGCGGCTGCTTAGTCACTGTAATCCGCTGCACCCGAGTTGGCCGGGAGCAGCGGCCTGCGCTCCGGACGGTTGCGGCGGTACACCTTGTAGGCAAAGGGCCAGAGCAGGATGAGGCCAATAATGACATAGATGCCGACGGCGATCGGCTCACCCATAAGCCCTGCCGGGTCGCCTGCGCTCAGCTGCAGGGTCTTGCGGAGCTGCCCTTCGATCCGCGGGCCCAGGATCACGCCCAGGATCAGCGGCAGCACGGGAAGCCCGAAGCGCCGCATCATGAAGCCGAGTGCGCCCAGGACCAGCAGGATCACCAGGTCGAACGCCTGCAGGTTGACCGAGTAGGCGCCCAGCGTGGCGAAGAACAGGATGCCCGCGTACAGGTACGGGCGTGGCAGCTGCAGCAGCTTGGCCCACAGCGGTGCCAGCGGCAGGTTGATGATCAGGAGCAGCAGGTTGCCGATGAACAGGCTGGCGATCAAGGCCCACACCAGGGGCCCCTGGCTTTCGAAGAGCTGTGGACCCGGCTGGATCCCGTAGCTGGTGAAGGCGGCCAGCATCACGGCTGCCGTGGCATTCGTGGGCAGTCCCAGCGCCAGCATGGGGGTCAGCGTCCCGGCGGCCGCAGCGTTGTTGGCTGCTTCCGGACCGGCCACGCCTTCAATGGCGCCCTTGCCGAACTCTTCCGGGTGCTTGCTGAGGCGCTTTTCCGTCACGTAGGACAGGAACGTGGGGATCTCTGCGCCACCGGCCGGCAGGGCGCCGAACGGGAAGCCGAAGGCGGTGCCGCGCAGCCACGGCTTCCAGGACCGCTTCCAGTCGGACTTGCCCATCCAGGGCTGGCCCACCGGGATGGCGTGCAGGGGAGTGCGGCGCAGGTGTGCCGCCACCCAGAGGGCCTCGCCCACGGCGAAGATGGCCACGGCCACCACCACGATGTCCAGGCCGTCCGCAAGGAGCGGCTGGCCGAACGTCAGGCGGCGCTGGCCGGTGACGGAATCCATCCCTACCAGGCCGATGGCCAGGCCGAGGCCCAGGGAGGCGAATCCGCGCAGCCGGGACGAGCCGAGCACGGCGGTGACGGCCAGGAGGGCCAGGACCATGATGGCGAAGTAGCTGGGGGCGCCCAGGCTGACGGCGAACTTCACCACGACCGGTGCGCAGACGGCCAGCAGGGCCGTGCCAATGGTGCCGGCCACGAACGAGCCGATTGCCGCCGTCGCCAGTGCCTGCGCCGCCCGGCCCGCCTTGGCCATCTTGTTGCCTTCGATGGCCGTGACCACCGACGACGATTCACCAGGGGTGTTGAGCAGGATCGAGGTGGTGGAGCCGCCGTACATGCCGCCGTAGTAGATGCCGGCGAACATGATGAAGGCGCTGGTGGGTTCCAGGGCGTAGGTGACGGGGAGCAGCAGGGCCACGGTCATGGCCGGGCCCAGGCCCGGGAGGACGCCGACGGCGGTACCCAGGATGACGCCGATGACGGCGTACAGGAAGTTCATGGGGGTGAGGGCGGTGGCGAAACCGTCCATCAGGGAGGACCAGACGTCCATTTAGAGGATTCCTTCCAGGAGGCCGGCCGGCAGCGCGATGCCCAGGCCGAGGTAGAAGCCGTAGAAGGTCAACAGGGACAGGGCAACGGAGATCAACCCGTCCCGGACAAAGTGGCGGCTGCCCAAGGCAAGGACGCTGCCCCAGAACAGGACCGTTCCGGAGACCACCCACCCGGCCCAGTCGATGAGCAGGATGTTCAGGATGAAGGCTCCGGCCAGCGGCAGGACGGTCTTCCAGTCGGCGGGGTGCGCCAGGTCAACGTCCTCGCCGCCCTCGGCCTCACCCTTGCCGCCGCGCAGGACGTTGATGGCCAGCAGGACGGCGCAGACCACCAGCATCCCGGCCACGATGAACGGGACGGTTTTGGGCCCAACCGGATCAGACTTCGAATACGGGGTTGCCAGGCCGTTGGCGTCAAGGAAGACCAGGACGCCGGCCGCCCCGAGCAGGAGTGCGACCCCCAGCTCGGAGCGGCCTTTAAGGCCTGTGGTCAGCGACGTCACGCCAACCCAAGCTTGGTCAGGACATCCGCCACCCGCTTGTCCTGCTCGCTGAGGAAGGTTTTGAACTGGTCGCCGGTGATGAAGGCGTCGGTCCAGCTGTGGGTCTTCAGCGCTTCCTTCCAGCCCGCAGTGCCGTGCATCTTCTCCAGGGCTGCGATCAGTGCCGCCTTGTCCTTGTCACTGATTCCCGGAGGGGCCACCACGCCGCGCCAGTTGGTGAACACCAGGTCGATGTTGGATTCCTTGAGCGTGGGTGCGTCCACGCCGTCAAGGCGCTTCTCGCCACTGGTGGCCAGGACACGGACCTCGCCGGATTCGATCTGCTTCAGGTACTCGCCGGCGCCGGAGGCGGCGAAGCCGAGCTTGTTGCCAAGGATCGCGGGGAGAAGGTCGCCGCCGCCGTCGTAGGAGACGAAGTTGACCTTCGTGGCGTCGATGCCCACGGCGCCCGCCAGCTGCATGGGCAGCAGGTGGTCCGGACCGCCGGGGGAGGAGCCGCCGCCTACAGCGATGGAACCGGGATCGGCCTTCCAGGCCTTCACCAGGTCATCGATGGTCTTGTAGGGCGAATCCTTGCCCACCATGATGGCGCCGGGCTCTTCGATGAGCCGGGCCAGCGGGGTGGTGTCCGTCAGCTTGGACTCGGACTTGTTGGTGTAGCTGGCACCCACAACGCCCAGGCCCATGAGCATGGCAAGGTCGCCGTTGCCCTTCTCGTTGACAATGCGGGCAAGGCCAACGGTGCCGCCGGCACCGGCGAGGTTGAAGACCTCGGTGTTGGTGGAGATCTTCTCGTCGTCGAGGACCTTGGCGGCGGCGCGGGCGGTGGTGTCGTAACCGCCGCCGGGGGTGTTGGGGACCATGATCTGCAGGCCGGTGATGGGTCCCGCGGCGGCGCCGGAGCTTTCCGGGCCCGTGGAGCTCTTGCTGGTGGCACCGCAACCGGTGGCCATCAGGGCGATGCCGGCAGCAACGGCGGCAACTCGCAATGCGCGGATCTGGCGCATGTGTTCCTCTTCTCTCGAACAAATCTGGCCGGCATCGGCTGACTCGTGGTTCCGATGCTTTGTGGTTCCGATGCTAGGGGCGGCAGTGACGCCGATCACTCTTGTGTACGCAGAGAAAGTTGTGTTCATTGCGTTCACGTTTCCGGCATCCCACAGCCGCCCTGCCGCTGCCTTTGGGATATAGTTCCCGGTACACCACCCCAGGCCCTGCGCCCATATCCTGTGTGCGCTGCGGCCTGCCACTGGCGCCGGCCTCCGGTTCCCCTGCCCGCACATACCAGGAAGACCATTGTGACTCGACGACGAGGAATGTCCCTTGCGGGGCAGTACCTGCTGCTGCAGTTGCTCATCGTCCTGGCCGTGCTGGTGGGCGTCGTGGCCATCTCCCTGGCGCAGTCCGCGGCGGCCTTCGAACGGATTGAGGGCCGGCGCGCCCTGTCCGCAGCGGAAGCCTTGGGCGGCAACCCCGTGGTGCGTGAGCTCCTGCCGGAGACGGAACCGCGCGGCGGGGCAGTACTGCCGGCGGTGGCGGAGTCCGTCAGGATCGTTTCCGGCTCATCCCGGGTGGCGCTGGCACGTATCGACCGCACGGTGGTGGCGTCCTCGGATCCCAGCCTGCTGGGCCTGCCGCTGGAGCTTGGTGCCAGCAGGGTCATGGAGGGCCGTGCCTGGACGGGAGTGGTGGGCGGGACCCCTGCGCCGCTGCTGTCCGCGCACGTCCCCGTCCTGGATGACACTGGGCGCATGATCGGGATTGCCTCCATCAGCCGCAACTATCCAACGGTGCTCGAACGCCTGGGCGACGCCGTGCCCAACCTCCTGACCTACCTGGGCGTGGCGAGTGTCCTGGGCATCGCCGGGTCCTTTTTGCTGTCGCGCCGGGTAAAGCGGCAAACCCTCGGCATGGAGCCCAGTGAGATCACCAGCCTGGTGGAAAACCGCGAGGCCATGCTGCACGGCCTCAAGGAGGGCGTCGTGGCGCTGGACCTGCATGAGCGGATCACCGTGGCCAACCACAGCGCGCGTGCCCTGCTGGGCCTCCCGCCTGACTGCGTGGGCAAGCGCGTGGCGGCGCTCGCCGTCGAACCCGCCCTCAAGGAAGTCCTCACCCGCGAGCAGCCCGGGCCCGACCAGTTGGTGCTGGTGGGGGACCGGCTGGTGGTGATGAACCGGGTACCGTTCCAGTCCCGCGGCCGGGTGATCGGCTCGGTGACAACCCTGCGCGACCGGACCGAGCTCTCCGAACTGGAGCATGAGCTTGGCACCACCCGCACCGCCACGGACACCCTCCGCGCCCAGGCGCACGAGTTCGCCAACCAGCTCCACGTCATCTCCGGCCTGATCCAGATCGGCGAGTATGATTCCGTGGTCCAGTTCGTCAACGGCGCCACCGTGGACCGGACCCGGCTCAACGACGAAGTGTCGGCCCGCATCAAGGACCCCGCGCTCGCCGCCCTGCTGATCGCGAAGTCGAGCCTCGCCACCGAACGGGGCGCGGCCCTGCAGCTGGACCCGGACTCCGTGCTGGACAGCGTCGATGACGGGCTGTCCCGGGACCTCACCACCGTGGTGGGGAACCTGGTGGACAATGCGTTCGACGCCGTCACCGGACTTCCGCAGGCAGCCGTCAGGGTGCTGGTGGAGGGCAACGGGGCGGGAGACGTGGTGGTGACTGTCCGCGATAACGGTCCCGGTGTCCCCGGGGGTGCCACTGACCGGATCTTCCGCCAGGGCTTCACCACGAAGGACCCCGGCCCGGCCGGCAGCCGCGGCTTCGGATTGGCGTTGTCGCGGGCCGTGTGCCGCCGCAGCGGCGGGAACCTGACGGTGGCGAACGATAATGGTGCAGTCTTTACCGCTGTGCTGAAACGAGGGAGTAGCCGGCCGTGATCAAGGTTTTGATCGTCGATGACGATTTCATGGTTGCCAAGGTGCATGCCGGCTTCATCCAGCGCACGCCCGGCTTCACCGTGGTGGGGGCCGCCCATACCGGGGCGCAGGCCGTCGCGGAAACCGGGCGGCTCCAGCCGGACCTGGTGCTGCTGGACATCCACCTGCCGGATATCAACGGCCTGGACCTGATGCAACGCCTCCGCGCTGTCGCTCCGGAGCTGGACGTGCTGGTCATCAGTGCCGCACGCGAGGTTGAGACCGTCCGTAAAGCGCTGCGCGGCGGCATTGTCCATTACCTGATCAAACCCTTTTCGCAAACGGACCTGCAGGAGCGGCTGGAGCACTACCGGAATGCGTACCAGGGCCTGGATGCGTCCAAGGACGTGGCCGAACAGTCGGATGTGAATCGGGTGTTCGGCCTGGACCGCGCCGAACGGCCGCTGCCAAAGGGCTGCAGCATAGAGACGCTGAAGCTGGTGGAGGCAGCGTTGAACGCCGCCACCGGCGACGTGTCGGCGGCGGAAGTGGCCGAGGAACTTGGAACCTCCCGTGTCAGCGCCCGCCGCTACCTTGAGTACCTGCACGATGAAGGAACGCTGGACGTGCGGCTCAAATACGGGGTGGGACGGCCCGAACGGCGGTACGTCCTGAAGGCCTGACGGGACCCCGCCGGAACGCCACCGGGGGACCAGCCCTCAGCGCAGCAGCGTGTCAATCAGCCGGGCGGCGGTCCTGGCCGTCCGGCCGTCAATGTCGAACGCGGGATTCAGCTCCGCCACGTCCAGGTGCAGCAGCTTCCCGCTCCGGGCCACCTGCCGGCAGACGGCCGAAATGACGGGTAGCTCGACACCGTAGGCTGCGGGCGCACTGACCCCGGGTGCCACCGCGGCGGGCAGCACGTCAAGGTCGATGGTCAGGTACAGCACGTCAATGTCGGCCAGGAAGCCCGCCACGAAGTCCCGGGTCCGGTCCGCGTCGCAGTCCTCATCCAGCAGGTACCGGACCCCCAGTTTGTCCGCGGTGTCGAACAGGACCCGGGTGTTGTTCGGCTCCGAGATGCCGGCGACGGCGTAGCGGAATTCGCGTCCGGCGTCCGCTTCCGCGCGGGCCATCTGCAGGAACGGCGTGCCGGAGCTGGCCACGGGCTCCTCGCGGAGATCGAAGTGCGCATCCAGGTTCAGGACCCCGAGGCGCTGCCCGCTGTGGACCGCGGATGATGCGCTGAGGCCGAGGTAGCTGGCATAGGCGGTTTCGTGTCCGCCGCCCAGCACCACGGTTTGGTGGCCGGCATCCAGCAGTTCCGCCAGAACCTGGCCGAGCCGTTCCTGGCCCACCTCGAGGTCTTCCCCGGACACCACCACATCGCCTGCGTCGGCCACGGTACGGTCCAGGTGGAAGGCCAGCGGACCCAGTGCTTTCCGCAGCGCCGCCGGCGCCGCCGCCGCGCCGGGCCTGCCCTTGTTGCGGCGCACCCCCTCATCGCTGGAAAAGCCCAGCAGGGCCACCGACTGCCGGCTGGATGATGCCACCAACGGTTCTTCATCCTGTCCCGCTGCAGCCCCGCCGGCCGCCGACGGACTCTCGTGGTTCACCGCCTGCCACCAGCGGCGGTGGGCCGGCCCATCGCCGTCGAACCTGCCGGTCCAGGGCTGGGGCGGGACGTCGACGGAGGGAAGCTGGAGGGACATGCTCCAAGCTCACCGCACGCCGGGCGCGAAAGCCAGCACGCCCGCCGTCGTCCTGTCCGGAATCCGAGAATCAGGAGGCGCCGGACATCCGTGGAACGTCCCGCCGTGGGTACGGGGGATAGGGTGGGACCGGGCCGCTCCGCAGGCGCAGGCAATGGCTGCGGGCCGGCAACGAAACACTTCCAGGCTGGAGAGCCCATGTTTGAAGCCCCCGACATCCTTTTTGCCGCGGCCGGCGTGGCCGTCTTCGTCGCGGCGGTCCTGCCCAAGCTGCTGCGCAACATGCCGCTGTCCATGCCCATGGTCTTCCTGGGCGCCGGGATGGCAGCCTTCGCGCTGATCCCCTCGCTGCCAAGTCCCAACCCGGTGGAGCACAGCGACTTTGTCATGCACCTTGCCGAGGTGTGCGTGATCATCTCGCTAATGGGCGCCGGGCTTGCCCTGGACCGCCCCGTTGGACGCCGGCGGTGGTCCACAACGTGGCGCCTCCTGGGTATTGCCATGCCGCTGTGCATCCTCGGGCTGACCCTGCTGGGGATGTGGCTCCTGGGCCTGGGGCTCGGCGCGGCCCTGCTGGTGGCCGCCAGCCTGGCCCCCACGGACCCTGTCCTGGCCTCGGAAGTGCAGGTGGGTGAGCCTGCCGACCAGGACGACCACACCGACAAAGAGGACGAGGTCCGGTTCGGCTTGACGTCGGAGGCCGGACTCAATGACGGGCTGGCGTTTCCGTTCGTCTACCTTGCCATTGCCATCAGCGTTGCCGGGGCGGACCCCGCAGGCTGGTTCGGCGAATGGTTCGGACTGGACGTGGTGTGGCGGCTGGCTGTCGGGCTGGTGGTGGGGTTCCTCACCGGAAAGCTGCTCGCCAGGCTGTTCTTCTCCGCCCGCGCGGAGAGCTTCAGGCTGTCCAACCACTCGGAGGGCTTTGTGGCCTTGGCCGCGACGTTCCTGGCCTACGGGCTGACGCAGATGGTGGAGGGCTACGGGTTCATTGCGGTGTTTGTGTGTGCCGTGACCATCCGCGCCGCAGAACGCACCAACGGCTACCACCGGGTGCTGCACTCCTACGTGGAACAGCTGGAGCGGCTCCTGACGGTGGTGATCCTGGTCCTGCTCGGCGGTGCCATCGCCCGGGGGCTGCTGGCAGGTATCGGGCTGCCGGAACTGCTGGTGGCCCTTGCCTTCCTGCTGGTGGTCCGGCCGCTGGCAGGCTGGCTGGGCCTGCTGGGAGGCAAGACCGGTCCGCGGGAACGCGTGGCACTGTCATTCTTCGGCATCCGCGGAATCGGCTCCCTGTACTACCTGGCCTTTGCGTTGGGGGAAGGACACTTCACCGGCCAGGGACGCTGGCTCTGGTCTTTTGTCGGGCTGGTGGTGGCCCTCTCCATCGTGATCCACGGAGCCACCACCTCGCCCCTGATGAACCGGCTGGACCGGCTGCGGCAGCGGAAGGCGCTGGCGGTGTCCGGCGACGAGGGGCTCGCCCCCAACACCCCGGTGTAGGCGCACGGCCCGGGAAACCCGGGTAAAGCGAAAGGGCTGGTGCGGCGGACGCCGCACCAGCCCTTTCCCGGGACAGAGGTTACTTCATCCCCAGGGCCGCCTCGATGGGGCCGATGGCGAAGAACAGCGCGAACGCTGCGGCCACGGCCCACATCAGCGGATGGATGTCCTTGATCCTGCCTTGGACGGTGCGGATCAGGACGTAGGCAATGAAACCTGCGCCCAGACCGTTGGCGATGGAGTAGGTGAAGGGCATCAGGGTGAAGGTGAGGAACGCGGGGATGGCGATGCCCCAGTCCTGCCAGTCGATCTTGCCCACCTGGGAGACCATCATGAAGCCCACCACCACCAGCGCCGGGGCCACGGCCTCGAACGGGACCAGGTTGATCAGCGGAGTGAAGAACATGGCCACCAGGAACAGCAGGCCGGTGACGATGGACGCCACGCCCGTGCGGGCGCCCTCGCCGATGCCTGCGCCGGCTTCCACGTAGATCTGGTTGGAGGAGACGGAGGCGCCGCCGCCGATGATGGCGCCGAGGGCGTCCACCTGGAGCACACGGTCGACGTCGGGAATGTTGCCGTGCTCGTCCACCGTGCCGGCTTCGTTGGCCAGGCCCACCATGGTGCCCATGGCGTCGAAGAAGATGCTGAGCAGGATGACGAAGGCCAGCAGGGTGGCTGCCACGAAGCCAAGGTGCTCGAAGGCGCCGAACGGGTTGGCCTTGCCGATCAGCGACAGGTCCGGGGCAGCCCAGCCGGAAAATGCCGGGGCAACCAGGGACCAGCCCTGCGGGTTGAAGTTCTTGCCGTCGAAGCTGGGGCCGATGTGCAGGGTCATCTCAAGGATGACGGACAGCACGGTGGAGGTGATGATGCCGATCAGGATGGCGCCCTTGACCTTGCGCACCACCAGGGCGATGGTCAGGATCAGGCCGAACACGAACACGGCGGTAGGCCAGCCCAGGAGTTTGCCTTCGAAGCCCAGGCCCACTGGGACGGTGGTTCCCGCAACGTCCGGGATGCGCCGCACAAACCCGGCGTTGACCAGGCCGATCAGGGCGATGAACAGGCCGATGCCCACCACGATGGCCGTTTTGAGTCCGTCCGGAACGGCTTTGAAAACGGCGGTGCGGAAGCCGGTCAGGACCAGGATCAGCATGGTCACGCCGGACAGGACCACCAGGCCCATCATGTCCGGCCAGGTGAGGCCGGGGTTGGTGGCCACGGTGACAGCCACGAAGGCGTTGACGCCAAGGCCGGTGGCCAGGGCGAAGGGATGCCGTCCCCAGGCCCCCATGAGGATGGTGAGGACGCCGGCCACCAGTGCGGTTACGGCGGCGACGGCGGTGAAGCCCAGGGTGGTGCCGTTGGAGTCCGCGCCGGACAGGATGAGGGGGTTCAGCACCACGATGTAGCTCATGGCGAAGAACGTGGCGAACCCGCCGCGGATCTCGCGGGAAAGGTTGGAGCCGCGCTCGGTGACCCTGAAATACCGGTCCAGGGCAGAGCCTTGCTTAAGCATTAGTCCTCCGGGGAAGTGTGTGGGGATACCTGCATCCTAAGGGAGCGGCGGGGAGGGGGCAGGCAATTTCGCCTAGTCTGTAAGGAAGCCAACACGAGGAGCAGCCCCACCATGCGCCAAGTCCCCCGCCAGTTGCTGAGCATGGTGCTCGGTGTGTTTATCTTGGCAGCCGCTGCACTGGGCCTGGCCGCCCCGGCCTCCGCCCATGATGCCGCTGAATCCACCAGCCCGGCGCAGGGGGCGGCACTGGCTGCTCCGCCCGCCGAGGTTTCGGTGACGTTCAGCAGCAAGCCGCTGGGCATCGGGTCGTCCTTCTCCGTCAAGGATGCCGGCGGAACCGAATGGTCTGACGGCTCCGTGCAGATCGTGGACAACGTGGCCACCCAAAAGCTGCGCCCGGGCGGCCCGGCGGGAACGTACACGGTGGCGTGGCGCGTGGTCAGCTCGGACTCACACCCCATCGAGGGAACCTTCACTTTTTCTGCGGCGTCCGGCGCCGCACCGCCAGGCGCGTCCACCGGTGGAAGTTCGACGGCGGCCGGTACGGTCCCCGGCATGGGCACCGCACAGCCGGGAACCACGGAAGAGCAGTCGGAGCCTGCGGCCGCGGGCGAGCCGTTCCAGTGGAGCATCGTGATTTTTGCGGTGGTAGCCGTCGGCCTGCTGGTAGCGCTCGGCGTCATGGCCAGGCGCAGGCTCACCGGTGACGGAGACGCCGAGTAGGACGGGAGCAGTCCCACCCGCTCCGGGCCGTTGGTTCCTGCCGCGCACCCGGCCGGCGGACCCTCAGCAGGTGAGTACCGCAAAGCCGCCGGCGGCCGGCAGGGCACCCCGGGAGGGCTGCCCGCCGGCCGCCAGTCCGCTGTCGGGGTTGACCTTGGCGGAGATGGCCTGGCCCACGGTTTTAGCCTGGCGCAGCACTTCCTTGGGTGATGGCGTGATGAGTTCGCCCACCCCCACCAGGTAGATGCCAATGGCCCGCATGGCGGCTGCCACGTTGCGGCCCACGGCAATGCCGAAATCGCTGAGCATGCGCCGCAACTGGCTGTGTGCGCAGCGGGTGAGCACAATATGGTCAGCCACCAGGATGCCCGTGGGGGTGTGTACCTGCCACTGGGGCGCCACCTGGTCCGGAGTTTCCAGCATGGTCAGCTGGACCGCCCGCGTGGTGTTCCGGACATCCACACTGTGGCTCGCGGCGTAGTTGCGCAGGTGGCGCAGGATCTCGTTGCGTTCCCGGAGGGTATCGCTGTCCGCTGCGTCGCACCGTTGCAGTGAAGTAGTGTTCGCAGGCTGCGCCTGGCCCAGGATGTCGAGGCCGTCCACCACGATGGAGTCCACCCCATGGCGGCGCAGTTCGGCGGCCACGGCCAGCCCGGACAGGCCAGTGCCAATGACGACAGTGGTGGTCTGTTCGGTCCCGGCGTTCCCAGGCGTGCTTGACACTACAGTTTCCCTCCTTTGGAGCTTCGGCAGGTGCCGGCGTCCTCGCCGGCGCGCGTTCCGTTACCCCCAAGTACGGCCGCAGCGCATGGTCCGGGACCGTCCTGGCAGGAAAATGCGGTTGGCGTCCCGGACCAACAATGTCCTGAAGACTACAGACAAAACGCGGCCGTGGATAGCCCAGTGGAGAAAACATTTCCGCCCTGCGAAGGCGCTTTCCGGAAGCCATCCGAAACCCTGTGGATAACTTCGCCCACATGCCCCTGAACAGGCTTGCTAAGCACTGGGGGACGGAGAATAGTGGGGAGCAGGAGCGGTCCTGTTCCTGCCCGCGCCGGTGTTGTGCCGGGTGCGCAGGAAGCGGCCCGTTTTCTGGCAGAATAGCCGCAACATCAGGCGTATCGCGAGGAGGCGGCCCCCATGGGCTCACGAGAGTTGCATCCGGACCCGGCCCGGGACGGTGGCGGTACACCTTCCGCCCCGCGGGGCATCGTGGTCGGCGTCGACGGATCGGACCATGGCCAGTGCGCCCTGGTGTGGGCCGCTCGCGAAGCCCAGCGCCGCCGGCGCCCCCTCCATATCGTCACCGCCTACTCCGTACCGATCTTCGCCGCATCCGGCCTGGACGGGGGTTACGCCACCGTGGACGACTCCGTGATCCGCGAGGGTGCCGAGGCGATTCTCCGGCAGGCACTGGAAAAGGTTGCCGCGTACGACGTCGATGTCACTTCCTCGGTGGAGAACGGCGACGCCGCAGGCGTCCTGCTGGAGATCTCCGAAACCGCTGAACTCCTGGTGGTGGGAACCCGCGGCCGCGGCGGCTTCGTAGGGCGGCTCCTTGGTTCCGTCAGCAGTGCCCTGCCCGCCCACGCGAAGTGCCCTACCGTGACGGTCCCCTTGTTCTGCTCGGACCGGCTTGGGGAGTCCACGGAGGACCGCCGCGTCAAGGCTGAACAGGCCAAGTCCGGCCACCGCACGGTTGAGAATGTGGTGGTGGTTGGTGTGGACGGCTCCGAGCAGGCCCGCGTCGCCGTCCTTGAAGCAGCCGACCAGGCCGAGCGGCTCGGGGCCTCCCTCCGCGTGGTCTGCGCCGTTCCCCAGTACAGCGGCTCGCTGGCCTGGGTTCCCGCGCCCATGGACCGCAAAGCCCTCTTCGACGATATCCGCGTCACCCTGGAAGCCGGCATGGCGTGGCTCCGCAGCCACTACCCCAGGCTGCAGGCAGAGTACGAATTGAAGGACGGCTCGCCGGTGGACGTGCTCGTTGAGGAAAGCCGGCACGTTGAGCTGGTGGTGGTGGGTACCCGCGGCCACGGCGGCTTCACCGGAATGCTGCTGGGCTCGACGTCGGACGGCGTGCTCCACCATGCGAAGGGCCCAGTCATGGCTGTCCCGGACCGGGAGGACCCGCGCCTGGCGGACCGTGGACGGTTCGGCCCCATCCTGGGCGACGCCGCGTAGACGGCGACTTTACCGGGCAGCCAGCGGAAGACCACGGACATGACGCAGCGCACCCCAACCGATGACGGGTCCGGCGGGCTGGTGCTTGACCTGGCCCAGCTCAACGCCGGAATGCTGGCGCTGGTGGGTGGCAAGGCTGCGAACCTTGGAGAGCTGTTGTCGGCCGGGCTGCCGGTTCCGGAGGGGTTTTGCCTCACCACCGCTGCATACCGGCAGGCTATAGGCGCCACCGATGCATTGCTTCCGCCGCTGGCCGGGGTGTACGCCGCGCTTGGGGATGGGGATGGGGATGGGGCGGGGGCCGGCGGGGCGTCACCCGATGTGGCAGAACTCGCCGGAACCGCCCGCGCAGCAATCCTGGCGGCTCCCATTCCCGCAGGAGTTGCCCAGGCGGTGGAGCTGGCCTACACCGCCTTGGGTCCCGACGTCCCGGTGGCAGTAAGGTCGTCCGCCACGGCGGAAGACCTGCCTTTCGCCAGCTTTGCCGGCCAGCAGGACACCTACCTGAACGTGGTGGGCACCGCCGCGGTGCTGGATGCCGTCCGGCGGTGCTGGGCATCGCTGTGGACCGACCGTGCAACTGCCTACCGGGCAAGCCTCGGGATCCACCCGGCCACCGTGGCGCTCGCGGTGGTGGTCCAGCGGATGGTGGGCGCGGAGACTGCGGGCGTGATGTTTACGGCGAACCCGGTCACCGGCAGCCGCCGGCAGGTGGTGATCGACGCCAGCCCGGGCCTCGGCGAGGCCGTGGTCTCCGGCGCGGTCAACCCGGACCACTTCGTGGTGGACGCCCTGACCGGGAGGGTGCTGGAAAGCAAACCCGGCGACAAGACCGTTGAGATACGTCCGGCCGCCGGCGGCGGGACTGAGCTGCGAGAGGTGCCGGGCCGCCGGGGTGCCGCCTGCCTGACGGACCGGGAAGTGGCCGGCCTGGTGCGGCTGGGGTTGCGGGCAGGGGAACATTTTGGTGCCCCGCAGGACACCGAATGGGCCGTGGACGGTGGGGGCGCCCAATGGCTGACCCAATCGAGGCCCATCACCACGCTCTATCCCGTCCCCCGGAGTAATGGTGCCGCCGGCCGGGTTCCGCCGGGTTCCACCGCCGGCGGGACCAGGGCGTACCTCTGCTTCAGCCTCGCGCAGGGACTCACCCGGCCTCTTACTCCGATGGGCCTTGCGGCCGTCCGGCTGATCGCCTCATCGGTGGCCACCGTTGCCGGGTTCCCCGTTCCCGACCCCCGGGGAGGACCGTCCCCGTACGCCGAGGCGGGGCAGCGGATCTACATCGACTTCACCACGCCCATCCGCAGCAGCGTGGGCCGCCGCCTCGTTCCCCGCGTCTTCGACATCATGGAAGCCCGGACGGCAACGGTCATGCGGCAACTGTTCGCAGACCCCGCCTTTTCGGTGACCACCAGGACGCCTTTCGGGCTGCTGCGGCACGTCGTGCCCGCGGCCGTCCGGGCAGAGGTTCCCGCCAACTTCCTCCGTGCGTTGTTCCGTCCCAGCGCGGCCTTCCGCCGGTTGGACCGTTTTATCCAGGAGTTCGACGCTTCCCTGGCTCCCGGTGAGGACGCGGCCGCACTGGCACGCCTTGACCATGCCGAGGAGCTGGTGGGCTCACGCCTGTTCCGGATCGTTCCGGCGATCCTTCCCCTTCCCGCCCTTGGCTTTGCGATGCTGGGTGTTGCCGGCAGGCTGCTGGGCGGGGATGCCTGGGCCGAGCTGCAGCCCGTGATCCGCGGCCTGCCCAACAACGTCACCACGGAAATGGACCTGGAGCTGTGGCACCTGGCACAGGCAATCCAGGAGGACGCCGAATCACGTACCGCCCTGATGGACGGCGACCCCGCAGCCCTGGCTGCAGCCTTCCAGGCCGGCCGACTGCCGGCGCGCCTGGACACCGGCCTGGCAAGGTTCCTGGACAGGTACGGCCACCGGGCCGTGGGCGAAATCGACGTCGGACTCCCGCGGTGGTCGGAGGAGCCGGCACACATCCTGGGAATCCTTGCCAACTACCTGCGGCTGGACAACCCGGCCCTGGCGCCAGACGCCCAGTTCAGCAAGGCCGCCGAGGCCGCCGAGGCGCAGGTGGCACGGCTTGTGGCCAGGGCATCCGCACGCGGCAAGATCCGGGGACGGCTGGTGCGTGCCGCGCTCCGCAGGGCACGGCTGTTCGCCGGCCTGCGCGAGCTGCCAAAGTACCAGCTGGTGCTGGCCCTCGGGGAAGTCCGCCGCCAACTGCTCCTGGTGGGCAACGAACTGGCGCAGGCGGGAACGGTGGAAAGGCCCGACGACGTATTCTTCCTGGACTTCGCCGAGACCCGGCAGGCCTTGGCCGGAACAGCCGGGAACAGCGGAGCTGCCGTCCGGGACATGCAGACCCTCGTGGCGGCGCGGCGCCAGGACTATGCCGTGGAGCTCAGGCGCCGGCACATCCCCCGGGTCCTGCTCTCGGACGGCACGGAACCCGAAGCGGTTCGTACCGCCGTCGGACCCGCAGGAAACGGAGCCGTGCCAAACGGGACCCTGGCCGGCAGCCCGGCCTCGGCCGGGACGGTGACCGCTGCGGCACGGGTCATCCTGGATCCTGTCGGGGCGCGCCTGGAACCCGGCGAGATCCTGGTTGCCCCGTCCACGGACCCGGGCTGGACACCGCTGTTCCTGACGGCGGGAGGACTGGTGATGGAGATGGGCGGGGCCAACTCCCACGGCGCCGTCGTTGCGAGGGAATACGGTATTCCCGCGGTGGTCGGAGTGCCGGACGCCACCGGCCTGATCAGCACGGGCCAAAGAATAACGGTCGACGGCGCCGCAGGAACCATCGTGCCGGAACACCCCGGCAACCCCCGGAATGGACCCGTCCCCAGGGGCACAGACCCCCCTGCGCGGGCGTAGTCTTGGTTTATGGGCTCCAACAGGCTGGATTCCAGCGGACAGTCTCAACACATCAACGTGCAACGAAGCAGCACCAGGGGCCGCAAGGCGTGGCTGCGATGGCTTCCGGCCGTCGTGGCTCCGGCGGCCATCGCCTCCGCAGCCCTGGTCGGGTCCCTTCCGGCCGGTGCCAGCAACCCTCTCCCCGCCAAGACGCCCGCCCAGGTCCTCGAGCTGGCCGCCAGCCACCGAGGGGGCACATTCTCGGGCACGGTGGAACAGTCGGCCGACCTGGGGCTGCCGGAACTTCCGGCCGCCGGGAAACCATCCGGTTCCGCGTCCGGTCCTGCGTCCGCCGGCAGTGTCGCTTCGGTGATTGAGCTCCTGACGGGCAACCACACCGCGCATATCTACGTGGACGGCAAAGACAACGCCCGTGTACAGGTGATGGACCAACTGGCCGAACGGGACGTGGTTCGCCACGGAAACGATGTCTGGTTCTACTCCTCAAAGGACAACACGGCAGCCCATCTGGCCCTGCCCCAGCGCGCCCAGGGCCCTGCCCCCACAACGGACCCCGCGCCTCCAAACGACCCGCACGGGTCACCCGGCATGCACACTCCCGCTGAACTGGCCCAGCAGTTCCTGTCGAAGGTGGACCCGAGTACCGCCGTTTCCGTTGGCCCCGATGTATCCGTTGCGGGGCGTGCCGCCTACAACCTGCTGCTTGAGCCCCGCACGGACGGGACCTTGGTGGGCAAGGTGGCCATCGCCGTCGACGGTGAGAGCGGGATGACTTTGTCCGTCCAGGTGACC
Source organism: Pseudarthrobacter sp. CC12 (assembly GCF_039907755.1). Classification (NCBI taxonomy): domain Bacteria; kingdom Bacillati; phylum Actinomycetota; class Actinomycetes; order Micrococcales; family Micrococcaceae; genus Pseudarthrobacter; species Pseudarthrobacter sp. CC12. The sequence continues at coordinate 141,331 of NZ_JARDJH010000006.1, read as the reverse complement.
GCTCGCGGCGCCGACAAGCCTGCGTTCGCTTCCGGGTTCACCAGCCTCTCGCTCGACGCGCCGGACCCGTCAGTCTTCAGCTTCAGCCCGCCCCCGGGCAGCACGGTGAAGGAGATCCCGGTCCCGGAGAATCCCCATGATCCCGCAAAGTCCCATGATCCTGCCGATGCCCATGGCCCGGGTGCCATGCACGGCGGCGCCAAGGGGAATGTTGCCGTCACCGGTACCGGCTGGGAGACGGTGGTGGGAACGTCGGCTGGCTCGGCTGCGGCGGCCGAACCACTGCTCCAGGACCCGTTGCTGTCCCAGGCCGCCATCGCCGTACCCGGCGGCCGGCTGCTCTCCACCGCGCTGCTGAACATCCTGGTGACCGACGACGGCCGGATATTCGCTGGAATGGTGCCGCCCGAGGGGCTGCAGGCCGCAGCAGCAGCGCGGTAGGCGTTGGACGGACGGGGGAGTGGCGGCCGGGCCGGAGCAGGCCAGGTGACTTCGGGGCTGGCGATTGAGACCCGGGGCCTCAGCAAGCACTTTGGCCAGCAGGCCGCCGTCGACCACGTGGACCTGGCTGTCCCGCACGGGACGGTCTTCGGATTCCTGGGGCCCAACGGGTCCGGGAAGACCACCACCATCCGGATGCTGCTGGGACTGGCTGCCGCGTCTGCAGGCACCGTGACGCTGCTGGGCCAGGAGATGCCGGACAAACTCCACGAGGTGTTGCCGCGCGTCGGCGCCCTGGTGGAGGGCCCCGCGTTCTACCCCTTTTTGTCCGGCGCCGCCAACCTCCACCGGCTCGATTCCGCCAGCCCGCACACTGTGCCTGCCACGCGCAGGGCCCGCGTGCAGCAGGCCCTGCAGCGTGTAGGCCTGGAACACGCCGCAGGGAAGCGCGTGCATGCGTACTCCCTGGGCATGAAGCAGCGGCTGGGCATCGCCAACGCACTGCTCTCGCCCCGGGACCTCCTGGTCCTGGACGAGCCCACCAACGGCCTGGATCCGCAGGGGACCCGCGAAGTCCGCAACCTGGTGCGCTCGCTGGCGCACCAGGGCACCACTGTCTTTGTCTCCAGCCATCTTCTGGCCGAGGTGGACCAGATGTGCACCCACGCTGCGGTCATGAGCGCCGGCAAGCTCGTGGCGCAGGGGCCGCTGGCCGAGCTGCGCCAGGCCGGAAGCACGCGCCTGCGGCTGGTAACACCCGACGGCGGTGCGGCGCGGCAGATCCTGGCGGGGCTGGGGCTGGTGCCCGGGCTGGGGGACGCCGAGGCGGAGCCTGCACGTTCGGGCCGTCCAGGCCCGCAGGGGCCGGAACCACGGCGCACCCAGCCGGACGGGGAGACCATCGTTGCGGCGTTGGATGCGAGCCTGCAACCGGCCGTGCTGCCGGAGGACGTCGTGGTGCGCCTGGTCCACGCGGGGGTCCGTGTCCGGGGCTTCGCCGTCGAACGTGAAAGCCTTGAGGACCGCTTTGTTGCCCTGACCGGGGAAGGATTCGACGTTGCCCAGTAGTGTTCCCGCGGATCTTCCGGAGGCTGCCGGAACAGCCCGGCCGGCCGCAGTGCCGCGCAGTTCCGGGCTGTCCCTGTTGGGGTCGGAGTTCAAGGTCCTTTTCGGGCGGCGGCGGACCTGGGCCTTGCTCCTGGCGCTCGCCGCCATCCCCGTACTCATTGCCGTGGCCGTGAAGGTTTCCTCCAGGGTCCCGCCGGGGCGGGGCCCTGCATTCCTCGACCGGATCACCCAGAACGGCCTGTTTGTGGCTTTCACCGCCATGCTGGTCTCGGTCCCGCTGTTCATGCCGCTCGCGGTGGGGGTGGTGGCCGGCGATACGATCGCCGGAGAGGCCAACCTGGGCACCCTCCGGTACCTGCTGGTGGCGCCGGCCGGGCGGGTGAGGCTCCTCCTGGTGAAGTACGCGGGGGCACTGGCCTTCTGCATCGCGGCTCCGTTGACCGTTGGCCTGGCAGGTGCGGCCATTGGGGCTGCGTTGTTCCCCGTAGGCCCGGTGACCCTGCTCTCCGGAGGGGTAGTGCAGCCTGGCGAAGCCTTCCTGCGGATACTGCTGATCGCCGCCTACCTGGCTCTGTCCCTTGCCGGGCTCTCGGCAATCGGGCTGTTCCTGTCCACGCTGACCGTTGTTCCGGTGGGGGCCATGGCCGCCACGGTGGTGGTGTCTGTGGTGTCCGAGGTCCTGGACCAGCTTCCCCAGCTGGAGTGGCTGCACCCGTGGCTCTTCAGCCATTACTGGCTGGGTTTCGCCGACATGCTGCGCCAGCCACTGGTGTGGGACTCGTTCGGCAGCAACGCCCTGCTCCAGGCCGGCTACGTGGCGGTGTTCGGGGCGCTCGCGTATGGCAGGTTCGTCACCAAGGACATTCTGAGCTGACGACGGCGGCCGGAGCCTTCAGGAGATGCAGCCCCAGGTAGCAGCTCAGTAGCGGGCCGCGTACGGATACAGGTCCATGCCCACCATCGAACTGATCGTGGAAACGGTGATGCCCTCCTGGGGGTTCAGCGCCTGGACCACTCGGCCGTTCCCCAGGTAGATGGCCACGTGGTAGAAGTTCGGGGCGGAACCCCAGACCAGCAGGTCACCCCGGCGGGCCTGCGAAATCGGAACGTGGACGGGGGCTGCCGCGTACTGCTGGGACGCGGTGCGCGGAAGGTACGTACCGGCCGCGGCGAAGGCATTCTGCACCAGGCCCGAGCAGTCGAAACCATACGGCCCCGTGCCACCCCATTGATAGAAGTACGGTGCGCCCACCTTGCCCAAGGCGACGGAGATCGCTGCCTCGTACGTGCCCGAGCCGGCGGGAGGCGCAGGCGCGGGGGCAGGGGCCGGTGCGGCGGGGGCAGGTGCGGGTGCCGGGGCAACCGGAGCAGGGGCCGGAGCAGCGGGTGCCGGGGCGGCCGGGGCAGGTGCCGGGGCGGCAGGGGCAGGTGCTGCTGCAACGGGGGCCGGTGCCGCCGGCGCGGGGGCTGCCGGGGCTGGCGCGGCGGGAGCGGGAGCCGCAGGGGCAGCCACCTGTCCGCCGCCGTTCTGTCCTGCACCGTCCTGGCGGCCGGCTTGGTCGTTGGCTGCCTTGTCCTGTGCTGCTTTATCGGCCGCTGCTTTGTCGGCGGCAGCGGACAAAGCAGCAAGGCGTGCCTCTTCGCGCTGCCGGTCAAGGGCATCCACCCGCGCGGATTCGAGCGCCACTGTGGTGTTGCGGAGCTGGGCCAGCTGGTCCACCAGGACGGTCCTCTGTGCCTTGGCATCGGCGACTGCCTTTGCCTGCGCGGCGTTGGCCTGCTCCGCCTGGGACCTCCGTTGCTCGGCGGTCTTGGCGGCGTCGTCAGCAGCCTTGGTGGCATCATCCGCGGCTGCGGTCAGGGACTGGTAGGCGGTGGCTGCGCTGTCCGCGGCTTCGAACGCGCGGCTGCGGCTGGCGGATAGGGCCTCAAGGGTGGCGGCCTGCTGGAGGCTGTCGCTGCCGCTGGCCAGGGTTCCGAGGGTGGGGTTCAAGCCGCCGTTGCGGTACAGGTCGCCGGCGAGCTGCCCCACCTGCTTCCGGGTCCTGTCCTGCTGGTCGCGGGCGGACGATGCTTTGGCGGCGGCAACGGAAGCCGCTTCAGTCCGCTGCTGCAGTTCCACGAGCGCTTCACTGTAGGAATTGTTGGCCTGCATGGCCACCGCGAACGCCGCCTGCTGGGCAGTTGACGCATCCGCCAGAATCCGCTCGATCGCCGTGACCTGGTCTGCCGTCGCGGACTCACTTGCCTTTGCGGCGGCGATGTCCTCCGGGGACGGGATCTCCGGTGATGCGGGACGGACCGTAAGTGCGGATGGTGCCGGCGCCGCCAGCGCGGGCGGGGCCACAGAGGCAAAGAGTACGACGGCGGCGCACAGCGCAGCGGTCCTGCGGCCGGATCCGGGTATAGCCATCTGCAGAGACCTCGCAACGGTAAGGCTGGGAGTGAGGTTCTGGATGCGGCACGACGGTGCCCCTCAGCTGCTCGCCAGCAGTCCGAGGTTACGTGACGATATGCACATTGGCAACAGCAGTCACATGAATAACATAAACCACAAAGATGTCATTCTCCACGGAATTCACCACGGTGTGTCGGGGTCAGGCGTGCTGGTGTTCCTCGTGTTCTGAGTGGCTGGCGGGCTCCAGCTGGAAGGTGCAGTGGTCGGTATCGAAGTGGGAGCCCAGGCAGGTGATGAGCTTGTCCAGCAACTGGTCGGCGCCCCGGGCGTTCAGCACCCCATCCTCCACCACCACGTGCGCTGAGAAGACGGGGACGCCGGAGGTGATGGTCCAGATGTGGATGTCGTGGACGTCGGTCACACCGGCTACCGACAGGATGTGCTCGCGGATCATCTGGACTTCCACTCCCTTCGGGCTGGCCTCCAGCAGGACGTCCACCACGTCGCGCAGCAGGCTCCAGGCGCGGGGGAGGATCATCAGCGCGATAAGGACGGATGCGATGGTGTCTGCTGCCTGGAAGCCGGTGGCCAGGATCACTATGGCGGCGATGATGACGGCCACCGAGCCCAGGAGGTCGCCCAGCACCTCCAAGTAGGCGCCGCGGATGTTCAGGCTCTCCTCCTGCCCACCACGCAGGACCAGCAGCGATACCAGGTTTGCCACGGCGCCGAGGATTGCGGCGAACAGCATGATGTCCGTCTGCACCTCGGGGGGTGCGCCAAACCGGCGAATGGCCTCCGTGAAAATCACCACGGAGATCACGATCAGGATCAGCGCATTCGCCAACGCCGCGAGCACCTCTGCCCGCTGGTAGCCGTAAGTCCGCTGGTCGCTCGCCGGGCGGCCGGCGATCCAGGCGGCAAGCAGGGCGATGGTGACACCGGCCGCGTCGGAGAGCATATGCCCTGCGTCCGCCAGCAGGGACAGCGACCCGGACAGGGCCGCGCCGACGATCTGGATGACCACAACGCCGAGCGTGATCCCCAGGACCGCCACCAGCCGTTTCCGGTGCCGCCCGGTGGCAGTGATCCCGTGGCCGTGGTTGTGGTCGTGTCCCATGCCTACAAGGCTAGCCCCAGCCCAGCTCGTGCAGCCGGTCATCGGAAATCCCAAAGTGGTGGGCGATCTCATGGACCACGGTGACGGCCACTTCGTGGATCACCTCGTCCCGGGAGGCGCAGATTTTCAGGATGGGTTCGCGGAAGATGGTGATCCGGTCCGGGAGCGAGCCGGCGTCCCACCATGAATCGCGTTCGGTCAAGGGGACGCCTTCGTACAGCCCCAGCAGCACGGTGTCCGGGTCTTCCCCTGGGCCCGGCACGTAATCGTCGTCGATGAAGACTGCCACGTTATCCATGGCCCGGGCCAGCCGGTCCGGAATGCTGTCCAGGGCATCCTGGACGGCTGCTTCGAATTCGTCAGAAGACATGGTGAAACCTGACGGTTCATGCGGCCCTTCGGGAATGATGGGCAGTCCCGGCGGAAGGCTGGCTGGCATACCCCGACTCTAGCCCGCCGCCCGGCCCGTCCCGATGCGGGAGGGGCGCGTCCTGCGCCGGGTCAGTCCCACTCCCACCAGGCAGACCAGCCCGCCCACCAGTCCCCAGGCTGTGGGGATCTCCCCGAGCAGCAGCCAGGAGATGAGCACCGTGGTCCCGGGCACCAGGTAGGTCGTGGCAGCCAGTTTCCCGGCTTCCACCAGCGAGAGCGCGTATGCCCAGGTTGTGAAGGCGATTGCAGTGGGAAACACGCCAAGGTACACCAGCGCCCAGGTGGCCTCCGGAGGGGCGGCCCGGACTTCGGACGCCAGTTGCCCGGCGAAAGGCAGGCAGCACACCGCGCCAACGATGATGCCGAACCAGGTTGCCTGCGCCGCCGGGAACTTCCGCACCACCGGCTTCTGGATGATGACGCTGACTGCGGCGAGCACCGCTGCAAGGAGGCAAAGCGCCACGCCCGCCAGGTCCGTCGTCGAACTTTCCCCGGCGCTGCGCGGCTGTCCGGAACCCAGGGCGATCAGTGCAACTCCCGTGAACGCCACCGTGCTGCCGATGAGCAGCCAGCGGGGAAAACCCTCTTTGAGGAAGATGCCGGCCAGGATGGCCACCAGGATCGGGTTGACGTTGATCAGCAGGGCGCTGGTGCCGGCGTCAAGGATGTGTTCGGCGGCGTTCAGGGCTACGTTGTAGCCGCCGAACCACATCACGCCATAGGCGAGGATGGGCAGCCATTCGCGCCCCCTGGGCAGCATCCGGCTCCTGAGCAGTTGCGGCACCACCAGGAAAGCGAGGACGACGGCGGCGACCGCCAGCCTGCCGAGCGTCAGGGATCCGGGGGAGAAGTGCGGCCCGATAGCGCGGATGCCGACGAACGCGGAGGCCCACAGCACCACGGTAACCACCATGGCCGCCACGCCGAGAGCCTTCACTGGCATGGGCGCTGCAGCGGGGGAAACCAGGGGCTGGCGGGCGGGACTGGTGGAAGGCATGAATCAAATGTACGGCTGCTGCAGGCACCGGACTGGCGGAAATCGGCCGTGTGGGTGACCCCGGGCCAGGCAGAAGCTGGCAGACGCCGTCGAGTAGCGGGGTTCAGCTTCGCTGGCGGTCCGAGGAGGGCCTAGCTCCGCGAAGCCCAGGCGAGCAGCTTGTCCACCGGCCACGTGGTAATGATCCGGTCTGCCGGAACGTTGTTGCGGGCCGCCCGTTCGGCACCGTACTGCAGGAAATCCAGCTGGCCGGGGGCGTGGGCATCGCTGTCAATCGAGAACAGGCACCCGGCTTCCAGGGCCAGCTGGATCAGGGCATCCGGCGGGTCCTGCCGCTCGGGACGGGAATTGATCTCCACGGCGACGCTGTGCTCTGCGCAGGCGGCAAACACTTCCTTGGCATCGAATTCCGACGGCGGCCTGGTCCCGCGCGAGCCTTCCACCAGCCGGCCGGTGCAGTGGCCCAGGACGTTGGTCTGCGGGGCCGTAACGCCCCCGAGCATCCTCGCCGTCATGGTCTTCCGGTCTGCCCGGAGTTTTGAATGGACGCTGGCCACCACGATGTCCAGCCTGTCCAGCAGTTCCGGTTCCTGGTCCAGCTCGCCGGATTCCAGGATGTCCACCTCGATGCCGGCCAGGAGCCGGGTGGGTCCGTCCTTGCCGTTGATGCCCGCCACCACGTCCAGCTGGTCCCGCAGGCGTTCGGGCGAGAGGCCGTTGGCGATGGTGAGGTTGGGGGAGTGGTCTGTCAGGGCCACATACTCCCTGCCCAGCACCTCCGCGGCCGCCACCATCAGCTCGATGGGGGAGCCGCCGTCGGACCACTCACTGTGGCTGTGAAGGTCCCCGCGCAGGGCCCTGCCGATCTCTGCACCGCCGGATGCAAGCGGCTCGGCGCCCTTCTCCCGAAGGTCTGCCAGATACTCGGGGACCTGGCCGTCCACCGCCTGCCGGATCACCGTGAAGGTCCGGTCCCCGATCCCCTTCGTGGATTTGAGCCGCCCGTTCCGGGCCCGCGCTGCCACTTCCTCCGGGCCGAGCGCGCTGATGGCGGCGGCTGCCTTCCGGAAGGCCTGGACCTTGAACGTGGCCGCGCGTCCGCGCTCCAGCCAAAAAGCGATCTCGTTGAGCGCATCGACGGCATCCATCCGTCCATCTTGACCCGTCCAGGGCCCAAACGGCGGGGTTTTCCGCCGATTTTGGAATATTCCGGGTTAGCCCCTATAGTTTTAGAGTCCAGTTCGGAGAAACGCAGAGGACAAAGACGGAAAGCCCCGCTTGACGCCTTTTATTTTGTTCCGAACGGGTTCTGGCCCCCATCGTCTAGCGGCCTAGGACACCGCCCTTTCACGGCGGCGGCACGGGTTCGAATCCCGTTGGGGGTACGCAAGGAACTGGTCAAGCAGGCTAAAAAAGTCTGGTAGGCTGGAAGCCTTGAAAAAAGCGGTAGAGATACTGCAAAGCAAGAAACGCAAGGCCCTGTAGCGCAGTTGGTTAGCGCGCCGCCCTGTCACGGCGGAGGTCGCGGGTTCAAGTCCCGTCAGGGTCGCTCTGATTGTTGGAAGAAATTCCGGCTGTCATGGTGACTAGTCACCTAGGCTCTGTAGCTCAGTTGGTAGAGCGTTCGACTGAAAATCGAAAGGTCACCGGATCGACGCCGGTCGGAGCCACCACTGGGAAGCATCAGTTCTTCGGAACTGGTGCTTTTCTGCTTTAAGGCTCATCCGGTTTCCGGGCCCCATAACCCTCCAGCTTGGTCGCATACCCCTCTACCTTGTTCGCGGATCGCGACGCTGAGGGTCGTGGTACGCGCACAAGCTTCGGAGCTGGTGCGGGTATATGCGTTGGTCCCGTAAACGGGACAGCGGCGGGTCCCGCACTGTGTGGCGCAGACAACATTCCGTCCGGCCTGGGAAAATTATTTGTCTGACTTTTGAAACATTTGACCTGCGCCAAACGGATATGGCACGCGCGCGCATTGGCTGATGTAAGCGCTTGCACTCTACTCGCCGGTAACCCGTTTTGGCGTGTGAAACAGGGTTTGAACTGTCCGTTCCACCCCGTCTACGGTGGAGCGCGGCCGGAGGACAGCATGCTTTCCATCGGCCGGCCAGGCCCTACCCAGGCCTGCCTCCACCCGCAGCACAACGGCGTCCCCGATGACGCCTGAGGTGTCGCCGGGGCCGCGGTTTGTTTCGGGATCATGGGCACACGCCCGCCTTCCACGAAATGTCACAACTCCGCGAGAAGAGCAAGAAATGCACAAGCACCCCCAACCCCGGCTGCTGCGGTGGCGCACTGCGGCCGCAGCGCTGGCGGCGACCCTGGCCGCCTCGGCCTTCCTGGCCGTCCCCGCGGCCCAGGCCAATGAGCCCTCAGATCCGCCCGCCGTCCAGCAGATGCCTGCCCCCACGCCAGGCTTCCCCTTGCCGACGCAGCACACGCAGCAGGCCTTTGACCCGGCGTCGGACTTCACCTCCAAGTGGACCCGCGCAGACGCCAAGCAGATCATGGCGCAGAGCGACTCCACCGTCTCCCCGGGCGCAAACTCCATGAGCCCTGACGTCACCATGCCGGAGATCCCGCAGGACTTCCCCACCATGAATGACGACGTCTGGGTCTGGGACACCTGGTCCCTGACGGACGAAAACGCGAACCAGATCAGCTACAAGGGGTGGGACGTCATCTTCTCCCTGGTCGCCGACCGGCACGCCGGATACGGCTTTGACCAGCGCCACTGGAACGCCCGGATCGGGTACTTCTTCCGCAAGACCAACGCTGATCCCGCCAAGGACAAGTGGAACTACGGCGGGCACCTGTTCCTGGACAACACGTCCATCGGAAACACCGAGTGGTCCGGTTCCACCCGCCTGATGCAGGGCAACCACGTGAACGTCTTCTATACCGCCACCACCTTCTACGATGTGGCGGAGCGGAACGCCGGCGGCGGCGGCATCGCCCCCGACGCCGTCATCGCCAAGGCGTTGGGAAACATCCACGCCGACCAGAACGGGGTTACCTTTGACGGGTTCCAGCACACCAAGCTGCTGGAACCGGACGGAAAGATGTACCAGACCAAGGCGCAGAACGCCGGCTTTGCGTTCCGCGACCCGTACACCTTCCAGGACCCGGCCCATCCCGGCAAGACCTACATGGTGTTCGAAGGCAACACCGCGGAAAACCGCGGCGACTACCAGTGCAAGGCCGAGGACCTGGGCTACCGCCCCGGGGACCCGCACGCAGAAAGCGTCACGGACGTCCAGAACAGCGGCGCGTTCTACCAGACGGCCAACGTTGGGCTGGCGGTCGCGGACAACAAGGATTTGACCAAGTGGTCCTTCCTCCCGCCCATCCTTTCCGGGAACTGCGTGAACGACCAGACCGAGCGCCCGCAGATCTTCATCCAGAATGAAAACGGCAAGAACAAGTACTACCTGTTCACCATCAGCCACCAGTTCACCTACGCGGCAGGGATGCGCGGTCCCGACGGCGTGTACGGGTTCGTGGGCAACGGCATCCGTTCGGACTACCAGCCCATGAACAACAGTGGCCTGGCCCTCGGCTCGCCCACGGACCTGAACCTTCCGTCCGAGTCCCCGGAGGCGCCCACGCCGAACCAGAACGGGCGGCAGTTCCAGGCATACTCGCACTACGTGCAGCCCGGCGGCCTGGTGCAGTCCTTCATCGACAACGTCAACGGAGTCCGTGGCGGTTCCCTCTCGCCGACGGTAAAGATCAACTTCCGCGACGGCGTGTCCCAGGTGGACAGGACGTTCGGCCGGAACGGGCTGGGTCCGTTCGGCTACCTGCCCACCAACGTCAGGGTCGGCGGCGAAGGCCTTTACAAGTAGGCCTGCCCACCGCGGCAGCTTCAAGCAGTACGTGAACCAGGCGGGGAGTCCCACGGCTCCCCGCCTGGTTCCTTTAATAACCGCTTTCCTTCAACACTCCTGGACCCGGTCTGTGCGGCTGCGCCGACGGGTTTCCAGCCCATCTGTCGCAGCCTGGGGATAGGGTGGAACCAACAGAAGGGGGAGTGCCTGATGGAATACCAGAACCCACAACCCGTGGTGCCCAACCGTCCTGCCGCCAGCCCGGCTCCCGGTCCGGGCCGGACAGTTATTTCCGAGACCGCCGTGGCAAAGGTCGCGGGGATCGCTGCCCGCGCGGTTCCCGGCGTCTACGCACTGGGGTCGGGCCCGTCCCGTGCCCTGGGCGCCATCCGCGACGCCGTGGGAAGCTCCGACCACGCCGCGGGTGTCCACGCGGAAGTAGGCGAAACGCAGGTAGCCGTCGATATCACCCTGGTGGCCAGCTACGGAACGCCCCTGCATGCGCTGGCCAACAGCGTCCGTGCCGCCGTTTACCGGGCGGTCGAAGAACTGGTGGGTCTGCAGGTGATCGAGGTGAACGTCGAGATCACCGACGTCTATGTCCCACCCCCGGTCAAGACCGCAGCCCCGGCCGCTTCCGAACGGGAGGCGTTGCTGTGAACCTCACCGTGGCAGGCACGGCCATAGGCGCATTCGTGGCGTTCATGTCGCTGCAGTTCGGTCTTTGGGGCTTCCTGGTTTCCCTTCTCTTCATGGCCATTGGGGCCCTCCTGGGCCGCGCCGCCGAAGGAAAGCTGGACCTGCGCGGCATTTTCGATGCCATCATCGGCCGGCGCTCGTCCTCATGAGTTCGCCCGCGCCCGTTGTGCGTGCGCAGGCGCTCAGCGGCCATAACCGGATTAGTACCCAGGCTTTGACCAGCCTTGCCAAAGCGGCGGCTGCGCAGGCGCTGGGCGTCGACGCCCAGGACATCCGTGCGGACTGGACGGACGACGACGGCCTGCTGGCCTTGTCCCTCGTCGCCCCCATCAGCATCCCGCCGTTACAGGCGGTGGCAGCGGACCGGGCGCGAATCGGCATCGTTGGAGGTTCCATCCGGGACCGCACCGTGAAGGCCAAGGAAAGCATCCTGGCGAAGGTGTCGGAACTCAGCGGTTCACAGGTGAGCCGGGTGGACATCCGCATCAGCGGGGCAAGGATCAGTACAGAAGGGCGGGTACGGTGAGCAGCAGCGTGGAGAGCCGCCGGGCCGGCAGCGGGACCCGGAGAGGCAACGGCCCGGACATGGGCAGGGTGGTCTACCGCGAGACACATTCCGGCAGGGCCGTGGTGTCGGTTGTGGCCGCCGTCCTGGTGCTGGTGCTGGCCGGTTACGGCGTCCTCGAATCCGGGGTGCACGCAGTGGGGCAGCCGGCGTGGCTGGTGGAGCCGCAAGTCGCTGCCCAGCGCATCGTGGACCTTCCCGCCGGGATACCCCCGCTGCTGTTGGCGGCAATCGGCGCCGTGCTCGCGATGCTGGGATTGATCTTCCTGCTTAGTGGGATCCTCCCAGGGAAACGCGCGCGCCACGTGCTGGCCGGCGTACCCGGGGAAGGGCTCCCTGCCGTGGTGGTGGACGACGAGGTCATCGCATCCTCATTGGCCCGCCGCGCGCGCCTCGCCGCCAATGTCACCCCGGACCAGGTCATGGTGGTCGTCTCCCAGCGGCAGGTGCTGGTGAATGTCCGCCCTACCTCCGGCGTCCCGGTAAACCCGGAAAGGGTACTTGAGGCCGTCCGGGATGAGCTGGACCGGATGTTGCTGGAACCGGCACCCATCCCTCGCGTCAATGTGGCGCCATCGGGGGTGATCGGGGCATGAACGGCACCCCGACACTGCTCAACCGCATTTTGCTTACCGTGCTGGGCCTGCTCCTGCTGGGGGCCGGACTCCTCCTGGTGCTGCTGGCCACCGTTCCCTCTGTGGGCGCCTGGTGGCACTCTTGGTCTTCCGGTGCCTGGGGCGGCATCAACCAGTTGTTCGATTCCACCCGGTTCCCGGGCCGGCCGGAAAGCTGGTTGTGGATCGTGGTGGCGCTGGCGCTGCTGGCATTGATGGGGCTCATGGTGGCGTGGATCGCGCAGCAGGGAAAGGGCAAGTCAAACCTCCTGGCACTTGACTACGATCCCGGCGACACTCCCGGCGACGTACGCATCGGTGGCGGGGTGGCAGAACAGGCCCTCCGGCATGCCCTTGAAGGGCGCCCCGACCTCGCCGGTGCAACCGTCACCACCTACGAGGTCCAGGGAACGCCGGCCTTGAAGGTCCGGCTCCTGCCGCGCCAGGGCGTGGCCCCGCATCTGCTGGCCGCCGAGGTCACCGGCCTCGTGGACGCCCTGGAGGCCGTGGTGGGCAAGGAGTTTCCCGTCCTCATCCACATCGGCGCCGGGGCGCGGACACGCTTCAGCAGGGCTGAACGCGTCCGCTGACATGCCGCCGAAGGGCGTCCAGGCGCGCTGCGGTTACCTGCCGCCCATGAGGTACACGGTGGTGTCCACGGGAACCTCCCGCATGCCGGTCCATTCTTCGGCCGGCTCGGGACCGCTGGACAGCACCACGACCAACCCCTCGGGTAAGGGGGCGGAAGCGAATCCCATGTTGGACAGGACCGTGACGCCTCCATTCCGGAACGCCAGCAGGCCGCTGTCCGGCGCGTGTTCAGCCGTCCACTCCACACTGCCGCGGCCCAGCTGTTGTGCCGCACGAAGGGACAGGGCTGCCCGGTACAGCTCAAGGGTTGAGCCTTCCTCGCCGTCCTGAAGGTCGGCGGCCAGGGGCCCGAAGCTTTCCGGTTGGGGGAGCCATGGCTCGCGTGCCTCGCCGGACAACTCACCGGAGAACCCGTACCCGGGTTGGTCCGCAGTCCATGGCAGCGGGACCCGGCAGCCGTCGCGCCCGATTTCGGCACCATGGGTCCGGAAGAATGTTGGGTCCTGCCTCGCCTCATCGGGAAGAGTGGTGTGCTCAGGCAGGCCCAGCTCCTCGCCCTGGTAAAGGTAGGCGGAACCCGGCAGCGCCAGCGCAACCAGCGTGGCCGCGCGGGCCCGCGCCAGGCCCAGCGCCGCGTCGGGCTGCTCGTCGGCGGCCCCGATGCCCTTCGGGAACGTGGTGGGATCCTTGAGGCCGAACCGGGTGGTGTGCCGCACCGTGTCGTGGTTGCTGAGCACCCAGGTGGACGGAGCCCCCACGGATGCTGCCGCCGCCAGGGAGGCGTCGATGGCGTCAGCCATGCGTTCGGCATCCCAGCCTGCCAGGAGGAAGTCGAAGTTGAAGGCCTGCTGCATTTCATCCGGCCGGACATAGCGTGCCAGTCGCTCGGCCGGCTCCACCCATGCTTCAGCCACCATCATGCGGTCCCCGCCGTACTCCGCCAGGACGCGGTGCCAGTCCCGGTAGATGGCGTGGACGCCGTCCTGGTCGAAGAAAGGAGATGGCGGATACATGGGGGACACGGACCGGTGGGGTTCTTCGGCGTCGGTGTGGGCGTGGGGAGCGTCCCCGGGCAGATGGCTCTCCAGGCGGGGAGTGGAGGTTCCCTCCACCATGGCGGCAACACCGTCCCAGTCCGGCAGTCCCGCTTCCTTTACCAGGCCGTGGGCAACGTCCACCCGGAAGCCGTCGGCCCCGCGGTCCAGCCAGAAGCGCAGTACCGAACGCATTTCCTCCTGGACTTCCGGGTTGTCCCAGTTCAGGTCCGGTTGCTTGGTATCGAACAGATGGAGGTACCACTGGCCCGGCGACCCGTCGGCCTCCTGAACCCGGCTCCAGGCCGGCCCGCCGAACACGGATTTCCAGTTGTTGGGGGCCCGGCCACCGTCGCCGGATCCCGGGACCTCGTCCTTGCCGTCCCTGAACATGTATCGGTCCCGCGCAGGGCTCCCCGGGGGTGCCGCCAACGCCTCCCGGAACCAGGCATGCTCGTCAGAGGTGTGGTTCGGAACCAGGTCCACGATGACTTTCAGGCCGCGCCGGTGAGCTTCCTGCAACATGGCGTCGAAATCTTCCAGGGAGCCGAAGAGCGGGTCTACCTGGCGGTAGTCGGCCACGTCGTATCCGCCATCTGCCTGCGGCGACTTGTAGAACGGAGAGAGCCAGATGGCATCCACTCCAAGGGACTCCAGGTAGGAAAGACGGCCCGTGACGCCGCGGAGATCGCCCATGCCATCACCGTTGCCATCTGCAAACGACCGGGGATAAATCTGGTAAACCACGGCGTCCGCCCACCATGCAGAAGGGGTTGGGCCCGGCACCGGAACGGCTGGATCGGTCATTTGGTTCCCCTCTGATAACTTTTTGATGTAAACGCTTGCATTGCAGACAGCAACCTTACTAGTGTGATGGTCACCACATCAACCTCACCTAGCAAGCGCACTGTCGACTTACTTGTCACTCAGCGAGGAGCTTCAAGCTAATGAAAACCCCGAGATTCCTGCTTCCGGCTGCCACTGCCGGCATTCTGGCCCTGACGTTGTCCGCCTGTGGCGGTGGAGGTGGAGGGGGCACCACCGGGGGCGGCGGTGGAGGCGGTGACGCCAGCGCCAACCTCGACGGCCGCGGCCCCATCACTTACGTCCAGGGCAAAGACAACAGCAACGTGGTGCGCCCCCTGGTGGACAAGTGGAACGCGGCCCACCCGAACGAAAAAGTCACTTTCAAGGAACAGACCGACCAGGCCGACCAGCAGCATGACGACCTTGTCCAGCACTTCCAGGCAAAGCAGTCGGATTACGACGTCGTGGATGTGGACGTCGTCTGGACCGCTGAATTCGCAGCCAAGGGCTGGCTGCAGCCGCTGAAGGACAAGATGGCGATCGACACCAGCGCCATGCTCAAGCCGACTGTGGACAGCGCAACCTACAAGGGCACCCTGTATGCGGCCCCGAAAACCTCGGACGGCGGCATCCTTTACTACCGGAAAGACCTGGTACCCACCCCTCCCAAGACCTGGGACGAGATGATGGGCATGTGCTCCATCGCCAAGCAGAACAACATCGGATGCTACGCGGGCCAGTTCAGCAAGTATGAGGGCCTCACGGTCAATGCGTCCGAGGCCATTAACTCCGCCGGCGGTTCCGTCCTGGACAAGGACGGCAAGCCCAACTTGAACACTGCCGAGGCCAAGGCCGGCCTGGGGAACCTGGCCAAGGCCTACGCTGACGGCAACATTCCCAAGGAAGCCATCACGTACAAGGAAGAGGACAGCCGCCAGGCGTTCCAGAGCGGTAAGCTCCTGTTCCTGCGCAACTGGCCCTACGCCTTCAACCTGATCACTACTGAAGGTTCGTCGGCCGTCAAGGACAAGACGGGGCTGGCTGCACTCCCGGGCAAGGATGGACCTGGGGCATCCTCACTCGGCGGCCACAACCTTGCCACCAGCGTGTACTCCAAGAACAAGGCAACTGCCCTTGACTTCATGAAGTTCATGACCTCGGCGGAGACCGAGAAGTTTTACGCTACCCAGGGCTCGTTGGCTCCGGTTCTCGGATCGCTGTATGACGACCAGGAACTCGTTGCCAAGCTGCCCTACCTGCCGGTGCTGAAGACGTCCATCCAGAATGCCGTTCCGCGTCCCGTAACGCCGTTCTACCCGGCAGTCACCAAGGCAATCCAAGACAATGCCTACCCCGCAATCAAGGGAGAGAAGTCAGTGGAAAGCGCACTTTCAGACATGCAGAAGTCCATCGAATCCGCCGGTGCGGGATCGTAGTTCTGCCATGGCAACCGAACTAGGCCCGACGCCGGTCAAGTCACCGGCGTCGGGCGGCACCCCCGTCCATCACGCGCCCAAGGGTGTAGGGGAAGACAACAGGATTGCAACCCAGGGGCGCTGGGCCTCCTGGCTGCTCGCCCCCACCATCATTGCCCTTGGCATCGTCATCGTTTACCCCATCATCAGCGCCATCGTGATGTCCTTCCAGAAGGACGCCGGGCTGGACCCCGCCACCGGCCTGTTCACTGAAGGCGGCTCCGCGGGCATCCAGAACTACGTGAACTGGCTGGCGCAGCAGTGTTCGGCTCCAAGCGGCGGAACCGTCGCTTGCCCGCCGGGCACGCTGGGAGGCCAGTTCTGGTCTGCCACCGCTACGACCTTCTTCTTTACCATCGTCACGGTGGCATTCGAAACCGTGCTGGGTTTCTGGATGGCCATGATCATGGCCCGTGAATTCCGCGGCCGCAGCCTGGTCCGTGCAGCTGTCCTGGTGCCGTGGGCCATCCCCACCGCCGTGACGGCCAAGCTCTGGTTCTTCATCTTCGCCTTCGAGGGCATTGCCAACA
The DNA here is from genome assembly GCF_039907755.1 of Pseudarthrobacter sp. CC12. Taxonomy (NCBI): domain Bacteria; kingdom Bacillati; phylum Actinomycetota; class Actinomycetes; order Micrococcales; family Micrococcaceae; genus Pseudarthrobacter; species Pseudarthrobacter sp. CC12. The sequence continues at coordinate 124,727 of NZ_JARDJH010000006.1, read as the reverse complement.
AGCTGTTCAACACCACCATCCTGTGGACGGGCAGCGAATGGCCGGCCAAGTGGGCCGTTGTCATCGCGGACGTTTGGAAGACCACGCCCTTCATGGCTCTGCTGATCCTGGCGGGGCTGCAGATGATTCCGGCGGAAGTCTATGAAGCCGCCAAGGTGGACGGCGCCACTGCCTGGCAGCGGTTCCGCATGATTACCCTGCCCTTGGTCAAGCCCGCGCTGATGGTGGCAGTCCTGTTCCGTACCCTGGATGCGCTTCGCATGTTCGACCTGCCGTACATCCTCACCGGCGGTGCCAACAACACCACCACCTTGTCCATCCTGGTGATCAACCAGATCAGGCAAGGCTTCAACGCGGCAGCTGCCCTGTCCACCATCACGTTCATCATCATCTTCCTGGTCGCCTTCATCTTTGTCCGCTTCCTCGGGGCAAACGTGGTTGAGCAGAGCGGCGCCACAGGAAAGGGGAAGAAATGACCACGGCAACAGCAGACGCCTCGGCGTTGCGGGCCCGGCAGGACAAGGGCCGCAAGGCAGCCCAGAACCGGGAAAAGTGGGCACAGGGCAGGACCTACATCAGTGCGGTCATCGTGCTGCTTTGGTGCCTTGCCCCGGCCTACTGGATGGTGGTCACGGCGTTCCGTGAGGTGGGGTTCACCTACGACACCTCGATCCTCCCCACCCATGTCACCCTGGACAACTTCAAGACTGCCTTCGATACGTCCTTTGGCAACAGGTTTGGGCAGGCGCTGCTGAACAGCGTGTTCATCGGCGGCGTCGTGACGGTGGTGTCCCTGCTGATTGGTGTCTTCGCCGCGTACGCCCTGGCCCGCCTGAACTTCAAGGGCAAGTTCCTGGTCCTCGGCTTCATCCTGGGTGCCTCCATGTTCCCCGGCGTTGCCCTGATCACCCCGCTGTTCCAGCTGTTCACCAACATCGGCTGGATGGGTACGTACCAGGCGCTGATTATCCCGAACATCTCCTTCGTCCTCCCGTTGACGGTCTACACCATGACCTCGTTCTTCCGGGAAATGCCGTGGGAGCTCGAGGAATCAGCCCGCGTGGACGGCTGCACCCAGGGGCAGGCGTTCCGCAAGGTCATCATGCCGCTCGCTGCTCCGGCAATCTTCACCACCGCAATCCTGGCCTTCATTTCCTCGTGGAATGAGTTCCTGATTGCCAGCCAGCTGTCCAGCGACGCAACGCAGCCGGTGACGGTGGCCATCGCCAACTTCGCCGGTGCACAGCCCAACCAGATCCCGTACACGGCCATCATGGCCGCGGGCACCATCGTCACCATCCCGCTGGTGATCCTGGTGCTGGTCTTCCAGCGCAAGATCGTGGCCGGCCTGACGGCAGGTGCTGTTAAGTGATGGGCGCCAGTTCCCGCCCCCGGACCCCGGGGGCGGGAACCCGCAGCCGGTTGGTCCGCTCGGGTGAGGACTTCGACATCATCATCGGCTTCCTCGCATTCTGGGCGCTGGTCCTCCTGGTAGTCACTGTGTGGATGGAAGTTACAGCCCAACCCGCCCTTGGATGGGCGCTGGGCCTCCTGGCCAGCCTGCTGGCCCTGTACGGGATGGTGCGGCTGCGCCGGAAACTTCCAGCCCGACGATAGTGAAGAAGGCACCGGTTACCGGTGGCTGTGACTTTGCACGCAGCCGCCGGTCCGGTTATCACTGCCCGTCCCCGGAATGGAAAAATACAAGGCCGGGGGTAAACGCAGGGCCAGCCGGCCCTACGCCGAAAAGGAGTTAAAAGGGGGACGCGGTGGCACGGACAACGGAAAGGTCCCAGCGGGGCGGCCATAACGGCGTCAGCATCGAAGACGTGGCCGCGGCCGCCGGAGTCTCCACAGCGACCGTCTCCCGCGCGGTCCGCGGACTGCCCCGGGTTTCCCCAGCCACCAGGGAGAAGATCCTGGAAGTGGCCGGAAACCTGGGCTACGTGGCCTCGTCCTCCGCTTCCGGACTGGCCACGGGTCGCACCAAAACCATAGGCGTCCTGGCCCCGTTCGTCAGCCGATGGTTCTTTTCAAAAGCAATCGAGGGCGCGGACCGCGAACTGCACGCCCGGCACTACAACCTCTCCCTCTTCAACCTTGGGGGCCACGGAAGCAACCGCGAGCGGCTCTTCAGCAAGACCATGGTGTACAAGCAGATCGACGCCCTGCTGGTGCTCTGCATGGCCCTCAGCCATGACGAGATCGAACACCTCCAGAAGATCGACATTCCCCTGGTGGTGGTGGGAGGGCACGTCGAGGAGTGCCCCTACATTGGCATCGACGATTACGCCGCCGCGTCCACCGCGGTCCGGCACCTGATCGACCTGGGCCACCGCGACATCGCCTTGCTGCACGGCGACGACGAGACAGACCTGAACTTCGACGTTCCCCGCGTCCGCATCCTGGCATTCAAGGACGTCATGGCCGCAGCCGGTCTGCCCACCCGGCCGGAATGGGACGAATGGGGCGATTTCACCGTGCGCAGTGGCCAGGAGGCCTTCCGCCGGCTGTGGTCGGGTCCGGGACAGAAACCGACGGCTATCTTTTGCGCCTCGGACGAAATGGCCATGGGCGTCATTTTCGAAGCCAACCGCATAGGTGTCAGTGTGCCCGGCGACCTGTCCGTGGTGGGCATCGACAACCACGACTTCGCTGCCGCCATGGGCTTGACCACTGTGGGGCAGCGCCCGGACGAACAAGCCGAACTGGCGACGAAGATGCTGCTGGACGAACTGGACGGCGAGGTCGGGGCTGTCCGCTCCGCAGTGGCGCCCCATGAACTCATCATCCGGCGCACCACGGCGCCTCCCAAGGGCTGAAACCGCCTCAGGAAGCGCGGGCCAGTTGGCGGATGGGAATCCAACGCGAGGCCAGCCGGCGGTAGGCTGCCGCGGCACCGGTCATATCTCCCTCCGCCAGGCATTCGATGCCCAGCCTGATATCCATGGGGGATTCATCCGGGTACACCTTGTCCGCCACGGCCCCGTAGTCCAGTTCCACCATGGAGTTCACGTGGAACAGCTCGAGCCATTCCGTCAGCTGGGCGAGGTCATCGAGCATGTCCAGGTCAGGGGCGGCGAGGGCCAGATTGGCCACTGCGTAGCGGGCCCGCTCCAGGGCATCGGTGATGGGCGCCCAGACGCGCACGGTGAGGATCCGCCCGGCTGCCTCCACCACATCCTTGCGGTCGGACTCCATGAACAGAGAGAACCAGCTGAACGGGATACCCCAGGTGGAGGCCCGCGTGTGCACGCGGACGGATCCGTCCCGGGCCTTCACCAGGTCGATCCGCTCCTGGTGCCGGTCCCGCTGTTCCTCCGGGATCAGCAGTTCGGCCAGCGGGCCGTGAATCCCCTCCATCAGGGCGTTGGCGGCCAGTCCGGCGCGGAGGACCAGTTGGCTGGGGCAATACAGGAGGACTGGCTCATTGCCGGCGTCAGCACCGTCGTCGGCCGTTCCACCGCCCGGTGCCGTGGTGACGCGCACCAGGTCGGTGCGTCCGGTGGGGAAAGGGTCCCCGCCGGAGCGGGTAATCCGTCCCAGCGAGGCGAGCAGTTCAGCGTTTTCGACGGCGGCGCGTGACACGGCCTGTGCGCCCGCCGCCGCGATGGCCGGACGCTGCTCTTCCGGGAAGGCCTCCAGGGGCTCGTAGACGCGCAGCGTGGAGGAGAAAGGCAGGCCGGCCTGGCCCCGGTAGAGGTTCCCCGTCACGACGGTCTCCTTGCATGGGTCCAGGGCGCGGTCATCAGTCGGCCAATTCCACCAGCACGGGGGCGTGGTCAGAGGCACCCTTGCCCTTGCGTTCCTCGCGGTCGATCAAGGCGCCGGTGACACGGGCGGCCAGGGCGGGGGAAGCGAGGATGAAGTCGATCCGCATGCCTTCCTTCTTGGGGAACCGCAGCTGGGTGTAGTCCCAGTACGTGTAGACGCCGGGGCCGGGGGTGTAGGGGCGCACGACATCGGTGTAGCCGGCCGACTCGAAGGCGTGGAACGCTTCCCGCTCCGGCGGGCTGACGTGCGTTGCCCGGTTGGCGATGAACAGGTCGATGTCCCAGACGTCATCGTCGAAGGGCGCGATGTTCCAATCTCCCATCAAGGCCACCTGCGCCTGCGGGTCCTCCGTAACCAGCGCCTGGGCGTGCGTCTTGAGGCTTTCGAGCCACTTGAGCTTGTACGGCATGTGTTCGTCGTCCAGGGAGCGGCCGTTGGGGACGTAGAGGCTCCAGACCCGGACGCCGCCGCAGGTGGCAGCCATGGCGCGGGCTTCCTGCACCGGGTCCTTTCCGGCTTTGCCGAACGAGGGCTGGTCCAGGAACGTCCGTTCCACGTCCTCAAGCCCCACCCGGGAGGCGATGGCAACGCCGTTCCACTGGTTCACCCCGAAATGGGCCACCTCGTAACCCATCCGTTCAAAGAGTTCCCACGGAAAGTTCTCGTCCTTGCATTTGGTCTCCTGGATGGCCAGGACGTCGCAGTCGCTGCGCTGGAGCCAGGCTTCAACGCGGTCGGCGCGGGCACGGAGCGAGTTCACATTCCAGGTAGCTATCTTCACGGTTCCTAACTTACCTTGGCGGCCGCGCGCCCGGTAAAGCCCTCGCGGGCCCGGTCCCGCCGTCCGGCCACGGTTGGTCCCGGGCAGCAGGCGGCGGGTATATTCGCACCAGAATGGCCTGGATCACACGCCGGCCACCACGTGAAGGAGCACCAGCCGATGACCGCAGCCACGGGCACCACAACGGACAGCAGTGCAGGAAACGGCGGCGCGGAGGTGCTTTTTGGCCACCGCGGCCGGCTCGGTGTGGTCACCCTCAACCGGCCCCGGGCGGTCAATGCGCTCACCGAGGGGATGGTGGACCTGCTCCTGCGGCAGCTCACCGCGTGGGTCAAGGACGACGACGTAGCCGCCGTCCTGGTACAGGGCGCCGGGGAGCGTGGCCTGTGCGCGGGCGGTGACATCGTGGCCATCTACCGGGACATCCTTCACGGCGGAACCCGGACTGCTGACTTCTGGCAGACCGAGTACCGGGTGAACTCGCTCATCGCCCGGTACCCCAAGCCGTACGTCGCCCTTATGGACGGGTTGGTCCTTGGCGGTGGGGTGGGTATCTCGGCGCACGGGAACGTCCGCGTGGTCACCGAACGGACCAGGATGGGGATGCCTGAAACCACCATCGGGTTCGCGCCGGACGTCGGCGGCACCTTCCTGCTGTCCCGCGCACCGGGCGAGACGGGAACCCATGCGGCGCTGACCGGCGCCCACCTGGCAGCGGGGGACGCCTTGTTCCTGGGCCTTGCCGACCACTACGTCCCGTCCCAGTCGCTGCCCCGCCTGGTGGCGGAACTGGAATCTGAAACCCCGGAAGCCGTCGTCGCCCGTCATGCTGGGCAGTCCCCGCTTTCTGCCCTGGCCGGGCAGCGGGACTGGATCGATGCCTGCTACGCCACCGACGATGCCGGGGACATCGTTGCCCGGCTCCGGGCATGGACCGGCCCCGGCCGGGAAGACGCTACGGCGGCGGCGGACACCATCGAAGCCAAGTCACCCACGTCGGTCAAAGTCACCCTGGCATCACTGCGCCGGGCCGCGAAGCTGACCCTTGACGAGGCCCTTGCCCAGGAGTACCGGGCCGGGCTGCGGTTCCTTGCCGGCCCTGATTTCCGCGAAGGTATCCGTGCCCAGGTGGTGGACAAGGACAGGAACCCGCAGTGGAAGCCGGCCACGCTGGCAGAGGTGCTGCCGGGCCAGGTGGACAGGTTCTTCCAGCCGCTGGACGGCCGGGAACTGGACCTGCAACCTGGAACGGACCTGGAAGTGACGGAGGCGGACCATGCCTGAGAACGGCAGCGTGGCGTTCCTTGGCCTTGGGCACATGGGCGGTCCCATGGCCTTGAACCTGGTCCGCGCCGGTTACCGGGTGACCGGGTTCGACGTGGTGCCCGCAGCCATGGAAGCGGCACGGGTGCAGGGTGTGCCAGTGGCGGCCACCGCCGTCGAAGCACTTGCCGGCGCCGACGTGGTACTGACCATGTTCCCCAGCGGCCGGCATGTCCTGGACGCTTACCGGGGCAACCCCGGACATCCCGGGCAGCCGGGGGAGCCCGGACTCCTGGCCGCCGCGCCACCGGGAACCATGTTCCTTGACTGCTCCACCATCAACGTCGACGAAGCACGGGAAGCTGCCCGGCTGGCCATTGAAGCGGGCCACCGTTCCGTTGACGCCCCCGTTTCCGGCGGCGTGGTGGGAGCCGAGGCAGGCACTCTGACCTTCATGGCCGGCGGCGACGCGGCGGGCTTCGAGGAAGTGCTGCCGCTCCTGGAAGTGATGGGCAGGCGGGTGGTGCACTGCGGCGCCCACGGAGCCGGACAAGCCGCCAAAATCTGCAACAACATGATCCTGGGCGTCTCGATGATCGCGGTCAGCGAAGCGTTCGTGCTGGGGGAGAAGCTGGGGCTGACGCACCAGGCCCTGTTCGACGTCGCTTCCGCCGCGTCAGGCCAGTGCTGGGCGCTGACCACCAATTGCCCAGTGCCCGGACCGGTGCCCTCCAGCCCGGCCAACAGGGACTACCAGCCGGGTTTTGCCTCCGCCCTCATGGCCAAGGACCTCAACCTTGCCGTCAACGCCCTGGACAGCACCGGGGTGGCGGGACAGATGGGAGCGCTCGCTGCGCGTATTTACGATAGGTTTGCCGCGGAGGGCGGAGCGGGCCGCGACTTCTCCGCCATCATCACGGACATCCGCGGCGCATCGGAGCCGCAGGCCGGGGACGGGCCCGCAGGGGCCGGTGGCACGGAGGTGCCGGGCCGGCGTCCGGCCATAACAGCATACGACGACGGGAGTCCGGAATGACGGAGTACGCCAACATCCTGGTGGAGCAGCAGGGCAGGGTCGGACTGGTGACGCTGAACAGGCCCGCGGCACTGAATGCGCTGAACAAGGCCACCATGGAGGAGGTGGTGGCCGCCGTGACGGCGATGGATTCCGATCCCGGCGTGGGCGCGGTGGTGATCACGGGCTCCGGAAAGGCCTTCGCCGCGGGAGCCGACATCAAAGAGATGGCGGACCAGGGCTACATGGACATGTACGTCGCGGACTGGTTCCGGGGCTGGGAGGAGCTCACCCGGCTGCGGATCCCCACCATCGCGGCGGTGTCCGGCTTCGCCCTGGGCGGCGGCTGCGAACTGGCCATGATGTGCGACCTGATCATCGCCGGGGACAACGCAAAGTTCGGGCAGCCGGAAATCAACCTTGCCGTACTCCCCGGCATGGGCGGCTCGCAGCGCCTGACCAGGGCTGTGGGCAAGGCCAAGGCCATGGACATGATCCTCACCGGACGGTTCATCGACGCGGAGGAAGCGGACCGGTGCGGGCTGCTGTCCCGGGTGGTTCCGGCGGCAGAGGTGGTGTCCGAAGCACTCAAAGTGGCCGGCGTCATCGCCGAAAAGTCAAAGCCCGCGGCGATGGCGGCAAAGGAAGCCGTGAACGCCGCTTTCGAAACCGGGCTGGCCCAGGGAGTGGTGTTCGAACGGCGGCTCTTCCACTCCCTGTTCGCCACGGAGGACCAGAAGGAAGGCATGGCGGCGTTCACGGAAAAGCGCCAGCCGGAATTCAAGCACCGGTAGACCCGGCAGCTGATTCGCCCTGCCCGCAGGCGCCGCCTAGAGGTACTGTGCGGCGAAGCTGTGCAGGGCCGCCCGGACGAAGCGGGCTCCATCAGCCCCGCCGTAATTGGCGGCGAAACGGGGGTCCTCCACGTACATGTCGGCCAGCCCGGTGACGTATCCCCGGACATCGCCGCCGCTCCCAGCGGCAGGTGTTCCCGGGATGGACTTCAGCCACGCGACATGCCGCCCTGCCAGTTCGCGCGCTTCCGGGCCGTCCGCAGGAACGCCCGCAGCCGCAGCAGCCTTCCAGTCCCGGCCAAGCTCCTCCGCGTGGGACTTCCACTCCTGTTTCTCCGCAGCCCCCATGCCACGCCACCACTTATCGGATGCCGCGTAGGCGTCCTTGCCCCACCGTTCTTCAACTTCATCCTTGTACTGCGTGTGGTCGAAGCCCTTGAACATGTCCTCAGCCATCAGCTGGCCTCCTGCCTTTACTGTTTCGATTGTTTGCCGCACGGACTCCGCCTGCCGGGCCAGCCGCTGTTGCTCTTGGCCCAGCCATTCCAGGTGCCGGCCCAGCGCTGCCACCGGATCCGCCTCGCGGTGGAAGACTTCCGCGATGGCCGGCAAACCCAGGCCCAGTTCGCGCAGCAACAGGATCCGCTGCAACTGGAGGAGGGTGGCGCCGTCGTAATAGCGGTAGCCGTTGTGGCCTACCCGGCTGGGCTTCAGCAGGCCGATGTCGTCATAGTGACGGAGCGTGCGGCTGGTGGTGCCGGCGATCCTGGCTACGTCCTGGATGGACCAGTCACTGCCGCCGGTGTTGGAAGAATCCTGCATGCTGCGAGCCTAAGGGTTGACGCTGCGTCAAGGTCAACAACAATGTCAAAACGGCGCCTGGTGTTCAGCCGGTCCGGCGGTCCCGTGGGGCCCGGTGCCTGGCCTGGGCCACAAGCCGGGTGAACGCAAAGACAAAGATGGCCTCAATGAGCACCATGAGGCCCAGCAGGAGCCACTGCTGGCGGCTGATGAAGACGATGCATCCCGTCAGGGCCAGGACGGTTCCCAGGGCAAGCGCATAGGTGGCGAAGCCTACGGCCACGCGGGCGCTGCGGACCCCGGTCCGGAACCCAAAGCCGTGCGGCTCCCCGCCGGGCTGCCCGGGGATGAGGTCCGGCGCTGCTGGGCCGAGGGAGTCGAACTCCTCCCACGGGTCCCTGTCCTGGTCCTGCCGAGTCATGAATCAATTATCCCAAATGTGGGAAGCCGAAGAGTGGCGGCACAAGAAAGCGGCTCCCCCAACTGACGTTGGGGGAGCCGCTGAATGGGGTCCCGGCCTGTGCCGGTGGCCGCCGAAGACTTAGAGCGGGCGGATGTTCTCTGCCTGCGGGCCCTTGGGGCCCTGGGTCACATCGAATTCGACCTTCTGGTTCTCGTCCAGTGAGCGGTAGCCGCTGGTGGCGATTGCCGAGTAGTGGGCGAATACGTCAGCGGACCCGTCATCGGGGGCAATGAAGCCAAAACCCTTTTCGGCGTTGAACCATTTAACTGTGCCTGTTGCCATGGCTGCATTCCTTCATGTGACTCTGATTCTCTCCCCGGAATCGTCCCGGGGTGCGCGGGAGTTAGTCCCCCACAGTCCCCAACGTACGGGGCGCAGGCCCCGGGTGCAAGGGTAGGCGCGATAAAAAGCGCCATTAGCCTGCGCGTTTACACCGATTCCAGGACGCTGACGTAGTTGGCAATGCCCACTCCGCCCATGTTCTGCACAGCCGCCCGGCGCGCCCCCGCGATCTGCATGTCCCCGGCTGTACCGGTGAGCTGCATGGCCGCAATGACGTGCTGGGAGACTCCAGTTGCCCCCACGGGGTGGCCCTTGGCCTTCAGGCCGCCGGAGACGTTGATGGGAAGCTTGCCGTCCTTGAATACCCAGCCTTCCTCGATAGCGCGGGCGCCCTGGCCGGGCTCTGCCAGGCCGATGGCCTCGTACATGAGCAGTTCGGCGATGGTGAAGCAGTCGTGCACCTCGGCAAAATCGAGGTCCGCCAGGCCCACGCCGGCCATCGCCATGGCCCGCTGCCAGGAGGTGCGGGTTGCGGCGAACGCGGTGGGGTCCCTGCGCTCGGCGGGGAAAAAGTCATTGGCCTGGCCGAAGCCCGCGAGCCGGACCGGGGCGGTGGCGCCCCCGGTGGGGGAAACGGACAGCACGACGGCGGCCGCACCGTCGGAGACGGGCGAACAGTCGGTGCGGCGCAGGGGATCGGCCACCATGGGGTTCTTGTCCGAGACGGTCCGGCAGAACTCCTCGCCGAGGTCCTTGCGGAGCTGGGCGTAGGGGTTGTCCACGCCGTTGCGGTGGTTCTTGGCCGCGATGGTGCCCAGGACGTCGGAGACCGGCCCGTACCGCTTCTCGTAGTGCTTCGCGACCTCGGCGAAGAGCCCGGTGAAACCGGTGGTGGAGGGCTTGCCGGCCATGTCATAGTCAGCGCCGAGCAGCGCCGCGCCCACCACGTCCGCACCGGCGTGGGTCATCTTCTCGGCGCCGATCACCAGGACGGTCCGGGCAGTGCCGGCCAGCAGCGACTTGGTGCCCTGCTGGAAGGCGGCAGAGCCGGAGGCGCAGGCGTTTTCGACCCGGGTGGAGGGTACGTTGGCCAGGGCCGGAGAGACCTGCAGGGCCAGCGAAGACGGGAACGCCAGCGGCATCATGCCCGAATTGAACTGGCCGATGTAGATCTCGTCGATCTGCCCGGGTTCGATTCCGGCGTTGCCGATCGCTTCGGTGGCCACCTGGACGATCAGGGACTCGAGGGTCTCCTCCGCCAGCTTGCCAAACCGGCTGTGTCCCCAGCCGGTGAGCAGGACGTCCTTGCCAAACTGTTCCTTCAGGCTCATGCTGCCACGTCCTCGTTATCAAGGCGGACCTCGAAGTCCGCTTCCGTCTTCGTACGGATCTCCTCTTCGGTGACCCCCGGTGCCAGGCGCGTCAGCGTCAGCTGCCGCCCGCCGTCGTCCGTTTTGTACAGGTCGAATACGGCGAGGTCGCTCACGATCCGGTCCACGCAGCTGAGCCCGGTCAGCGGCAGCGTGCACTCGCGGACGATCTTCGCGGTGCCGTCCTTGGCGTTGTGCTCGGTGAGGACCACGACGCGCGGGGTTCCTGCAACCAGGTCCATGGCACCGCCCATGCCCTTGACCATCTTGCCGGGGATGGTCCAGTTGGCCAGGTCCCCGTTGCCGGAGACCTGCATGGCGCCGAGGATGGCTACCTTCACGTGCCCGCCGCGGATCATGCCGAACGAGGTGGCCGAGTCGAAGATGCTGCCGCCCGGCAACACCGTGACAGTCTGCTTGCCGGCATTGATCAGGTCCGCGTCCTCTTCGCCCTCGTAGGGGAACGGGCCCATGCCCAGCAGGCCGTTCTCGCTCTGCAGGACCACCCGCACCCCCTCGGGCAGGTTGTTGGCCACCAGCGTGGGAATGCCGATCCCCAGGTTCACATAGTCGCCGTCGTTCAGTTCCGCGGCCGCGATTGCAGCCATTTCATCCCTGGTCCATCCCATGGGGTTTCTCCTTGGTCTTCTAGCTGTTCTCGTTGGATTAGTTGGGTATTACCGGCGGCACGAACTCGAACGTCATGCCCAGCAGCCACGCAAGCAGCAGCACCACCGGCAGGTGGAACAGGAATTGCTGGAACGTGAAGCCCACCAGGTCCCGGGCGCGCAGGCCCAGCACGGCAAGCAGCGGGAGCATGAAGAACGGGTTGACCAGGTTGGGCAGGGCCTCGGCCATGTTGTAGATCTGCACGGTCCAGCCAAGATTCATGTTCACGTCCGTGGCGGACTGCATGACGTACGGTGCCTCCACCAGCCACTTTCCACCGCCGGACGGGACGAACATGCCCAGGATGGCCGTGTAGATGGCGATGATGACGGCGAACGCCCCGTTGCCGCCGATGCTGGTGAAGAAGTGGGCCAGGTGCTCGGATACCGACAGGCCCCCGGCGCCGGTGGCTTTAGTCAGGATGGCGGCCATCGCGGCATACAGCGGAAACTGCACCAGGATTCCCGCCGTGGCCGGGACCGCCTTGGTGACAGACTGCAGGAATTTCCGCGGGGTTCCGTGCAGGACCAGCCCCAGCATCAGGAAGACCAGGAGGTAGCCGTTGAGTGAGCTGACCACGCTGAGGATGGGCAGGGTCAGCAGCTGGGACACCAGCCAGCCCAGGGTGAGCACGCCTGCCAGGATGGGCAGGACCCTGCTGTATTCCAGCCATTCGCCGGGCCGGGACTTTTCGGCCGGCGGTTCGGGCTGGTCATCGAGGTCCACGCCGAGATCGGCCGCCGTCTTCACGGCGCTTCCCGTAGGTGCGGAAAAGTGCGCGATCACCGTGGTGAGGACCATGAGGATGAGCAGGGTCAGCAGGGACTGCCAGGTGAAAATGGTGGTGCCGAAATCCAGGACGCCGGTGACCTTGAGCAGCGCCGGGGGAATAGAGGCCTTGGTGGCCTGCAGCTGTGCGGCGGAGGAGGACATGCCCAGGGCCCAGACGGCGCCCAAACCCATGAAGGCTGCGGCGCCGAGGGCCCGGTAGTCCACGTGCAGGTCTGCCCGCCGGGCCACCGCCCGCGCCAGGAGGCCGCCGAAGATCAGGCTCAGGCCCCAGTTCACGAATGACACGGACATGGACAGGACAGCCACGAAGCTGACGGCGGTGCGCGCGGAGTTGGGCACCTGCGCCAGCCGGTCAATCAGCCTGGCCACGGGCGGCGACGTGGCCACCACATAGCCGGTCAATACCACCATGGCCATTTGGAGGGTGAACGCCGTGAGGTCCCAAAACCCGTTGCCGAAGGAATCAACGACGGCCTTGGGCGAGGCGCCGATGGCCAGCGCCGCGATGGCCACCAGCACGACGCCGGCGAGGGCGAAGATGTACGCGTCAGGGAACCACTTCTGCGTCCAGCCGGCCAGCGTTTCAGCCATCCGGGCCAAACCCTTCTGGCGGACGTCCGGGTGGTCGGTTTGCGTGGTGGTCATGAGGGTTATTTCTCCATTGAGTGCTGTGGATCAGGGGCAGGCGTGGGCCCGGTCAGGCGGAGACGAGGCCGGTTCGCTGCCGGACCGTGCGCTGCTCGATGTCCTTGATCCGTTCCGTGGCCTGCACCAGCCGCTGGACAAAGACGCCGGGCGTGGCGATGTGGTTCGGGTCCAGTTCGCCGGGCGCCATGATCACCTCGGCCTCGGCGACGGTCAGGATCCCGGCCGTGGCCACTACCGGATTGAAGTTCCTGGCCGTGTAGCGGTAGGTCAGGTTGCCGTCCGTGTCCGCGGTGTGGGCGTGGACCAGGGCGACGTCGGCAACGATGGCGCGCTCGCGGACGTACGTTTCGCCGTCGAACACCTCGTGCGGCTTGCCCTCGGCCACCAGGGTGCCGACACCTGTCTTGGTGTAGAAGGCCGGGATTCCGGCGCCGCCGGCGCGGAGGCGCTCGGCCAGGGTGCCCTGCGGGGTGAACTCGACCTCCAGCTTGCCTGCGAGGTACTGCTCGGCGAACAGCTTGTTCTCGCCCACGTAGGAGGCGACCACCTTGCGGACCTGGCCACCTTCGATAAGGATGCCGAGTCCTTTGCCGTCCACGCCCATGTTGTTGGAGACCACCGTGAGGTCACGGACGCCGGAGTCGCGGACGGCCTCGATCAGGTCGGCCGGGATGCCGCTCAAGCCAAACCCGCCGACGGCGAGGGTGATGCCGTCCTGCAGTGCCCCCTCCAGGGCGGTGGCGGCAGAAGCCTGGAGTTTCTTCATGTCGTCTCCTCGTTGAGCGCAGTAGTCCACTTTGTGGACGGTTGGGATCTGAGTTTGGAGACTACGGCCGTCGCGGAGAACGTGTCAAGAATCACTGGAAAATGCCCTACAGTATGGACAGCAGGGCTAAAACAATCCATATTGTGGACAAGGGGACGTGATGGCATCAACGCCGGTGCAGGGCGCGCAGGTGGTGGCACGGATCGCGGGACTGCTGCGGCTGGTGGGCCGCAGCGCCGAGGGGATGCCGCTCGCGGTCCTCGTCCGGGAATCAGGCCTTACCCGGCCAACCGTCCACCGGCTCCTGGCGTCGCTCGCCGCGGAAGGCCTGCTGGACCACGATTCCGTCACGGGCAACTGGGTCCTGGGCCCGGAAATCCTGCTCATGGGATCGGTGGCATCGGCCCGGTTCCCCATGGAGGACATCGCCCGGCCCAGCCTGCGCAGGCTTGCCCAGGCCACGGGGGAGAGCGCCTTCTTCTCCATCCGCCGCGGCAATGAGACGGTGTGCCTGCTGCGTGAGGAGGGTACCTTCCCCGTCAGGTCCTTTGTCCTGCACGAAGGAGTTCGTTTCCCGTTGGGCGTCGCGTCGGCCGGGACAGCCATCCTGGCCTTCCTGCCCACGGATGAGCAGGAGGAGCTACTGGGCCGGTGGCCGGAGCACGCCGGCGCCTTCGCGGCGAACCATACGGTCGATCTTGTCCGGAAGAACCTGGCCCGGACCAGGCTGGCCGGCTACTCGGTGAACCCGGGGCTGGTCCTGGAAGGAAGCTGGGGGATGGGCGCTGCGGTCTTCGACAGGTCAGGGCGCCCCGCCTGGGCGTTGTCGCTGACGGGCATCGAACCACGGTTCAAGCCTGAACGGCAGGAGGAGCTGGGCGGACTGCTGATGGCGGAGGCATACCGGATCACGCAGCAGCTGGGCGGGGGAGCGGACGGCGGACGGCGCACCCGCTGAGTCTCCCCGGCTTTGTCTGTGCACGACGACGGCGGGCTGCGCTTTTTGGCGCGGCCCGCCGTCGTACTCCCCGAAGGTGGGGAAAATCAGCAGGGGGCGGGGGCTACAGCCCGGAGCGGGGCTCCGCGGGACCTTCGCCCTTCCACCATGTGTCAAAAATGGTTACCGGCACGGTGCGCTTGTGGCGGGTCCGGAGGTACTTCTGCTCGATGGATTCGGCCACCGCGTCCGGGACCTGGCGGCCTTCGAGGTAGTCATCAATCTGGTCGTAGCTGATGCCCAGCTCGTCCTCATCCGTGCGGCCCGGCCGGTCATCCAGCAGGTCTGCGGTGGGCACCTTCTCCCACACGCGTGCCGGTGCACCCAGTTCAGCCAGGAGGGCCCGGTTCTGCCGCTTGTTCAGGCCGAACAGGGGCAGGATGTCCGCGCCGCCGTCGCCGTACTTGGTGAAGAAGCCCGTGACCGACTCCGCGCCGTGGTCGGTGCCAATCACCAGGTAGTTAAACTCCCCGGCCAGCGCATATTGGGCGATCATCCGGGTGCGTGCCTTGGTGTTTCCCTTGTGGAAGTCGGAGATTTCCGAGCCCACGGTCTTCTCGAACTCGTCCTCAAAGCCGTCCACCGCTGCCGAAATGTTGAACGTCCATTCCGTCTTGGCCTTGATGAAGTCCAGGGCTGCCTGGGCGTCCTCCTCATCGTGCTGCACGCCGTAGGGGAGGCGGACCGCAACGAAGTTGGCTTCCACGCCTTCGGCTCCAAGCTCATCAACCGCCAGCTGGGCAAGCCTTCCGGCGAGCGAGGAATCGAGGCCGCCGGAGATGCCCAGGACAAAGCCCTTGGTGTGGGTGGCCTTCAAGTATTCCTTGAGGAAAGTGACGCGTTTGCGCACCTCCCCTGCGGGATCGATCCGGGGCTGAACGCCCATTTCTTCAATGATCTTGGCCTGGAGTTCGCGCATGATGTCCAGCCTAGCCAGCGCTGTCAACAACCCTCAACTGTTCCGGCCGGCCCCTGCGCGGCGTAGCTTTATGGCATGGAGCGCACGGGATGTGCCGTGGTGGGCGGTGGCCCGGCAGGAATGATGCTTGGCCTGCTGCTGGCACGGGCCGGAGTGCACGTGGCGGTCCTGGAAAAGCACCGGGATTTCCTGCGCGACTTCCGCGGGGACACCGTGCACGCGTCAACCATCCGGCTGATCGACGAACTGGGCCTGGGCGCCGGATTCCGGGCACTGCCGCAAAGCCGGCTGAACAATGTCGCCGTCCCGGTTCCCGGTGCCGGGATGGTCACGCTGGCGGCTTTCGACTCCTTGAAACCCCCGTACAACTACGTGGCCATGATGCCCCAATGGGACTTCCTGGATTTCCTCGCCTCGGCCGCCGCCGCCGAACCGACGTTCACCCTGCTCATGGAGACTGAAGCCACCGGTCTGGAGTTCGACGGCGGGCGCGTCACCGGGGTGCGCTACCGCTCCACCGGAGACGCCGCCGATGGCGTTGAACGCGTGCTGCATGCCGACGTTGTGGTGGCCGCCGACGGCCGGCATTCGGTGTTGCGCCAGGCTGCCGGAATGAGGGCCAAGGAGTACCCGGTGCCCTTCGATACCTGGTGGTTCAAAATTCCCCGCCACCCCGCGGAAAAGGGCGACGTTGCGGGCGTGGTGCCCTCGCTGGGAAACCGGGACGCCATGATTGCGCTCAACCGCACCGACTACTACCAAATGGGCTACCTTGCGCCCAAGGGCTCGGACGCCAGGATCCGGGAAGGCGGCGTGGAACGGTTCCGCCAACGGGTGGCAGCACTCCGTCCCGACCTCGCCGACCGTGTTGATTCGATCCGCAGCGTGGCGGACCTGTATTGGCTGGACGTCAGGCTGAACCGGCTGCGGCGCTGGTACAGGGACGGGTTCCTGTGCATTGGCGATGCTGCGCACGCGATGTCGCCCGCGGGCGGTGTGGGCATTAACCTGGCGATCCAGGACGCCGTTGCGGCCGCGGAACGCCTGGCCCCGGACCTGCGCCAGGGGCACGTTCGGACCAGGACCCTTGCTGCGATCCAGCGCCGGCGCCGCATGCCCACGGTGGTGGTCCAAACCGTGCAGCGGATCATGCACCGTGTGGTGTTCGTTCCACTTTTCGCGGGGACCCTGTCCGGGGACATGCTGGCCGGCAGGGATGCCCGGACCCCGTTTCCCGTCCAGCGCGTCCTCTTGTTCATCCTGCGCCACAATCCTATGGTGAAGCGCGTCCTGCCGAGGATGGTTGCCATCGGTCCCCGCCCGGAGCACGCCCCTGGCTTCGCCCGCCCGCTCACCGTCCCGCCACCCACTAAACTTGGGGCCATGACTTCGCCCACTGACACTGCGGTAGACACCGCGGCTGCCCGCGCCCGACTGCTCGAACTGATCAAGGAACTCGCCGTGGTCCGCGGCAAGGTGATCCTCTCCAGCGGAGCTGAGGCCGATTACTACATCGACCTGCGCCGCATCACCCTGCACCATGAAGCGTCCAAGCTGGTGGGGCAGGTCATGCTGGCCCTGGCAGACGACGCCGGCATCGACTTCGAGTGCGCCGGAGGCCTCACCATGGGCGCCGACCCCGTGGGCACCGCGGTCATGCACGCGGCCGTCGACGCCGGCCGGACCGTGGACGCGTTCGTGGTCCGGAAGGCCCAGAAGTCCTACGGCATGGGCCGCCAGGTGGAGGGCCCCTCCGTTGAGGGCCGCAAAGTGCTGGTCCTGGAGGACACGTCCACCACTGGCGGTTCCGCACTGACCGCGGTGGAAGGCGTCCGGAAAGCGGGCGGCAACGTCGTGGCGGTGGCCGTGATCGTGGACCGCGACACCGGCGCCAAGGAGAAGATCGAAGCCGAAACCGGCGTTCCCTACCTGTTCGCGTTCGGCAAGGACGAACTGGGGCTGGCTTAGCCCCGGCGACCGGAAGGGCCGCTGGTTTGGGCAGTGAGCTTCTGCTCCGCCCTCGCGTTTTGGCCGAGATGGCTTCCTTTCCCAAAATAGTGGCGGAACGTATAGAACATGGGCTGCCAGGTTCGCACGTCCACCCGGGATGAATCGAGCGCCAGGTCATCGCGGACATGCACCTGCTGGACGCGCACCTGGACTGCGTGGAGGTCGTCCTCCAAGCACCACGAGTTGACCAGGGCCGCCTCGATGTGGACCGGGCATTGCGCAATGCGGTTGGGAGCGACCTCCACGCCAGGCATCGGGTCCCATCCTGCCAAGGCCCACTTGTCGTGCGCCGTGCGGTAGTTGCCGGCCTTCACTGCCGGGACCGGTTCGCTGCCGGTGGTCATGGAAATCCGTTCAATTGCGGGTGCCATGGAGTCCTCCGGCAAATTGAGCACCACTTCCCTGGTGCGGATCAGGTTGCGGTAGCCCTGATGATGGGAGCTGAGGCCCAGGACGTAGTGGTCCCCAAGCGACCAGGCAGAGGATATGGGCGTGATGTTGGTGGTGCCATCCGGGTTGCCGGTGGTCAGCAGGGCCACCAGGGAGCCGAAGTAGTGGACGCTGGGGGAGATGGTTGTGAACATGGGTCCATCGTTCCTGCGGGAAAGTTTGGGGACGGACAAACGATTCCCCGGGCAGGATGGATACATGACGGCGTATTGGGCGGAGGACCTTGCCATGATGGCCAAGGCCATGGGGGAACCGTCGCGGGCCCGGATCCTGGTCGCCCTCATGGATGCCCGTGCCTGGACAGCGACGGAACTTGCGGGCTGCGCGGGGATCAGCAAAGGCACAGCCACCACGCATTTGAACCACCTCGTTGATGTAGGCCTGCTGGACGAAGTGCGCCAGGGCCGGCACCGGTATGTGCGGCTGAAGAACCAAGGTGTTGCCGATGCAGTGGAAGCACTGGTCCGTCTCAGTCCTTCGTCGGGGCCGGAGTTTCCCTCGACGTACCGCGGGCGCAGGCATCAGCATGAATTGCAGCGCGCCCGAACCTGCTACCAGCATCTGGCCGGGGTATTGGGTGTCAACCTGTGTGTCCTGTGGCAGAGTGAGGGATTCATCTCCTCCGGCTGGGAACTAACCGCGCAGGGTTTTGCCTGGGCGGAATCGATTGGCTTGCGCCTGCCGACAAAGCCGCCACGCCCGCTCGTGCGGCCCTGCCTTGACTGGACCGAGCGCTTAGACCATGCGGCCGGCGTGCTGCCGGATCTTTTCACCGGGCACGCACTGTCGTCCGGGTGGCTCAAGCGCGGATCGCATCCCCGCTCCGTTGTCCTGACCGAACTGGGAGCCGGGCAGCTTGCCGGCTTTGGACTGGCAGATGCGCTTGGAGCGGGCATCGGCGCTGATTTATGATGTGCGTTAACACTTTTCAGTTGCTTGGAGACCATGCACCTTGCTCCCCCCACAACAGCCTTTGAGCGCAACCGACCAGGTCCAGAACCTCATCCTGGAAAGCGCTGATTTCGAGGACTTCCTCAACGAACTGGCTCGCTTCTCCGCGCACCAGATGGCCGGCGACGGCGACGATGCCCTGTGCGGCATCACACTGCTCCGCGACCGCAAGGCAGCCACCATTGGCTGGAGCAGCGAGACTGCGCGGGAAGTGGATGAAATCCAGTACTCCCTGGCCCAGGGTCCCTGCCTGACCGCGGCAAAGGAAGAGCGCGAAGTCCACGTCCCCGACCTTTTGCAGGAGGACCGCTGGGGTCCGGACTACGCGTCTGCGGTTGCCTCCCACGGATTGCGCTCGGTGCTTTCCCTGCCGTTCAACCTGCAGGGGGAGGCCAAGGCCGCACTGAACCTCTACTCCGACGCCCCGCACAAGTTTGACGGCCCCGCCGCGGACAGGGCACGGGACTTCACCCGGGAGATCTCCGAAGCCCTGCGGCTCGCTGTCAGGTTCTCGCTGCACGCCGACAGTGCATCCAATCTCCGGGCCACGCTGGAATCGCGGACCATCATCGACATCGCCATCGGCATCGTCATGGCGCAGAACCGGTGCAGCCAGGAAGCCGCCGTCGAAATCCTTACCGAGGCGTCCAGCAACAGCAATACCAAACTTCGGGACATCGCCAAGTCGCTGGTGGATTCGGTGGGCGGCTCCGGTGCGCGTACCCACTACCAGGAGCCCGGCAAAGTCAGCCAGGGTCCGCGGGCCTGAGCGGCAGGTTGTGCCGTGGCCCCGGGGAGGGTTAGGCTTGCGGAGGTTGAGCCGTCGGCCATAGAACCTCTTTTGGAGTACCTATGGACCGCGCGCTAGACGCACTCGTTAACCTCGATGTCCCGGCGGACATCGTCCGGATTGAAGTCCGGGGAGCCCTTCACCACGAATCCCGTGCTGAACTGGTCCACATCATCCGCCGTGTCCGGAGGATGGGCATCCGCTGCCGCATCTGCGTCGACCTCTCACAGGCGGAACTTGTCGAATCCTCCGCCCTGGCCGGGCTGCGTTGTGACCTGAACGCCATGGACACCAAGCTCCTGCTGGGCGTCCCGTCCGCCGGGGTGTCACTTCAGCTCACGCCGGCGGCCCACGACTGGGCGCCAGGTGAAGCGTCCAGCCGGCGCCCGCTCCTCATGGACGACGACGTCAGGGAGCTTTTTCCCGGCGGCGACTTCGCAGGCGAATTCCCCCAACTGCCGGTGATGTGGATCGAAGAGCTGTACGGCCGTCCGCTGACCGAATACACAGACCAGGAACTCCTGCTCGCCAGCGACTCCGCCTTTGCCCTGCTGGACAACCCGGAGGCACCCGACGGCGCCGACCTGCTGGGCCGCTACAACGACATCGGGCTGGAAATCCTTCGCCGCCAGCAGGAACCGCAGGCACCCTTCCCGGCTACCGAAGGCCAGGCCGCCAGCTGACCCCGGCGTCACCGAACGTTTACACGCGTTCATTGCGGTGCCGCGTTTGGCTGGGCTTACGGTAGGACTGTGCCGTATGAGGGGGAGGTCCATCCGCAGAGCCGGCGTGGGGTCTCCGACGCCCGGCTGCTGGCCGAAGCCGCTGCCCTAAAACGCTTCTCACGGCGTTCATTCCTTGCCGGGGCCGGCGCGTCCGGACTGCTGGCCGCCGACATGCTGGTGACCCGTGAGGTGCAGTCTCAGCGCCGGACCACCCGGATCCTGTCCGTTGCCGATGACTTCGCCGACGCCTATTACCCGGACGCCTGCTGGTTCCTGTTCCCCGGGTACAAAACCAGCTGGGAAGAGGCGCAATGGATCCTGAACGCGCTCCGGGGGGCCCTGAACAAGCGTGCCCGGCTCGCCGCCGTCGGATATTCCAACCTGGGCCTCGACGTCACCGAAGTCGTCCGCGCGATCGCTGAGTACGTCGCGGTGGAAAAGATCACCAAGCTGTTCTTCTACGGCCACAGCTTCGGCGGCATGCTGGCCACCCAGGTGGCCGCCCGGCTCCTTGCCGTGGCAGGCATCCAGGTGCAGTTCATCCTCCTGGACTCCAGCCCGTACAGCGCCCACGACGTCCTGGACCAAAGCTGGTTCGACGGCGTGGTGTTCCTCTACGAGAGCGGCGTCAGGTTTCCCTCGACCCTCCGCGGCGGGTATGAACTGGGGGAGCGGATCATCCACAAGGACGAACGGAGCTGGCGGCAGATCCTTAACCAGACACTGGAGCAGCTCTCACCGATCGCCCCGTCCAACGTGCTGGTCCAGACGGAGTCCGCCTACATCTACCACTTCGAGGGAAGGCAGTTCGCCGGGCAGCTCGGCACCGCCAAAATGGCCTACCTGGGCAACCCGAAGGACGCCACCGTGGACTACGAGACGGCGTCCGAAACCTGGGCCGTGGTGTACAAGGACAACATGGTC
The DNA here is from genome assembly GCF_039907755.1 of Pseudarthrobacter sp. CC12. Lineage (NCBI taxonomy): Bacteria > Bacillati > Actinomycetota > Actinomycetes > Micrococcales > Micrococcaceae > Pseudarthrobacter > Pseudarthrobacter sp. CC12. Next base: position 103,543 of record NZ_JARDJH010000006.1, on the reverse strand, counting down.
TCAAGCAACCTCCAGACCACCGGGGCGGTACCCGCCCACGCCAGCCCGGGCTGGAACCCGCAGGTCTACCGGCCCCTGGTCACGGGACTCCTGGACGAGTACTTCCCGCTGCCCCGGGGCGGATCCAGGGTCAGCATCTTCTAGTCCTAGATCTGGTTCTTCAGGTCCGCCACGGAGTTGAGCACCTGGTTGGGCCGGAACGGGTACGCGGCGATGTCGTCCTTGTGCGTGATGCCGCTGAGGACAAGGACGGTGTGCAGGCCGGCCTCCATGCCGGCAATGATGTCCGTGTCCATCCGGTCACCGATCATGGCGGTGGTCTCTGAGTGTGCGTCGATCTGGTTCATCGCAGACCGGAACATCATGGGGTTCGGCTTGCCCACAATGTACGGTTCGCGGCCGGTGGCCTTGGTAATCAGGGCCGCGATGGCACCCGTCGCCGGCATGGGACCGTCCTTGGAAGGGCCGGTTGCGTCCGGGTTGGTGGCAATGAACCGGGCACCGGCGAGGATCAGGCGGATGGCCATGGTGATGGCCTCGAAGGAGTACGTGCGCGTCTCGCCAAGCACCACGAAGTCCGGGTTCTGGTCGGTGAGGATGAAGCCGGCCTCATGCAGCGCCGTCGTGAGCCCCGCCTCACCGATCGTGTAGGCGCGGTTGCCGGACTCTGAGCCCCGCACCTGGTCCTTGAGGAACTGCGCCGTGGCCAGCGCCGAAGTCCAGATGTTTTCCTCCGGAATTTCCAGGCCGGAGGAACGCAGGCGGGCGGCAAGGTCGCGCGGGGTGAAGATGGAGTTGTTGGTCAGCACCAGGAACCGCTTGGACGTATCCACCCAGCGCTGGATCAGCTCGGCCGCGCCGGGAATGGGCTGGTTTTCGTGCACCAGGACGCCATCCATGTCCGTCAGCCAGCACTCGATCTCCTGGCCGCTGCGGTACACCGAAGGGTTGCCTGTTACCTCGTCTGCTTCTGCCATGCCTGCCTCCGCCTGTGATAGTTGCCCGAAGAGTCCAGTCTAGTGTTGAAGGGTGAACCAAATGCCCGGCATGACAGACGAACCCGACCACCAGCCCGGGGAGGCCGAACCCGCAAAGGCGGAGGTCGGCGTCGGGCCCTGGGAGGGGGAACTGCCCGAAGGCGACCATTGGGACCCCGACCTCCTGGCCGACGGTGACCGGCGCAATGTGCTGGACAAATACCGCTACTGGAAGCATGAGGCGATCGTGGCAGAGCTGGATTCGCGGCGGCACAACTTCCACGTGGCCATCGAAAACTGGCAGCACGACCTCAACATCGGAACAGTTGTGCGCACCGCCAACGCCTTCCTCGCCAAAGAGGTGCACATCATCGGACGACGGCGGTGGAACCGGCGCGGAGCCATGGTCACCGACCGCTACCAGCACGTCCGCCACCACCCCACGGTGGAGGATTTTGTCCAGTGGGCGCAGGGGGAGGGGCTCGCGATCATCGGCATCGACATTTTCCCGGACTCTGTGCCCCTGGAGACCTACGAGCTGCCGCGCGACTGCGTGCTGGTGTTCGGGCAGGAGGGCCCGGGCCTGACCCCGGAAGTCCATCAGGCCGCTGCCGCCACCCTTTCCATCGAGCAGTTCGGCTCCACCCGTTCGATCAACGCCGCATCCGCCGCGGCCATCGCCATGCACGCCTGGATCCGCCGGCACGTCTTCAACCAGCGCGTGTGAGTATTACCAACCCGTGACCCGAAACACCCGGGCCGCCGGGGAATGGCTAGGATGGTGCCAAGCCGTAAGCGGTCTACTTGAGGGTCATCCACCCACAGACGAAACTCAGCAGAGGAGCCAGCATGCCCATTGCAACCCCAGAGATCTACGCCGAGATGATCGACCGCGCGAAGGCGGGCGGATTTGCCTTCCCCGCCGTCAACGTCACGTCCTCGCAGACGCTGAACGCAGCGCTCCGCGGCTTCGCCGAGGCAGAGTCCGACGGCATCGTGCAGGTTTCCACCGGCGGTGCCGCCTACTGGTCCGGCGCCTCCACCAAGGACATGGTTGCCGGTTCCCTGGGCTTCGCTGCCTTCGCCCGCGAAGTGGCCAAGAACTACGGTGTGAACATCGCCCTGCACACGGACCACTGCCCCAAAGACAAGCTGGACGGCTTTGTCCTGCCGCTGCTGGAAGCCTCCGAGGCCGAGGTCAAGGCCGGCCGGAACCCGCTCTTCAACTCGCACATGTGGGACGGTTCCGCCGAGACCCTGCAGGAGAACCTGAAGATCGCCCGCGACCTGCTGGCCCGCACCGCCGCCGCCAAGATGATCCTCGAGGTGGAGATCGGCACCGTCGGCGGCGAGGAAGACGGCGTCGAGAACGCCATCAACGACAAGCTCTACACCACGGTCGAGGACGCCCTCGCCACCATCGACGCCCTGGGCGCCGGCGAAAACGGCCGCTACATCACCGCCCTGACCTTCGGCAACGTCCACGGCGTCTACAAGCCCGGCGGCGTCAAGCTGCGCCCGGAGATCCTCAAGGACATCCAGGCCCAGGTGGGTGCCAAGATCGGCAAGGACAACCCGTTCGACCTCGTGTTCCACGGCGGCTCCGGCTCCTCCGACCAGGAAATCGCCGACGCCGTTTCCTACGGCGTGATCAAGATGAACATCGACACCGACACCCAGTACGCCTACACCCGTCCGGTCGCGGACCACATGTTCAAGAACTACGACGGTGTCCTGAAGGTCGACGGCGAAGTGGGCAACAAGAAGACCTACGACCCCCGCGTCTGGGGCGCCTCCGCCGAAGCCGGCCTGGCAGCCCGCGTGGTGGAAGCCACCAAGCAGCTCGGTTCGGCCGGAAAGACCTTCTAGATGTCGGACGAGTTCCGCCGCAACCTGATGGGGCCGGAGCCCACGCTCCTGCCTGCCGAAACCGAGGTGAACGGGCAGCTGGAGGCCGGGCACGAGGCCCTGGACCTGGTGGAAAGGCACCCCACGTCCTCACTGTTGTGGGCGATCCTGGCCGAGGAAGCGTGGGCCGAGGGGCGCACCATCGACTCCTACGCCTACGCCCGGGTGGGCTACCACCGCGGACTGGACGCGCTTCGCCGCAACGGGTGGCGCGGCGTAGGCCCCATCCCTTGGGAGCACGAGCCGAACCGTGGATTCCTGCGTGCCCTCTACTCCCTGGGCCGGGCGTCCTCCGCCATCGGCGAGGCCGACGAGCCGGAGCGGATCGAAAAGTTCCTCAACGACTCGGACCCCACAGCGAAGGCAGCCATCGAGGCGAAGTAGCAAGCTTGGATTAAAGCGCGACGACGGGTGGTTACCTTTCCTGGAAAGGTAACCACCCGTCGTCGTTCGTTCGTTTATGGCTTGGCGATGCCTGTGCGGGCCATGGCATCGGCGTAGGCCGCGCGCATGTCCTCGAGGTATTCCTCCTGGCGCGCCGGGGAACCGGCGAAGGCGCGGCCGCTCAGCGACCGGACCTTGTAGGTCTTCAGGCCGCGGCGCCAGAGCAGGGGCACCTCCGTCTTCAGCAGGAGGTTGGCCAGGCGGTTGGCTTCAGTGCCGTGCGCCACGATCACGGAGGCGCGGGGGACCAGGGCGAGGAACTTCAGCAGCGGCTTCAGGCCGGCCTGGATCTGGTCCGGAGTGAACTTGCCGTTGACTTCGCCGGGGATGTGCCAGGGGTGGACGTTCCACGGCATCACGAACTCGGGGCGCAGCCCCAGCTTCCACTGGAGCCCCAGCATTCGGGTCGCGGCGTCCTGGTCCCCGGCAGTGATGAAGCCGGACGGGTCCGCCTCGCCGATGTTAGAGAACAGGCTGATGATGCGGCATTCCTCAACGTCGTGCATCGGGTCCACATAGGGCACCACGGTTCCGGGCTTGGCCTCCTGCAGGGAATCACACAGTTCATTGACGGCGGCAACGCTGGGTTCGTAGCGGCGGCTCATGAGCTGTTCGTGGAATGTTTCTGGGGCCAGGGCTGTCATGAAGTGCTGGTTCTCCTGCGGGGATTGATATTGCTTCCACCGGTGAAAATGGGCGCGCGGCGGCGCGGATCATCAACGGCGGTTAGTTGGGGTGGGCCGATTCCTGGTCGGCCTCTGCCAGTTTACCAAGCCCGGGGAAACGAAACGCCGGCCGCCCCTTCCGGTGATGGAAGGCACAGCCGGCGCAGCGGTACGACGGACTACCAGAGGCGGTTGGTGGCGCGGCGAGCACCCTCGCCGAGGGCCTCCAGCTTGGCGAAGGCGATCTGTGGGTGCACCCTGCCGCCCAGGCCGCAGTCGGTGGAGGCAATGACATTTTCGCGGCCCACGACGTCGGCAAAGCGGACAATGCGGTCAGCCACCAGGTCGGGGTGTTCCACCACGTTGGTGGCATGCGACACGACGCCCGGGATGATGACCTTGCCCTCGGGGAGCTTGGTGTCCTCCCATACACGCCATTCGTGTTCGTGGCGGACGTTGGCTGCCTCGAAGGAGTATGCGCCCGCGTTGACCTGCAGCACCGAGCCGATGATGTCGGCGAAAGGGATGTCCGTGGTGTGCGGGCCGTGCCAGGAACCCCAGCAGACATGCAGCCGGATCTGTTCCTGGGGCAGGTCCCGGAGGGCCCAGTTGGTGGCCTCGACGCGCAGCTGGATGAACTTCAGGTAGTCCTCCAGGCTGGGCTCGGGATTGATCTGGTCCCAGCTCTCGGCCAGGGACGGATCGTCGAGCTGCACGGTGAGGCCGGCGTCGACGATGGCCTTGTATTCCTCCCGCATGGCATCGGCACAGGCGTAGACAAGTTCCTCATCGGACTTGTAGTACTCGTTGGCCACGCGGGCGCACGAGCCGGGAGAGAGGGATGCCACGAAGCCGTCCGACAACCCGGCGGCGGCGAGGCCGGTTTTCAGGTTCTTGATGTCCGATGCCACCAGGTCCTGGCCCGTGTAGGTCAGGGGTCCGGCGATCTTGGGCTGGGTCACGCTCTTGCGGTGGGACAGGATGCCCGAGGACGGGTCGTTGTAGGCCTCGTTGAACGCCTGCCGGTCGCGCCTGTCGGGGAAGGAGGTCAGGACAATGTTGCCGGGGGAGGAGCGGTGCACCTGGGCATCGGCCCAGCGGTCCACATTGGTTGGCTCCAGGCCGCCCAGCCGTGCGAAGGAGTAGTTCCACCAGGCGCCATAGTCCACGGAGTTGGCCATCGTGTGCCCGTATTCGCCGTCGTTGGGAATGTCGATCCCGAGGTCCTTCTGGCGCCGGACCACGTCCACCACGGAGGTTTCCAGGAGGTCCAGGAATTCAGGGGTGACGCCGTCGGTTTCCTTGGCGGCATTGGCCGCGATGAGTTCCGGGGTGCGGGGCAACGATCCGGCGTGGGTGACGCGGATGTGGTCGGTGTTCAGGGGCATGCTGGAATCTTCCTTTCCATCGGTCCTGGCAGTAGCACCTTCGGTCCGGCAGGAATCCTGCTGGACCGTGGTTGCTGCGGCGTCATCGAGCCAGGTCTCTCGGCCGCTCCGGATGGTTCACTCTCACTAAATCGAGAGACCCACCTTGGGGCAAGTCCGTGCGGCTTTATGTCGCGGCCCGCTGCCCGGCTGCTTCCCTGCCCTTGCCCGGCGGCCAGCAGCATACTTACAGACTTTGTCCAGCCTGTTGACAGGTTTCGTTAAGCTTGGTTGGCTGAGGTCACATGCCACCGCCGCAACGGAGCTGGCCGGTGGCGCCCCGATGCACTCGAAAGAGGTAACGCACTGTGAATAAATCCCTGGCAAATTTCAGGACCCTCGCCGCCTCCGGAGCCCTGGCGCTGGCCGTCGTCGCAGGACCCGCCCCGCTGGCACACGCTGTGGGCGAAGGCCCCAATTACGACGGCAACGGCCAGATCACCACCTCCAAGCTCGCCACGTACGAACAGATGGTCTCATTCCTGAAGGACCAGGACGCCCGCCAGCCGGCAATGGAGCTGGAGGTCATCGGGCAAACGGTCAAGGGGCGCGACATCCACCTGGTCAAGTACATTTCGGACCCCGCCAAGCCCACGATTCTGTACCTGACCCAGCAGCACGGCAACGAGCAGCTCACCACCGAGGGCGCCATGGAGTTCATCAAGCACCTGGGGACCGGTAAATCCGCGGACATCCTCAAAGGCGTGAACATCCTGGTGGTGCCCATGCTCAATGCGGACGGGGCCATGGGGGACGTGAACTTCTCCCTGGAAAACTACCTTGCCAAGGGGGACCGCAACCTCACCCGCTACAACGCCGAGGGCGTGGACCTGAACCGCGACCATGTGGCCAAGGTCCAGCCGGAGACCCAGGCGCTGCACAACAACGTCATGCGCAAGTACCGGATCGACTACATGATCGACCTGCACCACCAGGGCACCCGGGCCGAGCGTGACGGCAAGCTGGTATCCGGCTCCATCCTGTACCCCACCACCCCCAACGCCGACCCCGCCGTCGTCGAAAAATCAAAGCAGCTTGGCGCCGTGGTCTTCAACAACGTCGACTCCACCGGCTGGGGACACCTGGGCAAGTACCAGGGTGGCAGCGCCGAAACCATCAGCCGAAACGGCATCTCCGTGGAGTACGGCATCGCCACCCTGCTCTTCGAGATGCGCGGCATGTCGGACCACTACCTGGACGGCTATGCTCTCGGGCAGCGCAGCAACGGCTACCTGATCAAGCAGACTGTCACCACGCTGAGCTCCACGGCCGCAGCCATCGCGGACGGGTCCATTGCCGACGCCGACACCTCCTTCTGGAACACACTCGCCGAACAGACGTCCCGCCCCGCCGGGGAGGCTGAGGACGAATAGGCGGCACCGCCCGCCGCGGCCTTTTGGCAGAAACGGCCGCGGCGGGCCACAACAGTGGACGAAGTGCCCTATCGGCTAAACTTGGGTGGTAAGAGCCCCGGAACTCTTGCTTCGCTGCGCCGTGCTGCGGCTGTGCGAAGGCCGGTCTGTTCGGGGCATTCTCATGAACGGCGCTGCATCGGCCTGCCACCTGGTGGCCGGGCCCGGGCAGCCCGAACGAATGGGGGAGGATCCCATGCCAGCAATTGTGATCGTAGGAGCCCAGTGGGGCGACGAAGGAAAAGGCAAGGCCACCGACCTGCTGGGCGGCCGTGTTGACTACGTCGTCAAGCCCAACGGCGGCAACAACGCCGGGCACACCGTCGTCGTAGGCGGTGAAAAGTACGAACTCAAGCTTCTGCCGGCCGGCATTCTCAGCCCCAACGCCGTTCCCATCATCGGCAACGGCTGCGTGGTGAACCTGGAGGCCCTCTTCCAGGAAATCGACGGACTCCAGGCGCGTGGCGCCGACACCTCAAAGCTGCGGGTCTCCGCCAACGCCCACCTGGTGGCGCCGTACCACCAGGTGCTGGACAAGGTAACCGAACGCTTCCTGGGCAGCCGGGCCATTGGCACCACCGGCCGCGGCATCGGCCCTGCCTACATGGACAAGGTTGCCCGGCTGGGCATCCGCGTCCAGGATGTCTTTGACGAATCGATCCTCCGCCAGAAGGTGGAAGGCTCGCTGCGGCAGAAGAACGAACTCCTGGTCAAGGTCTACAACCGCCGCAGTGTGGTGGTGGACGAGATCGTGGAGTACTTCCTGTCCTTCGCCGAGCGGCTCCGCCCGCTGGTCATCGACAGCACCCTGGTCCTGAACTCCGCGCTCGATGAGGGCAAGGTAGTCCTGATGGAGGGCGGCCAGGCAACCTTCCTGGACGTGGACCACGGCACCTACCCGTTCGTGACCTCCTCCAACCCCACCGCCGGCGGCGCCTCCGTGGGCTCCGGCATCGGCCCTACCCGGATCTCCCGCTCCATCGGCATCATCAAGGCCTACACCACCCGCGTTGGTGCCGGCCCATTCCCCACCGAACTCTTCGATGAGATGGGCATGTACCTGCAGAAGACCGGCGGCGAATTCGGCGTCAACACCGGACGCCCGCGCCGCTGTGGTTGGTACGATGCGGTCCTGGCGCGGCACGCCTCCCGCGTAAACGGCTTCACTGACTACTTCGTCACCAAGCTGGACGTGCTCACCGGCATCGAGCAGATTCCGGTATGTGTCGCCTACGACGTGGACGGTGTCCGGCACGACGAAATGCCCATGACGCAGACCGAGTTCCACCACGCGAAGCCCATCTTCGAGTACTTCGACGGCTGGACCGAGGACATCACCGGAGCCCGGACGCTGGCAGACCTTCCGGAGAACGCGCGCAACTACGTGCTGGCCCTGGAAAAGCTTTCCGGAACCCGGTTCTCCGCCATCGGCGTTGGCCCGGACCGGGACCAGACCATCGTGGTGAACGACCTCATCAAGGACTAGATTTTGTGGGCCCACGCCCGCGGGGTTCCCTGGTCGCATTTGCGGGGCTGGGGAGCGGGCGGGGACTACGACGGCGGCAGGCCACCTTCGCAGGTGGCCTGCCGCTTCTTTTTGGCAGCCGGAAAGCGAATTTACACAGGCTTAACGCGCACGGTCTTGTGAGGCTTCCGGTGCCGCCGCCAGACTCGTCTGTACCACCTGGTGCCCAAGGAAGGATCGTCATGGCCGGAAAATTTGAAGCATTCATCGACGCTGATTCGTTCTTCAGGTTCCGGCTCCTGGCTCCGGACGGGGCCGTGATCGCCGTCTCGGGCCCGTTCGAGGACAAAGCCGCCGTGGTGGCCGGGATAGCCGCGGTTCGCGAATGTGCCGGAACCGGCCTGGTCACCGATCTCTGTCCCGCGGGGGCCGTCTCCCGTTCCGCACCTGTACCCGCTGCAGCTGCTGCCGCCATCCCGGTGGAGCTGCCCGCCGCCGTCGTACCTGTGTGCAGCGAGGAGCGCACGCCCGCCCTGGCGCACGCCTTCGTGCTGGCAGGGGCACCCCGCCGGCACGCCATTGTGCCGCGGTGGACCAGGACAGCTACCCGCTGAAAATGATTTCCAACTTTTTTTGAAGAAGGCGTAACCCTCCGGGCGGCCGGAGCGATTACCTCTATGAAGCGCCGGTCTGGAACCTGTCCCCCATCACGTTCCAGACCGGCTCTTTTGTCTTTCCGCAAGGGTGGCTGCCAGGCTGCGCCCGTCGCTGGCCGCGGGCCGTGGCGCTTCTGGCTGCGCGGTTACTGGAGGGTAGACTAGGCGCAGCGTTCCGGATGTACCGAACGCTTGCCTTGCCACCGCCCTTCTTGACGGAAAGCACCACGTCAGTGACCGATGCACAGACAGACGAGGCTCCGGACCGGCCAGAGTCCGGGACCGCTGCCTTCAGCCTGGTCTATAAGGCGTATGCATCACAGGTTCTGGGCTATCTCACGGCCCGGGGAGTCGAGGATCCGGAGGCCGCCATGCAGGAAGTGTTCCTGTCCGTGTTGCCACGGCTCGGTACCGTGCGCGGAGGGGAGTCCGGGCTGCGGACCTTCATCTTCGCTGTTGCCCACGCCCGGATGGTGGATGACCACCGCCGCCAGAGCCGTACTCCGGCCAAGCTGCCCTTCGAGCCCGAGCTGGACCGGCGCGAGGACATGTCGGCGGAGAAGGAAGCACTGCAGCGCATCGCACCCCGGGAAGTCCTCAGGATGTTGGACGGGCTGCCCCGGGACCAGCGGGACGTCCTGTCGCTGCGCCTGGTGGGTGGCCTCACGGTGGAACAGACGGCGGAGACCATGGAAAAGAGCGCTGGTTCGGTCAAGCAGCTTCAGCGGCGCGCATTGCTGAAACTCCGGGAACTTGCCGCAGTGAAGGAGTACCTCGCGCCATGACGCCTGCCCCGGATAACCTTGCCGCCCTCGTCGATGACATGCTGCTGGATGTCGGCTTCGAACAGGACGCGGACCTTCGCGGCGCCCTCCATTCGCTGGGTGCCCTCGCGTCCATTCCCACGCCCGAGCCCACCGGGGAGCTCGCTGCACTGCTCACGGCTGGCGGGCCGGCCCGGGGGGAGGCCCCCGTACCTGCCGGCGCACTCGATGCCGCAGGCAGGCAGCCTGGAGAACGCGAAGCTGACCAGGACGATGGACCGCCCGCCGATGAGCTGGCGCGCCGCCGCCGTCGCAGGCACCGCCCCACCACGCTGGGGCTGGTGCTGGTGGCCGGCATGGGGCTGGGAGTTGGCGGGGTAGCCGCCAGCTCAGCACCTCCCGGGAACAGCCCCGTGGAGCAGCTGCTGGCGGATTTGTCGCCTTGGAACAGTTCGGTGAGCGAGCCGTCGGCCGCCAGCTACGGCTACCGTGCTCCCAGGGTGGCTTCCGATGGGGAACTTGCCGCCGCCGGCCCGGAGGCCGCAGCGGGCGGGGCCACCGACGCGGCCAACCTCGCCTCCCGCCTCCTGCCGGACCAGGCCGGAACTTCCCGGCACACAGGGCATGCGCACACTGGCACGCCGCTCTGCGCCGGTCCCGTCAATCACGAAGCAGCCGGCAGGATGTGTCTGCCTGCGGGGGCAGGGCCGGCCACGCAGGGCAACGGAGCTGGCCGCGGCACGGAGAACCAAGGAACTGCGGCGGAAGAGCCGGCAGGACCGGCCGCCGCGAACCAGGGGAAGGCGGGCACACCCGCGCCGGATAATGCGCCCGCAGCGGCGGGTGCGGCCGGCGGGCCGGCGAAACCCACTGCCGGAGTGGTCCAGGGCCAGGCAGGTTCCCAGGGCACGGGGCAGGGAAACGGCCCCCGGCCCACGTCTCCGGCGAAATAGCCGAAAGACGGCAACAGCGGGCCCGTTAAACGGACCCGCTGTTGTTTTCTTCAGCGGCGGTCAGGCGATGACCTGGCGTTTGGAGGAAATCACGCCGGTATCGAAACCGGCCAGGTGGAGGCCGCCGTGGAAGCGCGCGTGCTCGATCTTCACGCAGCGGTCCATCACCACGTTGAGCCCTGCGGCTTCCGCGCCTGCCGCGACGCCTTCATGCCAGGAGCCCAGCTGCAGCCAGAGTGTTTTGGCGCCGGCGGCCACTGCCTCGTCAAGGACGCCGGGAAGGTCGTCGTGCTTGCGGAACACGTCAACGATGTCCGGGCTTTCCGGCAGGTCCGCCAGGGATGCAAACGTGGGCTGGCCCAGGATCTCCTTCACCACCGGGTTCACGAAGTACACCTTGTAGCGGGTGGAGGAGAGCAGGTACGTGGCCACGAAGTAGCTGGCCCGCGACGGTTTGTCGGAAGCCCCGACAAGGGCGATGGATTTCGCCTGCCGGAGCAACGCCAGCCGCTCCGGTGCTGACGGGCCGGACCAGGTGCGTTCGGCGGTGCTCATGCGTTTGCTCCGATCGTGCAGGCGTCTGCGGGTTCTTCGACCACAATGGCGTCCCGGGCCGCGGCGTTGGAGGCTTCGGCGAGTGCCTGGTCCAGGTCCCACAGGATGTCCTCGATGTCTTCAAGGCCCACCGAGATGCGGACCAGGTCCTCCGGCACGCCCGCGGATTCCAGCTGTGCCGCACTGAGCTGCTGGTGGGTGGTGGAGCCGGGGTGGATCACCAGGGTGCGGGAGTCACCCACGTTGGCCAGGTGGGAAGCCAGCTGCAGGGATTCGATGAACTTCTGCCCCGCGGCGCGCCCACCCTTCACCCCGAAGGAGAAGACTGATCCGGGGCCCAGCGGCAGGTACTTCTTGGCCCGCTCGAAGTGCGGGTGGGAGGGCAGGCCGGAGTAGTTGACATAGGCCACCCGGTCATCGTTTGCCAGCCACTCGGCCACGGCCCGCGCGTTCTTCAGGTGCTCGTCGAGCCGCTGCGGCAGTGTCTCAACGCCTTGGAGCAGCTGGAACGCGGACTGCGGCGACAGCGCCGGGCCGATGTCGCGCAGCTGCTCGCTGCGCAGCTTGGTGAGGAAGCCGTACTCGCCGAAGTTGCCCCACCAGGAGACGTTGCCGTAGGAAGCCACGGGCTCGGTCATGGTGGGGAACTTGCCGTTGCCCCAGTTGAAGCGGCCGCTTTCAACCACCACGCCGCCCAGGGTGGTGCCGTGGCCGCCCAGGAACTTCGTGGCGGAATGGATCACGATGTCGGCGCCGTGCTCGATGGGCCGCACCAGGTACGGCGTGCTCAAGGTGGCGTCGACCACCAGGGGGATGCCGGCGTCGCGTGCCACCTTGGCCAGCCCCGCCAGGTCCTGGACCTCCGACGACGGGTTGGCCACCACCTCCACAAAGATGGCCTTGGTGTTGTCCCGGACCGCTGCGGCGTAGTCTGCAGGGTCGGTCCCGGTGACGAAGGTGGTGTCGACGCCGAACCGGCGAAGGGTGACATCGAGCTGGGTCACGGTGCCGCCATACAGCTGGGAGGCTGCCACGATGTGGTCGCCGGCCTGGGTGAGGGCGGCGAACGTGATGAACTCAGCGGCCATGCCCGAGGACGTGGCCACGGCGCCGATGCCGCCTTCGAGGGATGCGATGCGCTCCTCGAACGCAGCGACCGTGGGGTTGCCGATGCGGGAGTAGATGTTGCCGTACTTCTGGAGGGCGAACAGGTTGGCGGCGTCGTTGGTGTCCTTGAAGACGAAGGACGTGGTCTGGTAGATGGGTACGGCGCGGGCGCCGTGCTCGGCGTCGGGGGTGCCCCCGGCGTGCAGGGCGCGGGTGCGGAAACCGAAGGCGCGTTCAGCCATCAGACAGCCACCGCTTCGGCGGCAACCGGGGTTCCGGACAGGTCCAATTCGGTGCCGTTCTTCCGCGCCAGGTCGGCCTCCAGTTCGCGCACGATCGGGAGGATGTCGCGTCCGAACGCCGCCACCTCCTCCTGGAAGTGCAGGTAGCCCGTGAGGAACAGGTTCACGCCGATCTTCTTGTACTCCACGATGCGCCCGGCAATCTGCTCGGGGGTGCCGATGAGCTGGGTCTTGAACCCGTCGTTGTACTGGACCAGGTCCTCGAAGGTGGAGTCAGCCCACATGCCCTTGCCGTCCTTGGTGGAGGCGCCGGCTTCCTGCACGGCGTCGCGGAAGCCCTGGACGGCGGGTTTGTGCGCTTTTTCCACGATCTCGCGCAGGGTGTCCCGGGCTTCCTTTTCGGAGTCGCGGGCGATGACGAACCCGTTGAGGCCGAATCGGGGAGCGGCCAGCGGGCCTCCGGCGCCGCGGCCGGTTTCGCCGGCAGCGGCCACCACTCCGGCGATGTTGTCCTTGAAACCCTCGAGGTCTTTGCCGTTGGAGAAGTACCAGTCCGCCACGCGGCCCGCGGTGGCCTGGGCCGCCGTCGAGTTTCCGCCGAAGAAGATCTCCGGGTGGGCGCGGCCCGGGACGTCCACAGGGGCCGGGTTCAGGGTGAAATCGGTGATGTTGTAGTACTTGCCGGACTGGCTGTACTCCTTTTCGGTCCACAGCCCGCGCAGGACGTTGATGAATTCCTCGGTGCGGACGTAGCGCTCGTCGTGCTCCAGCCACTCCAGGCCGAAGTTGGTGAACTCGCTCTTCAGCCAGCCGGAGACGATGTTCACGGCGGCGCGGCCGTTGGAGATGTGGTCGGCTGTGATGATGTACTTCGCCAGCACGCCGGGGTGCCACATTCCCGGGTGGACTGCGGCGATGACCTTCAGGCGCTCCGTGGCGGCCAGCAGTGCAAGGCTGAACGAGGTGGCCTCGTGCTGCTTGTCCGCGCCGTAGGAGGCGGCGTACCGGGTTTGGGTCAGGGCGTATTCGAAGCCGGATTCCTCGGCGATGCGCGCCAGCTTCTTGTTGTAGTCGAAGTCCCAGCCGGTGCGCTGCTCGATGGTGGATACCACCAGGCCGCCGGAAACGTTGGGCACCCAGTAGGCGAACTTGAGGGGCTCGGAGAGACGTGCGACGTTGCTGATGTCTGTCATGATTCTTCCTTCGTTAGGGCCCGCTGGCGCAGGACGTCCTGGATGCCGGCGATGGCCGGTTCGTTCTGGAGTGAGGTGGTGTCGCCCAGGGTTGTTCCTTCGAACAGTTGGGTGAGCAGCCGGCGCATGATTTTGCCGCTGCGGGTCTTGGGAACGTCGGGAACCACGACGACGTCGCGCGGCTTGGCGATCGGCCCGATCTCCTTCGCGACGTGGTTGCGGAGTTCGGCCGCCACCTCCGTCGGAGCCCCGCCCTTCAGTACAACGAAGGCGACGATCGCGTGGCCGGTCTTGGGGTCTGCCACCGGGCAGACGCCCGCTTCCACGACGGAAGGGTGCGAGACGAGGGCCGATTCGATTTCGATGGTGGAGAGCAGGTGTCCGGAGACGTTCAGGGTGTCATCCACCCGGCCCAGGATCCAGATGTCACCGTCGGCATCGTACTTGGCGCCGTCGCCGGCCAGGAACCAGCCCCGGTCCGCGTACTTGCTCCAGTAGGAATCGAAGTAGCGCCGTGGGTTACCCCAGACGGTGCGGGCAATGGCGGGCCCGGGGGAGTCAACCACGATGTTTCCCTGGACGCCCGGCGCAACGGTATTGCCGCCGTCGTCCACGATCCTGGTGCTGACCCCCGGCAGCGGGCGAGCGGCGCAGCCGGGCTTGAAACTTGTGTCCGTAGGCGCGGGGGAGAGGATGGTGGCGCCGGTTTCGGACTGCCACCACGTGTCCACCACGGGTGCTGTGCCGGCGCCCACGTTCTGCCGCAGCCAGCGCCAGGCCTCCGGGTTGACCGCTTCGCCCACGGTGCCGAGCAGGCGGATGGAGGACAGGTCGTAGGTGTCCGGCACGCCGTCCGGGAACCAGCCCATAAGGGACCTGACCAGGGTGGGCGCGGTGTAGTACTGCGTCACGCCGTAGCGTTCGATGATTTCGAAATGCCGGCCCGGGTGGGGCGTGTTCGGGGTGCCCTCGAAGATGACCTGCGTGGCGCCGTTGGACAGCGGTCCGTAGATCTCGTAGGTGTGCGCCGTAACCCAGGCGAGATCGGCCGTGCACCAGTGCACATCCAGCTCGCGCAAGGCAGGGTCCGGGTTGCTGAACAGGTGCTCGAAACTCCACGACGCCTGCGTCAGGTAGCCGCCCGAGGTGTGCACCAGGCCCTTGGGCTTCCCGGTGGTCCCGGAGGTGTACATGATGAACAGCGGCGTCTCGACGTCGAACGCCTCCGGTTCGTGGACGTCCGGGGAGCTCCCGACGGCGTCATGCCACCAGACGTCGCGGCCTTCCGTCATGGGCACGGTTGTGAGCTTGCCGGCAGGGGTGGTGCGGTTGACCACCAGGACGTGTTCGATGGCATTGTCCCCGGCGACGGCTGCGTCCGCGTTGTCCTTCACGGGAACGGCCACGCCGCGGCGGAACTGGCCGTCCGTGGTGACCAGGAGCTTGGCACCCGTGTCCTCCACCCGGAACTTCAGCGCTTCGGCGGAAAAACCACCAAACACCAGGGAGTGGATGGCGCCGATCCGGGCCACGGCGAGCGTGATGATGATGGTCTCGGGGATGACCGGGAGGTAGATGACCACGCGGTCGCCCTTGGTGATGCCCAGGGCCAGGAGGGCATTGGCGGCCTTGGCCACCTCTCGTTGGAGCTCGGCGTACGTGATGGATCTGCGGTCGCCCGGCTCGCCTTCGAAGTGGAGGGCCACCTTGTTTCCGCGGCCGGCCGCGACGTGGCGGTCCACGCAGTTGGCTGCCACGTTGAGCCGTCCGCCTTCAAACCAGGTGATTTCCGGTCCGCGGCCGGCTTCAGGGTCCGCCGGATTCCAGCGGTGCGCCGTGTGCCACGGGGTATCCCAGTCCAGGCGCAGCGCCTGCTGTTCCCAGAAGGCAACGTTGTCCGGGTGCACTCCCGCGTTCAGGTGCATCGTTTCGGTGGTGCTCACGCCCATCGTTTCACTCCATCGGTCCTGGCGGTAGCACCCTGAGGAGGCAGCCCTCCGGAGCGGTCAGCTCCAGGTACCCGCGGCTGCGGTCTTTGCTATCGCCGCGGCATTGGGGGCCGTCCGGCGACCAGGATTGCTGCGGCGTCATCGATCCAGGTCTCTCGGCCGCTCGGGATGGTCAAAGACCACTACACTCCAGTGAATCGGCAAGAGCAAACCCTTGCGTCCGCCGCGTAATATTCGTTCATGACGTCGACTAGAGCCGTGCATCATTCTCTTATTCGACGCGCTATGACTTCGGGCAGGGAGCGTAGTCTGAACCCATGGGCCACACGAACGATCCTGCAGTCATTGAACGGCTTATGCGAACCAAGGGCCGATGGGCCATTGTGGGCCTGACCACCAATGAGTGGCGCTCAGCCTATGATGTTTCGCTGTTGATCCGCGACCGGCTGGGCATGGACATCATCCCCGTCAACCTGCCAGGGGACCCGGTCCACGGCGAACCGGGGTACCGCACCTTGGCGGACATTCCGGCGGAAAAGCGGCCCATCGACGTCGTGGATTGCTTTGTGAATTCACAGAAGGTGGGCAGCGTGGTTGACCAGGCTATTGCTGTGGGTGCCAAGGCTGTGTGGCTGCAACTGGGTGTTATTGACGAAGCGGCGGCGGAGCGCGCCAAGGCGGCCGGCCTCGATGTGGTGATGAACGCCTGCCCCGCCCAGGTTGCCTGGAAATATGGGCTTTAGGGCTCCCCCGGCTGCTTCAGCAATTCCGGATAATGCCGTTCGGTGACGTCCGGGTGCGCGCGCATGCGCCCTTTAAGCATGTTCAGGCCGAAGGATGCCAGCAGCGGGTTGGCGGGATCGTCCGTGATGCCGCGGGCCGCCGCTTTCAGTTCAGGCGCCAGGGGAACGGGCTCGATGACAGCGTCCAGCCGTGGCGACCAGAAGAACGGCACCGAGTAGCGGTCCACGCCCGGCGGTGGGGCCTGGACACGGTGGATGGTGGCCGCCAGGTAACCCTCGGTGGCCACTTCCAGCATCTCACCCAGGTTCACCACCAGCGCACCCGGCAGGGGCTCCACCGGCAGCCATTCGCTGGTACCGGGCGGCAGGACCTCAAGGCCGCCTACGCCGTCCTGCAGCAGGAGCGTCACGAACCCGTAATCGGCGTGGGAGCCGACGCCCTGGGCGCCGGCTTCTTCCACGACACCACCCACGTAGTGCACCAGCTTGCCCATCCATGCCGGGGTGTCCCGGAAGGGTTCATCAAAGTAGTCCTCCGGCAACTGGAGCGAAACCGCGATGGCCCGCAGCAGTTCCATCCCTACCTCTGACATGAGGTCAGCCCATTCCATGGCGGCGGGCTTGAGTGGGGGGAACGCTTCGTCGGGCCAGAGGTTTGGCCCCTGCAGCAGCCAGTAGGGCTGGTCCTCCGGGAAGTCCGGCACCGGGTCGCGCTCGGGGGAGTAGTCGATCTGCTCCCGCGCGTCCGCCCGGCCCTGGGTCACTTCGGTGCCCATGCGGGTGTAGCCGCGGAAGTGCGGGGACAGGCGGTTGTCCAGCTTCATCCGCTCGGCAAGGGGAAGGTTGAAGAACTGCCGCACAAGGTCCAGCAACTCTTCAGCCTGGCCGGGTCGCCCGCCGTAGCCGGTGATTTGGAAGAAGCCCACGTCATGGGTGGCATGCCGCAGCTGCTCGATGAATTCCGGGCTGAAGGATCCGTAGGGCTGCCGTGCGGAACTCAGATCCAGAACAGGAATGGCTCCCTGGTCGCGTGACATCCTCGCAGACTAGCACCGTACCCGCCTGCTTTATAGGCTTCCTTCATGGACCCCAACGCGCTGCGGACAATCTGCCTTTCGTTTCCCGGCGCCTACGAGGATTTTCCGTTCGGACCGGAAACGTCGGTCTTCAAAGTGCGGTCCCGCATCGCCGGGGGCGCGCGCCACGAGGCGAAGCTGTTTGCCCTGTCATTCATGGACGAGGACGACTTCTACGTGAACCTGAAGTGCGAACCGGCCCTTGCCGTGCAGCTGCGGGCAGTGCATCCGGCGATTACCGGCGCGTGGCACATGAACAAGACCCACTGGAACGGTGTCCGCCTTGACGGATCGCTGCCGGACGGGATGGTCCGGGACATGGTGGAGGACTCGTACGACCTGGTGGTGGCAGGCTTGAGCCGGAAGCAGCAGGAGCAACTGGGGTGGGCACGCCTCGGGAAGGCAGGCAGCAGTGACTGACAAGGCAACTGCCCGGCTCGAATACCCGGGAGTGGGAAGCACCGAAGAAGGGAGCGCCCCCGAAGGATACGACCGTGTCCTGCAGGAGGTCCGCCTGGGCACCGGGCTGGATACCTACCGGCGCGTGGCGGACGGCATCCTCGCCTGGGAACTGCAACGGCGGGCGGGGCTCCGGGTCCGGGCCGACTCGCCCCGGGCCGTGCCGGGGGCACACGTGGTGAGCGGATTCGGCGTCGGGCCCTTCCGCCTGCCGGCACCCTGCCAGGTCGTGTGGGTCCATGATCCGGTGCCAGGCGGCATCCCGCAGTCCGCCGGTTTCGGCTATGGCACTTTGCCCGGCCACCCTGCCCGCGGGGAGGAATCCTTTGAAGTGGAGATCGACGGCCAGGCGGAGGTGTGGCTGCGGATCCAGGCCTTCAGCAGGCCCGCCAACTGGTTCTACGCCGCCGGCGGACTGGTGACCCGCGCGGCGCAGCGCTACGTTACTTCCCGGTACATTGAAGGGGCACGCAGTCTCGCCGCGGAAGGAAAATCCCAGTGATCTTTATTGTCGTCAAGTTCAAGGTCAAGCCCGAGTGGTCAGAGCGCTGGCCGGAGCTCGTGGCAGACTTCACCGAAGCCACCCGCAAGGAACCGGGCAATCTCTGGTTCGACTGGTCCCGCAGCCTGGACGACCCCAACGAATACGTCCTGGTGGAAGCTTTCCAGGATGACGCCGCCGGCGACCACGTGAACAGCGACCACTTCAAGAAAGCCATGGCGGACATGCCCCAGGCCCTCGTTGAGACGCCGAAGATCATCAGCCGGCAGCTCGACGGCGAAGGCTGGGACCTCATGGGCGAACTCACCATCGGCTAGGGACTGCCATGTGGATCGGCTGGACCGAGTTCGACATCCTCCTTGGCGACGTGCACAGCCTTAAGGAGAAACGTTCCGTGGTCCGGCCGCTCCTGGCCGAACTCAAGCGCCGGTTCGAGGTGTCCGTAGCGGAGGTGGGGGACCACAGCCACTACCGGCGCACCCGGCTTGGCGTTGGCCTGGTGGCAGCGGACCGGGCGCACATCGTAGAGGTGCTCGCCGCCGTCGAACGCTTCGTGGCCGGCCGCCCGGAGATCGAGCTGCTCAGTGCCCGCCAGCGCGAGCTCCACAGCGAGGACTGAACCGGTCCTTAAATGCGGACGGACACCCAAAGCCCTCTCTCTGGGCTCGAGTGTCCGTCCGCGTTCCGTGGGGCCTAGCCGAAGTACTTCGGCAGCGTCCCCTCGTGGGCTTCGCGGAGGGCGTCCAGGGACAGGCTCTCCACGCCATTGATGTCCAGGGTGCCGCTCGCCGCGTCCACCACACCAATGCGGGTGTGCGCGAAGCCGCGGGCGGTGCACATGTCCGTGAAGCGGATCTCCTCCGACCTCGGGACACCCACGATGGCGCGGCCCTGGGACTCGGAGAAGAGCGCCGTGAACAGGTCCACGCCGTCCCGGTCAACAACATCCTGAAGGGCAATCCGGGCACCCACGCCGTAGCGCAGCGAGGACTCCACCAGCGCAGCCGCCAGGCCGCCCTCGGAGAGGTCGTGCGCAGCGTCGATCATGCCGTCGCGGGAAGCGTTGATCAGGATCTCGCCCAGGGCGCGTTCTGCCTCGAGGTCCACCTTCGGCGGCTGGCCGCCCAAGTGGCCGCGCATGTTGGCCCATTCGGAACCGTCCAGCTCGGCGCCCGTGGTGCCCAGCAGGTAGATGGCCTGGCCGTCCTCGCGCCAGCCCGACGGCGTGCGCCGCGCGACGTCGTCGAGCTTACCCAGCACCGCCACCACGGGGGAGGGGTGGATGGGCGTGGTGCCCGTCTGGTTGTACAGCGAGACGTTGCCGCCGGTGACGGGGATGCCCAGCACCATGCAGGCGTCGGACAGGCCGCGGATGGCCTCGGCGAGCTGCCACATGACGTCCGGGTCCTCGGGGGAGCCGAAGTTCAGGCAGTCGCTGACGGCCATGGGGATGGCGCCCGCGGTGGCGACGTTGCGGTAGGCCTCGGCCAGTGCCAGCTGCGCGCCGTGGTACGGGTCCAGGTAGGTGTAGCGGCCGTTGGCATCGGTGGCCAGGGCAACGCCCAGGCCTGACTCCTCGTCAACGCGGACCACGCCGGCGTCGTCGGGGAACGCCATGGAGGTGTTGCCGCCGACGTAGCGGTCGTACTGGTTGGTGATCCAGGCCTTGGAGCACATGTTCGGTGACGCCACGAGCTCGGTGACGGCCGCAGCCAGCTCAGCAGGGGCGGCCGGACGGCCGGCGTCCTGCACCGAGCCAGTGAAGGTGTCCGCCTGCACGGCGTCCTGCCATTCGGGGCGGGCGAACGGGCGGTCGTAGACCGGGCCGTCGTGCGCCACGGTGCGGGGATCGACGTCGACAATCACGTCGCCTTCCCACGTGATGATCAGGCGGCCGGTGTCGGTCACCTCGCCCAGCCAGGAGTACTCCACGGCCCACTTGTCCATGACGGCCTCGAACGCTTCCACGTTCTCCGGCGTGACCACGGCCATCATGCGCTCCTGCGACTCGGACATCAGGATCTCGCCCGGGGTCAGCGTGGGGTCGCGGAGCAGGACGGAGGTCAGCTCAACCTGCATGCCGCCGTCGCCATTGGAGGCAAGCTCCGACGTGGCGCAGGAGATGCCTGCGGCGCCGAGGTCCTGGATGCCTTCCACCAGGGAGCCCTTGAAGAGCTCCAGGCAGCACTCGATGAGCACCTTCTCCGCGAAGGGATCGCCCACCTGGACGGCGGGGCGCTTGGAGGGCTTGGTGTCGTCGAAGGACTCGGAGGCCAGCACGGAGGCGCCGCCGATGCCGTCGCCGCCGGTGCGTGCACCGAACAAAACCACCTTGTTGCCCTTGCCGGAGGCGTTGGCCAGGCGGATATCCTCGTGGCGCATGACGCCGACAGCCAGGGCGTTGACCAGCGGGTTGCCCTGGTAGACGGAGTCGAAGACCATCTCGCCGCCGATGTTCGGCAGGCCCAGCGAATTGCCGTAGCCGCCGATGCCCGCCACGGCGCCGTGCATGACGCGGGCGGTGTCCGGATGGTCGATGGCGCCGAAGCGCAGCGGGTCCATGACGGCGACGGGACGGGCGCCCATGGAGATGATGTCTCGGACAATGCCGCCGATGCCGGTCGCGGCGCCCTGGTAGGGCTCAACGAACGACGGCGAGTTGTGCGATTCGATCTTGAAGGTCACGGCCCAGCCGTCCCCCAGGTTGGTCACGCCGGCGTTTTCGCCGATGCCCACCAGCATGTCCTTCTTCATTTCCTCGGTGACCTTCTGCCCGAACTGGCGCAGGTGGTTCTTGGAGGACTTGTAGGAGCAGTGCTCGCTCCACATGACGGAGTACATGGCCAGTTCGGCGCCGGTGGGGCGGCGGCCAAGGACCTTGACGATCTCGTCGAACTCCTTCTGCTTCAGGCCAAGTTCCGCCCAGGGCAGCTCGGTGTCCGGAGTCTTGGCAGCGTTCTCGACGGTGTCGATGTTGAACTTCTTGGTGGTTTCGGTGGTCACTTGTCGCCTCCCACAATCTTGTTCAGGACGGAGGTGAAGAAGCCGAGGCCGTCGGTGTCGGAACCGCCGATGCCATCGAGCGATTCGGGGCCGAAGCCCGGTTCCACGGCGTGCTCGGGGTGCGGCATGAGGCCCACCACGTTGCCTGCTGCGTTGGAGATACCGGCGATGTCGCGGCGGGAGCCGTTCGGGTTGAAGCCCACATAACGGAAGACGACGCGGCCCTCGGCCTCAAGGGCGTCCAGGGTTTTCTCGTCAGCGATGTACTGGCCGTCCTGGTTCTTCAGCGGGATGGTGATTTCCTGGCCGGCCTGGTAGTCCAGCGTCCACGCGGTGTTGGTGTTCTCCACGCGCAGCACCTGGTCGCGGCAGAGGAACTTCAGGTGGTCGTTCTTGATCATCGAGCCGGGCAGCAGGTGCGATTCGGTGAGGATCTGGAACCCGTTGCAGATGCCCAGGACGGGCAGCTTGGCGTCGGAGTTGGCGGCGTCGATGATCCTGGACATCAGCGGCGCGAAGCGGGCAATGGCGCCGGCGCGGAGGTAATCGCCGTAGGAGAAGCCGCCGGGAATCACGACGGCGTCCACGTCACCAAGTTCGGTGTCGCCGTGCCAGAGTTCGACGGCGGTGGCACCGGCGAGGCGCACGGCGCGGGCAGCGTCCCGGTCGTCAAGGGTGCCGGGGAAGGTGACGACGCCGATGCGGGCGCCGGCGAGGCGCGGTTCCGCCGCGACAGCGACAGCTTCGCCGATCAGGGGAAGTTCAGTCATCTCAGGCCTCGACGACCTCGACGTTGACGACGTCCTCGATCACGGGGTTGGACAGGAGGGTTTCGGCGGCGTCACGGGCCTGGGCCAGGATTTCCTCGGTCACCTCGCCGTCGACCGTCAGTTCGAAACGCTTGCCCTGGCGGACAGAGCTGAAGCTGGTGAAGCCCAGCCGGGGGAGAGCGCCAACGATTGCCTTCCCCTGGGGGTCCAGAATCTCGGGCTTGGGCATGACGTCAACAACGATCCGGGGCATCCGGCAACTCCTGTGCGTGAGCTTGGGTAAGGGCGCAGCGGAGTGGTGCCGTCTCACGCCGTACCGGTGTGTCGGGGGACATGGTGGACGGGCGCTCCGCGAGCTTGCCCTATCATTCTACCGGCACGGGCGCATCGCTCTGAATCCCCGCGGCCCCGGTGGGGGTGCCGCACAAAACGCTGGAACATTCGAGGCGTATGGAGGTCTGGTTCTGGAGTTGCCGCAGGGCCTTCACTAGGATTGCTGGATGGCTGAGAATTCGAAGTCCGTGTTGTTGCCAATGGTCGCTGCTGCCGTCTTCGCCGGCCTGGGCCGCATGGTGTTCCAGAAGGTCAAGGCTGACCGCCTGGCCCGCGAGACGCGGGTGGCGGGCCCGGTGGATGAGAAGACCAGGCAATGGATCAGTGACGTGGTGCGGACTCCGCGGCATTAGCCCGCAGGCATCCTCCCACTTTGTTGCAGGGCGTCCCTTCGGGGCGCCCTTTTGCGTGCCTGAGGTTACTGAGGCTTTACCCGCCGTATGACAGGCGAAAATTTTTCAAATGTGCTCTATGTCATATCGCGCTCTCAGTCTGTACCCTGTGAACAGTCTGGTCTCAGCTAATTACAAAACCTGTAATTCCCTCTGCAGTGCCAGTCATTCGGGGCGCCCACCACTCTGGGCGGCACATCGTGAAAGGGTTGCACGTGAAATCAACTGGAAAGAGCCCCTTGCGGGCTGGGGGACTCCGGAAGGCGGCCGCCCTGGCCGTCGGGTTGCCCCTGATCCTCAGCTCGCTGGCAGTGGGGCCCGCTTCGGCGGCGCCTGGCGTCCAGGGCGCCGGAAACGCTTCATCCGGCGCCAAGGACGGCCAGTTCAAGGACGGCAGGTACATCGTGGTACTCGCCGGTCCGGCTGCCGCGGCCTATGAAGGGGGAACTGACGGTCTGGGCGCTACCAAGCCGCAGCAGGGCAGGAAGCTCGACGCGGGCAGTCCCAACTACAAGGCCTACGACGCCCATCTGCGCAAGCAGCAGCGCGACGTTGCAGCTGCGCAGGGGGTCACTCCCGCCAAGCAGTACACCGCGGCCCTGAACGGGTTTACGGCGGAACTGACCGCGGCGCAGGCGGGAGCCCTGTCCAAGGACAAGCGCGTCCTGGTGGTTGCGCCCGACGTCGAGAACAAACCCGATTACACCACCACCGACTTCCTCAAGCTCACCGGTCCTGATGGGGCCTGGGCCAAGCAGTTCGGGGGCGAAGCCAACGCCGGCAAGGGCGTAGTGGTGGGCGTTATCGATTCGGGCTATGCCCCGGACAACCCCTTCCTTCAAGGGGAACCGGTGAAGGCCCTGCAGGGTGAGGCGCAGGTTGGCGTCCCCTACCGCACCGGCGACGGCAAAATTGCCATGCTCAAAGCGGACGGCACCACTTTCGAGGGTGAATGCCAGAAAGGACAGGGAACGGGGGCATCCTTCGACGGATCACTCTGCAATTCCAAGGTCATCGGGGCCCGGTACTTCGCGGATTCCTTCCTGCAGTACGTAACACCCGGCAACCGCGCCCCCGAAGAGCAGATCTCCCCCGTGGACGTGGGAAGCCACGGCACCCACACGGCCACCACTGCCGCCGGCAACGCCAATATCGAGCAGGTGATCGACGGGGCCAGCTTCGGCAAGAGCTCCGGCGTGGCGCCGGCCGCCAAGGTTTCGGTCTACAAGGTCTGCTGGGAGGACACCAACCCGGACACCGGCGGCTGCTACTCCTCCGCTTCGGTTGAGGCCGTGGACGCAGCCATCAAGGACGGCGTCGACGTCTTGAACTACTCCATTTCCGGAAACAACAACAGCACCACCGATCCCGTGGCGCTGGCCTTCCTGAACGCCGCCGCCGCCGGCATTTTTGTTTCTGCCTCGGCAGGAAATTCCGGTCCCACGGCCTCCACCGTCAACCACGCCTCGCCATGGCTGACCACGGTGGCCGCCGCAACCTTCCCCAGTGACCTGGTGGGCACGGTCAAGGTATCCGACGGATCGCTGTACCGCGGCGCATCCATCATGAAGTCCGAGCCGGCGGACAAGCCTGTGGTCCTGGCTGCTGCTGCCGCCGCGGCCGGTGCGGCCAACCCCAACCTCTGCGGCCCGGGCACCCTTGACGCCGCCAAGGTGGCCGGCAAGGTTGTGGTCTGCGACCGCGGCGTGGTGGACCGGACCGCCAAGAGCCAGGAAGTCCTGGACAAGGGCGGCGTGGGCATGATCCTGGTGAACCTCACCAGCAGCTCCGAGGACGCCGACAACCACGCTGTTCCCACCGTCCACGTCAACGCGCCCAAGAGCCTGGAGCTGAAGGCCAAGCTCGAAGCGAATCCGGCACTGACGGTAAGCCTGGTCAAGGGCGACCTGACCGGACTTCCCCCGGCGCCGGCGCCCCAGATCGCGGGCTTCTCGTCCCGCGGGCCCACCCTCGCGTCCGGCGGTGACCTGCTCAAGCCTGATATCTCGGCCCCGGGCGTGAACGTCCTTGCCGGCGTCTCCACGATCGGCAACCATGGCGACCAGTTCGGATTCATGTCCGGCACGTCCATGGCCGCGCCGCACATCGCCGGTTTCGGTGCCCTGGTGCTCGGCAAGCAGCCGAAATGGTCGCCCGCCATGGTGAAGTCCGCCATGATGACCACCGCCTATCCGCTGGTGAACGCCGACGGCACGCCCAATACCGATCCCTTCCAGGGCGGCGCCGGCCACATCGACTCCACCCGTGTCCTTGATCCCGGGCTGGTCTACGATTCAGGCATCCAGGACTGGCTCGGCTTCCTCAACGGACAGGGCGTGGAAACGGGAGCGCCGCAGGCGGGCACCATCGCTGCCCGCGACCTCAATGTTCCCTCGGTTGCCCTGGGCAGCCTGGTGGGTGAGGTCCAGGTCAAGCGCAAGCTGACCGCGCTGGTCCCGGGCATGTACCGCCCCGAAGTGAACATGCCGGGCTTCAACGTCAACGTCGAACCCAAGGCATTGAACTTCGCCAAGGCCGGGCAGACCCGTGAAGTGACCCTCACCATCCGGAACGTCAGCGGCCCAGTGGGCAAGTTCAGCACCGGCAGCCTCACCTGGAAGGGCCCCCGGACGGTGAGCTCACCGATCGCCATCCGGCCCGTTGACGCCCAGATCGCCCCGTCGTTCACCTTCAGCTCGCCCACGGGCACCGGCAGTGGATCGATGAACCTCGTATCCGGCTCGGACAGCCCCATCGCCGTCGGAGTAGAGGGGCTGGCACCCCTGAGCCAGACCGCCATCACCAAGTCCCCGGGAGCGTACGCAGCCACGAACGACGCGCACAACGCCCTGGTCCAGGTGAAGGTGCCGGCCGGCGCCACGTTTGCCCGGCTGGGCATCCAGGCGCAGTCGAACGACGTCGACTGGGACATGGTGGTCTACGCACCGAACGGATCCGGGGGCCTCACAGCCACCCAGGTGGCAACGGCATCGGCCAGTGAGTTCCTGGACCTCGAATCCCCGCGTCCCGGGACCTACTACGTGGTGGCGAACCTGTACGTCACCCCGGACAACGGGCCTGCCACTGCTGCGGTCCAGGCCGTCTCCTTTGCCGGTGACGCAGGCAACCTGACGGTCAATCCCAACCCCATCGTGGCGCCGAACGGGACCGCCACCTCGGCCACGCTCAATTGGACGGGACTTTCCGAAGGGTCGTACCTCTCCCGGCTGAGCCTGGGCAGCAACGGCATCAAGACCTGGGTCAACGTGCAGGTAGGTTCCGGCTCTGCCCCGGCTCCGGCCGGCGCTCCCCAGATGGGCATGGCCCAGGCTGTTCCCGCAGCCTGACCATCAACTAAGCATGGGGGGAGGGTCCCGGACGATACGTCCGGGACCCTTTTTCGCGCCGGGCCCCCGGAGGTCAGGCGCCGTTGCCACCCAGCAGGGGAGCCATGGCCTTCCACCGGGCGATCTCGCAGCCATCCGTCCGGGTGAAGACCGAATGGACCGCCCGGCCATGGAACGTGCCGGAAACGACGGCCACCTGTGGTCCCCCGTACTGCTGGGTGCACAGCCTGGGTGGCCCGGGCCGGGGAAAGAAGATGTCTTCCCCAAATTCCTCCACGGCCGCCAGCGCGGCCTCCGGTGCCGGCAGGGTGGTCCCGGGCGATGGAGTCCCGTCCTCCGCCACAAGCCGGAACACATACTCGGGAGCCTCCGGGGCCTCCCGGACGCTGATGGCCAGGTCGATCACTTCTGCACACCATCTGCGAGGGCACCAAGGTCCAGGGCAAGTCTCTCCCGCAGCGCGGTTGCCTCCGCGGCAAAATTGCGCTGGTGCTCAACGTAGGAAGCCTTGCCCTGTGGAGTTTCGATGGGAATGGCTGGGTAGCCCCACTCGGCGAGGTCGTATGGGGAAGCCTGCATGTCCATGGCCCGGATGCGCCAGGAGAGTTCGAAACAGTCCATGACCAGTTCGCTGGACAGTGCCGGCAACAGTTTGTACGCCCACTTGTAGAGGTCCATGTTGGCGTGCAGGCAGCCCGGCTGCTCCATGTGGCGCTGCGACTCCCGGCTGGGCGAAAACTCGTTGAGCGGAATGGCATCAGGGGTGTAGAACCGGAACGCGTCAAAGTGGGTGCACCGGATCCTGTTGTCCTCCACCACCTTGTCCGTACCCGCTGACCCAAGCCGCAGCTGCAGGTATTCGTGGCGGAGGTCGAACTTGTCCTGCCGGTAGACCATGGCCCATTCATGCAGGCCGAAGCAGCCGAACTGGGCAGGCCGGGCCGCCGTGCCCCGAAGGATCACCCCGGCGAATGCCACTGCTTCCTTGCGGTCCGCAAGGAAGGCGGCCCGGTCGAAGGTGGCGGCCGTACATCCCGCAGGCAGGCCCAGGAAACCAAGCTCGCCGTCGTCGAGCCTCCGGTAATGCTTCCAGCCCAGCCGCTCGGCTGCCTGGGCGCCGGTGAGGACCGCGCCGGCGCCCGGGTGCCAGCGCTTCAGCTGCCCCGGTTTCTGCGTGTAGTAGGTGAAAAGGAAATCCTCCACCGGGTGCTTTTGTCCTGCGGACCGGCGGGCCAGGTAAGGATCGGCGTAGCGGCTGACGCGCTGCAGGTGGGCTTCCCCCCGTGCCTGGGCGCTGTCCTCCGCCAGCAGGCTAAGAGGCTCCACCGGCGGCACCGAGCACATCCCGGGCAGCGTCCCATGCGCTGATCTCGCATCCGTTGGTCCGCGCAAATTTAGAATCCACGGCCACGCCGTCCACCATGCCCGTGACGGTAGCTGTTTGGGGGCCGCCGTACTGTTGGGTGCAGGGCCGCGACGTCCCTGCCGGGGCCGGAGCCAGGATGCCTGGGTTCGCTTTCAGCGCGGCGCAGGCGGCAGCGGCGTTGGGATGGCTGCTTTCGGCGGCGGGGGTGCCCGCGGAACAAACCAGGGTGTAGTCGACTTCGGGTGCGCCCGGGGACGGAACCACGGTGATGGCGAGCTCGGCATTTCCCTGTCCCGGGCCCTCGGCTGGCCGCGACGTGGCGGGGGCGGGCGCCGGTACCGAGGTTTCTGTGTCCGGAGAGGGGGCCGCAGTGCCGGCCGGGGAGCCTGCCGATGCGGTGGAGGGCGCTGTGGACGCGGATGTGCCATTGCCGGGAGTGCCGCTGCAGCCCGAGACCAGGCCGGCGGCAACGGCAAGGAATGCTGCGAGCATCCGGAACTTCCGCATCAGGCCACCTTCCCTTCGTCCAGCAATTCTAGTCGCTTGGCATGGGGCAGGCAGGCCGTCGCCCTCCGGGCAGTCACTGGGAGGTGGCGGCGATCAGCCCCATCATGGAGGCATGCAGTTCGGTGACCTGGTCACGGGTCAACCCCAGCCGTTCCATCATGGTTCCCGGTACCTGGAGCGCCCGTTCCCGCAGGGCAGTGCCTTTGGGAGTCAGCTCCACGGCCAGGGCGCGCTCGTTGCCGTCCACACGGCGCCGAGTGATCAGTTCCGCCGCTTCGAGCCGGCGCAGGAGCGGAGAGATGGTGGCCGGCTCCTGGGCCAGGGCTGTACTGATGTTCCGGAGGGTGCGCGGGCTGTCCTCCCAAAGGCAGAGCATCACCAGGTACTGCGGATGCGTGAGGTTGAGCTTCTCGAGTACGGGTTTATAGGCGCCCACCACGCTGCGGGCGGCCACCGTCAGCGCAAAGCAGAGCTGATGTTCAAGCAGCAGGTCTTCGTCGTGTGCCGGGTCTGTTGCTTGTGAGTCCGTTGCAGTCATTGGGCCTCCGATTGTTAGTGCACTAATCATTAGTGTACACTTGTTTTAGCCG
This sequence comes from Pseudarthrobacter sp. CC12, assembly GCF_039907755.1. NCBI lineage: Bacteria > Bacillati > Actinomycetota > Actinomycetes > Micrococcales > Micrococcaceae > Pseudarthrobacter > Pseudarthrobacter sp. CC12. The sequence goes on along the minus strand of NZ_JARDJH010000006.1, from coordinate 74,738 downwards.
GTATTGAGTGGAAGGAACCTCTTCATGGGCAAGGACAGGTCCGCGGACAAGGGCAACGCCTCCCAGCGCTTCATGCGCGCCACCGGTAAGCTGCGGGCCGTTTTCGGGCCTGCCAACCGAAGCGCCCTGGCACATGACATGACTGAAGAGAACCGCCGCCTGCTGGCCCAGCGCCAGGCGGAAACCCAGCAGTGGGAGACCGTCACCAGGCCGGACGGCAGCACCTACGTGGTGCCGAAGAACCCCGAGGACCGCTCCCTCCGGTAGCAATTCCGCCACCCTTGGGCCGGAGCCTTTTTGCTGTCCCGGGCATAAAATTAGGGCACTGGCTCCTGACGGAGCCAGGCGGCACTTTCGCCCGATATCCGGGAAGGGGGTGGAAAACAGTGGCACATGTCCTCACCAGTTTCATGGGCCTGACCGAGGGCTCCGCTTTGTCTTTGGTCCCGCCACCCGACTGGACGCCGATGCGCCCGTGGTGCACAAACACGACGAATTCGAACAGGCTTCCGAAGAGGACCTTTCTCACTTCGTGGTGGAGACCGATTCAACCGGCCACCATTACGCGGTGCGCCGCGAAGATCTGGAACGCGAAACCTGATCCTTCCCGGATGCTTCCAAGCACGGAAAAGCCGGGCCGCCCTTCTCCCTTCAAGGGGAGGAGCGGCCCGGCTTTTCGTTGGCGCCTACCGGCCGGTGCCGCCGTAGACCGTCGCTTCGCTTTCGGTGTCGAGCCCGAACGCCTTGTGGATTACGCGAACTGCTTCGTCCAGCAGATCGGCGTGCGTCACCACTGAGATACGGATCTCCGAGGTGGAGATCATGTTGATGTTGATGCCCGCGTCTGACAAGGCCTTGAAGAACGTGGCGGAGACGCCGGGGTGGGACCGCATGCCGGCGCCGATCAGCGACAGCTTGCCGATCTTCTCGTTGTATTCGATGGCCTCGAACCCAATCTGGTCCTGCGCAGCCTTCAGGGCGGCCAGGGCTTCGGCGCCTTCCACGATGGGCAGCGTGAAGGAAATGTCGGTCTTGCCCGTGCCGTGCGTGGACACGTTCTGGACGATCATGTCGATGTTCGAGTGGGCGTCGGCGATCACCTGGAAGATCGCGGCGGCTTTGCCGGGGATGTCGGGGACGCCGACCACGGTGACCTTCGCTTCGGAACGGTCATGCGCAACGCCGGAGATGATTGGCTGCTCCAAGGCAACTCCCTCTTGAGTGGTGATCTTGTCGTCGGCGCTGGGGATGACCCAGGTGCCTTCATGCTGGCTGAATGAGGAACGGACGTGGAGCGGGACGCCGAACCGGCGGGCGTATTCCACGCAGCGCAGGTGGAGGATCTTGGCGCCAGACGCCGCGAGTTCCAGCATCTCTTCGCTGGAGATCGTGTCGATCTTCTGGGCTGACGGGACAACGCGCGGATCGGCGGTAAAAATACCGTCCACATCTGTATAGATCTCGCAGACGTCCGCTTCGAGGGCTGCCGCCAGCGCCACGGCCGTGGTGTCCGAACCACCGCGGCCTAGCGTCGTGATCTCGTTGGTGGTCCGGGACATGCCCTGGAAACCTGCCACGATGGCGATGTGGCCTTTGTCCAGGGCGGTGCGGATGCGGTGGGGGTCGACGTCGATGATCCGGGCCTTGCCGTGGATGCCGTCGGTAATCATGCCTGCCTGCGACCCGGTGAAGGACTGGGCGGACGCGCCGAGCTTATTGATGGCCATGGCCAGGAGCGCCATGGAAATCCGCTCACCGGCAGAAAGGAGCATGTCCATTTCGCGGGCGGGGGCGGAATCGGTCACCTGTGCGGCGAGGTCCAGGAGTTCGTCCGTGGTGTCACCCATCGCAGAGACAACCACCACCACCTCGTTGCCGGCAGCCTGTGCATCCACCACCCGCTTCGCGACGCGCTTGACGCCGTCAGCATCAGCAACGGAGGAGCCACCGAACTTCTGCACAATGAGTTGTTTGGTCACCGCGCCGGAGGCGGGGGCTGCCAGCGGCTGTGTTGCGTGGTGCACTTCGGTGGTGGGCGTACTCATGCGCATACCTTCATCGGATCAATTGGAGTTCTGGAGGCCAGGCAGCCTGACGCTTGACGGCGCGGCAATCCTTTGGGACAGTTTATCGCCGCGCCCGGAGGGACGTTGAATTGTGACCACATTCCGGCCACGGACCACCGGGGCCGCAGCCTTCGCCGGCAGGGGCGGCAGGTCCGGCCAAGGTGGAGGTCCGACGGCGGGTGGCCGCCGCGTGCCTTAGCCCAGGGCGTTCCGGCGGCCCTCGAAGGCGCGGCCAAGGGTGACCTCGTCGGCGTACTCCAAATCACCACCAACGGGAAGGCCGGACGCCAGGCGGGTGACTGCGATACCGATCGTCTTGAGCATGCGGGCCAGGTAGGTGGCCGTTGCCTCACCCTCCAGGTTGGGGTCGGTGGCGATGATGACTTCCTGGATTTCGCCGTCGTTCAGCCGGGTGAGCAGTTCACGGATCCGCAATTGCTCCGGCCCTACGCCGGCGATGGGATTGATGGCCCCGCCCAGCACGTGGTACCGGCCGCGGAACGAACGGGTGCGCTCCACGGCCAGGACATCCTTTGACTCCTCCACGACGCAGATGACCGCGGGGTCGCGGCGTGGATCGCGGCAGATGTTGCACAACTCCTGTTCCGTGACGTTGCCGCAGACGGTGCAGAACTTCACCCGTTCCTTGACGGTGGTGATCGCCTCAACCAGCCGCTTCATGTCCTGGGGATCGGCTTCAAGGATGTGGAAAGCCAGCCGCTGCGCGGACTTGGGCCCCACGCCCGGAAGGCGTCCGAGCTCATCGATCAGCTCCTGGACGGCACCTTCGTACACTTTTTCCTCTTTAGCTTCGTGTGGATAGCGGATGGATCAGTCAGTTGGCCATGCGCGGCCGGCACTCCTCAGCCGTCAATAGCGTGGCGTCACAGGGCTTCCGTCCAGGGACCGCTCCTCGATCAGTTTTCCGCCCAAAATGCGTTCGACGGCGGCCCGGCCGAATACGCCCGATTCCTCGATGGTTTCATCGTCGGCGCTCGGGATGTCCTGGACGTACGCGCTCGGGGCGGCAGCGGCCCTGGCCGGCGCCTTCGCGCGTCCAGCCTCGGCTTCAGGGCTGTTGGACAGCCGCTGGTAGAGGCTTTGCCGGGTTTGGGTTGGTCCGGCCGCAGGGGTAGGAACCGGCGCGGCAGCCGCTGGCCGGGGAGGGGCGGGCGCCGCGGCCGGTGCCACCGAAGCCGGGGCAACGGCGGCGCGGGCAGTTGCGGCCTGCGTAACAGGGGACGGGGCTGCAGCCGCCATGGCGAATTCGGGTACCGGAGCGCGGTCGGGGGACGGCGACTGGTAGGTTCCCGAAACCGGGTCAGCATGGCCGGAGCCGGAGCCGGAGCCGGAGCCGGAACCCAGAGCCCAGGATGGCACCGTTACGGCAGGGGCCACGGGTATGGAGGGCGGCACCTGGGCGGTTGCGGGTTCGTAATGCGGGACATCGGCCGATGCCCCGATGTTGTCATTTGCCGGGCCTGATGCAGGTGCGGCACCAACGTTGCTCTTGTCGCCAACCACCCATACGCCGGGCGCCTGCTCCACCGCCCTGGTCCAGGGATCGTGGGCGGCGTCCGCCCGCGGGGCATCAGATTGGGACGCGGTACTCGAGCCCGGGGCGCCGGAGGGAGTGCCTTGGGTACGCGCGGCAGCGCCCGGGCGGGCGCCGGCTGCCGTCTGCGGGACACCAGTGGCAGGGGAGGGTGATGCCGTCCGGCCGTCCGGACGTGCCGAGGGCTCCCAGTCCATGGGAGGTTCCTCATCCAGCGGGGGAGCATCCTCATCCCGGGGCGGGCCCCAGTCGTCATCGGAATAGGAGTAGTCACCACCTGCCGATGGGTAGGTGGGCGGGGCGGCGTCCGTGGCGGATGGCTGGGCAGCAGCGTTCCCGCCGTTGACGGACGCGCGGCCGGACACTGGCCCCCGGGTGGCGGAGGCGGTGGCGACTTCCGTGGGACGGCCCCCGGCCGGGGCAGCCGCAGGGGGAACGACGGCGGATGCCGCGGCCGGGCTGGCGGCAACGGCGGAACTGCCCGAGCGGGCAGCAGGGGCGGTGGTCCCGGCGTTGGAGCCTCCGGCGCCGTCCGGGTTCTCCGCATTCCCGCCAAGCGGCGTGCCGGGGACGGCCGCGGTTGCAGGAGCATGCGCAGTGGGTGCTGCCCCCGCAGGGGCCCCGGCAGGCGCAGGAGCCAGCCCCCAGGCAACGTCAGCTGAGGTGGCCGGAACCACCGGACTGGCGGGTACTTTTGGGTTTGGCTCAGAGCTCGCCTGGTTGGCGCCACCGGCAACCGCCTGGATCTGGCAGTCGATACCGACAGTCTTGAGGATGGCCTGCCGCAGGTTGTCCGAGTGGTCTGCCCTGCCGAAGGCGCCGGCAAGCCCCGATGTGGTGAAGGACAGCGTCAGGACACTGCCGTCGAACGCCTGGACCTGCGCATTGGGCTCAACAAGGGCCCAGGTGCTGCGCTTGATTTTGGACAGTGCCTGCAGGACGTCCGGCCACGCCCGGCGAAGGACCTCCACGTCTCCCATGGCCGGGGGAGCAGACGGGACGGACGCGCCGGGTGCCTGCTGGTTCGCCGCCGGGACCTGGCGGGCAGGTGACTGCGGTGCAGCATCGGGTTGCGGCGCTGCGTTGGCCGGCGCCGCAGCGGGGGGTAGCTGCGCAGCAGTGGGGGCCCCTGGAGCGGCGGCGTTCTGGGGCGCCCGGCCGCGGACAGGTTCCTCGACGGGCCAGTCGCTGGTGCTGACCCGCGGTGGCGTAAGCGGGCTGCGGGCGCCGTCAACGGCTGGAGTATCCTGCCCGTGCCCGGAAGTGGGCAGGGACGGAGCTGCCGGAACAGGGCGTTCGTGCCTGCCCTGGGCATGCTGGGCTGCGGCAGGCGAACCGTCCCCGGCCTGCGCTGGAGGGTCCTGCGCTGGAGAGTCTTGGGCGGCCGGCTCCTGTGCTCGATGGGAGTCCGAGGGGGTGTCCACGCGGGCGGCGGCCGGAGCCGCTGTTTGGGGCGCCGGTGCTGCTCCCGCGGGCTGGGAGGGCGTTGCCGTTGCGGGGACACTGACGTCGGTCCCTGCGTAGTTCAGCCGCCTCTCCACGCGGTCGATCCGTGCGGCCATGCCCCGTTCGTTCTGCTCGGAGCTGGGGAGCAGGATCCGGGCGCACAGCAACTCCAGGTGCAGCCGGGGTGAGGTGGCCCCCGTCATTTCAGTCAGGGCCGTGTTGGTGACATCGGCAGCCCGGGAAAGTTCGGCGGCGCCAAGGTTGTGGGACTGGTTCTGCAGGCGGGCGATCTGGTCCGCCGGCATCCCGCGCAGGATGGCGTGGGCGCTTTCGGGCATGGCCTGGACGATGATCAGGTCGCGGAAGCGCTCCAGCAGGTCCTCAACGAACCTTCGTGGATCGTGGCCAGTCTGGATGACCCGGTCCACGGCGCGGAACACGGTGGCGGCGTCGGAAGCGGCCACGGCCTCCACGACGTCGTCCAGGAGCGAGGCGTGCGTGTAGCCGAGCAGCGCCACTGCGAGCTCGTAATCCAGCCCGTTGGGTCCGGCACCTGCCATGAGCTGGTCCAGGACTGAGAGGGAATCACGGACGGAACCGCCTCCCGCGCGGATCACCAGTGACAGGACCCCAGGGGCCACGGGAACGTTTTCCTGGCGACACAGGAGCTCAAGGTAGGCCATCAGTGGCTCGGGCGGTACCAGCCGGAACGGGTAATGGTGGGTCCGGGAACGGATGGTTCCGATGACCTTGTCCGGCTCAGTGGTGGCGAAGATGAACTTGATGTGTTCCGGCGGCTCTTCCACGATCTTCAGCAGGGCGTTGAACCCGGCCGAGGTGACCATGTGGGCTTCGTCGATGATGAAAATCTTGTAGCGGTCCCGCACCGGGGCGTAGGTGGCCCGCTCACGGAGGTCACGGGCGTCGTCCACGCCGCCATGGCTTGCGGCGTCGATCTCGATGACGTCGAGGGAACCCGGGCCGCCACGGGCCAGTTCCACACAGCTGGGGCAGGTTCCGCAGGGGGTGTCAGTGGGGCCCTGGGCGCAGTTGAGGCAGCGCGCCAGGATCCGGGCGGAGGTGGTTTTGCCGCAGCCCCTGGGGCCGGAGAAAAGGTAGGCGTGGTTGACGCGGTTCTTGCGCAAAGCCGTCATCAGGGGCTCGGTGACGTGCTCCTGCCCGATAACGTCAGCGAACGAGTCGGGACGGTATCTGCGGTACAGGGCGGTAGTAACTGTCACGAAGAAAACCCTACCAATCCGGGCTGACATCATGCCGCCCTGTGGGGGAATAGTAAAGACCCCCCATGCACCCGCCAGAGCCCGTCTACCCTTGCTACCTTCCGGTCCTGGGGGAGTTCAACAGGATGACGCCACATGAGGGGCCGTCAGATACTTTACCCGAACATGGAGCACGACTCGAATCGGGGCCCGCCACTGCCTTCCGACCCCCGCACGGCCGGTGCGGGGCCGGAACGAAACGGGCATGAATCTCCATTGCGCATCTCTGCCCCACCCGCGATCATGTGTATGTACACCGATTGGGGCAATCTCAAGGTTGTGAGCTGCGTGGCCTGGCGTAACGGAACGGACCCGGCAGCTCAACGGTGCACAGGGAATGGGCGCATTGGGGGCGCCCATTTCCAGACGAAAAGGCAACCCGGCACCCGGTAAGCGGGGAGGCGGGCGGCGGCCCAAAACCCGCGCCGGAGGAGCCAATTGGGCGATGCGGAAAACTTCAGGTAATCTAGTACCTGCTTTTGATTCAGAAGCAGTTGGAGAATTCGCCTAGCGGCCTATGGCGCACGCCTGGAACGCGTGTTGGGTTAACGCCCTCGGGGGTTCAAATCCCCCATTCTCCGCCGGTCAAGAACCCGGTCCCGATAACCCGGGGCCGGGTTCTTGCTTTATGCGGAGCGTGCAGGCCCCCGAAAATGGGGGATCAGGCCACGTCTGCCAACGGTTCCCCCAGCCGCCTCAGACGCTTCCTCGCTGCCGTTTCGCTGGGACCCCTCCGCCTCAGCGGGCCGCCCAAAGCAAAATGGACGACGACGAGCACGGCTTTGGTTGCCAGCCGGACCGGCAGTGGAAACGGGCCCAGCCGTGGAACCGAAAGTCCCAGCATGTCCCGGTACCGGGGTTCCAGGCTGTACACGGCACCAGCAAACAGGATCCGGTAGCCGGGCTTCAGCAGGGGATGCAGCGGCGCATTGCGGATGAACTCCACAGTTTCCTTGACCCTGGCGTCCGCGCGCAGTTCGCCCCCGGCGTTCCACCGTTCCAGCTGGCCGTGCAGCTGTGCTTCCGTCAGCGGCGGGTCTTCCACTCCCATCAGCGTCCCGGCCTGGGCCCACTGCCGGACGTACGCGTCCGTGCCGCCCGGGATGGGCTTGCCCCAGATCTTGTGGGCTGCGAGGAAGCCATCGGTAAAGGCCAGATGGATCCAACCGGCCAGTCCGGGATCGTTCGCACTGTAGCGGCGTACACCGCCGTCGTTGTCCTGGTAGTTGCCTTGGACGGGCTCATGCAGGCGGCGGACACGCCGGGTTGCCTCCTCCGCGGCCGCCGTGGACCCATAGGTCACCGTGAAGATCCAGCGGATGGTGTTGGCCAGCCGGCGCAGGGGATCGTCGCGGAAGTTGGAGTGCTCGTGGACCCCCGCCAGCGCGCCCGGATGCAGCGACTGCATCAGCAGCGTGCGGATGCCACCCACGATCGGCGTCATGGAGCCGTGCACCGCCCAAACGGCGGATCCGGGCAGGTGGTAGCCGGGGTCGTCCCCTTCGGCCAGCTTCAGCGTCCAGTCCGGCGGGGCGTCGGCCCTGCCGGAGAACGTCTTTTTGATCTCGTCCTGCCATGTACGAAGGACATTGCGCATGAGACATTGTTGCCCATTTCCGGCGGCACGGCCGCTCCGGTGGTGAAGCGCGGCCTCCCACCCCCTAACGGCCCACAAAAAACCCGCATAGTCCGGCTTTGGGGTTTCCACCCCCGCGGTCCTGTGGTCCCATGGGACATACCGTCGAGACAACGCGCGGCAGGCCACGTCCTGGAGTCAGTGAATTGGGCAAGAATTCCGTGCCCGGCAACCGCAAGCCGGACCAGCGCAGCCTTTCCCCAGTGGCCCGTGCCGTCGCCGCTGCCGGTGTCCTGGCGGCATCCGTTTATGCCGTAAATCTTTCCGCCGGCTCCGGGGAGCGGCCGCAGTTTGCGCGGTCGGTTTCCGAAGCAGGGACCACCCCCGGTGCGGCTGCCATGGACGGAATTTTCGGAACCATAAGCGGTCACGAACCGGACAGCGCACCTGCTTCGTCCACGGCAGACCAGGTGGGTGCCGCGCCCCTTCCACCCGCCATCCTTTCCAGCCCCCAGGCCGCGTTGGCGTTCCCGCGCACGGCAATCGGCGGCGCCAACCAGGGTACAGCGGCAGCCCTGACTGTTGGCCCTGCGGGCGCGGGCAGGCCGTTGGCCGGATTCCTGATGGCACCCCTGCAACGCCTGTATCCGAGTTCGCCGTTCGGTTTCCGGGTGAGCCCGATCAGTGGGTCGGCGGGGGACTTCCATCTGGGACAGGATTACGCAGCGCCGTGCGGGACACCGGTTTACGCAGCTGATTCCGGCGTCGTGCGGGCAGCCGGCTGGCACCCCTGGGGAGGGGGCAACCGGATAGAGATTGACCACGGCGACGGGCTCATCACTACCTACAACCATCTGGAATCGATCGGCGTACGCACCGGCGACCAGGTACGGGTGGGGCAGGTGATCGCCCGCGTAGGCACCACCGGATGGTCCACGGGCTGCCACCTGCATTTTGAAGCCGTCCTGAACGGCCGTTACACCAACCCCCTGAGATGGACATTCCTCCAGCTCCGGGCGGTGAACCAGTCTTTCCCGGCTGACATGGTTTCCTATGCGCCGGGCACGGGGTTGTCCGGCGGCCGGATCAGCTGGACCATTCCCCTCCAGGTCGATCCGGGTGATGGACTCCCCGCAGCCGGCCTGCAGGCTTCGCCCTTCCCGCCGCTCCCGGTCCCGGGGCCGGGGCCGTCGCCGTCGCCGTCCCAACCGACGGGCGTTGTGCTGCCGCCACCCGACGTGCAATTGACGACGACGGCCCCGCCAACTGCGGAACCGGCGGGCAGTGCCGCGCCGCCGCCGTCCGATCCGGCAAGCCCGCCGCCGTCGCCTACGGATCCTGCGACGACTGACCCGACAAAACCTTCACCGTCGCCCACGTCGCCCTCGTCGCCGACGGATCCTGCGCCGTCTGATCCTGCGACGACTGACCCGGCAAGCCCGCCGCCGTCGCCTACGCCCGTCCAGCCCGAACCCGCGCCGACGGAACCCGCGCCGACGGAACCTGCGCCGTCTGATCCTGTAAGCCCGCCGCCGTCGCCTACGCCCGTCCAGCCCGAACCCGCCTCCGTGGGGCCGGCACCTTTCGAACCGGCCCCTGCGCCCGTCGCTGTTGAGCCCGTTCCTGTGCCAGTTCCCGTTGAACCTGCCCCGGCACCGGCGCCTGTTGACCCGGCCCCCATCACCACCACGCCTTCACCCGAGCCAACCGTTCCAGCCGCGGAACCCACCCCGGCGCCAACTCCCACCGTGACCGAGCCATCCCCAACGGCACCCCCGCCCTAGAAATTTTCTCCTCCGGACCCGTACGGTCCGCCGCCGGCAACGAATTCCCTGCATGAGCAATTTCCTGCTGTCGCGCAGCCCGCGACCCCTCTATCCCATCCCGCTGATCCTGAACGACGGCACCAGGACACATTTCGGCCAGTTCAAAGGGAAGGTGGTTTTGGTGGTCAACGTGGCCTCGAACTGCGGCTTCACGCGGCAGTACGCCGCGTTGGAAGCGCTGTACGGGAAGTTCCGCGACCGCGGGTTCGAGGTCCTGGGGGTTCCGTGCAACCAGTTCGCGGGGCAGGAGCCGGGAACCGACAGCGACATCGCGGACTTCTGCGAACGGAATTTCGGTGTCACGTTCACCCTGACGGCCAAAGCCGAGGTCCGCGGCCGCAACCAGCACCTGCTCTATTCAGAGCTCACCAAGTTCAAGACCGGGCTGCTGCCGGGGCTGGTGAAGTGGAATTTTGAGAAGTTCCTGGTCAACCGCGAGGGGGACGTGGTGGCCCGGTTCGCCCCTACGGTCGAACCAGACTCGGAAGAGGTGACGGGCGCCATCGAACACGCACTGGGATAAACGGGCAGCGGGCCGAATGCGGCCGGCAAAAGCGCAGTTCTTTTAACTTTTTCCACATCAGCCACGGCGATTTACCCCATGTTTGCCAAATGTCTGATTGGATAAATATTACTGAAGGGTACAAGGGAAGAACGGCTTCCCACCAACCATAGAGGTAGCAATGGAGCACATCGAGGCCGAACACCCCCGGCCACGCCACTTCCTACTCCACCTGAGCGATCCCCACCTGTTGGGAGGTCCGGAACCCCTCTACGGAATCGTCGACAGCGAAGCCAGGCTTGCCCAGCTGTTCGACGAAGTCAAAGCGTCCGGGGCCCGGCCTGAGGCTGTCATCTTCACCGGTGACCTCGCCGACAAGGGTGACGCTGAGGCCTATGTAAAGCTGAGGGCCATCGTTGAGCCCGCCTGCAAGGAACTCGGGGCCCAGGTCATCTGGGCCATGGGAAACCATGACGACCGCGCCAACTTCCGCCGGGGGCTGCTGGACCAGCCCGGCAGTGACGAACCAGTGGACCACAGTTACTTCATCAATGGCCTGCGAGTCATTACCCTGGACACCACTGTGCCCGGGTTCCACCACGGCGAACTGAGCCCGGCGCAGCTGGAGTGGCTGGCCCGCCAGCTGGAAACCCCTGCTCCGGACGGAACCATCCTTGCGATGCACCACCCCCCGGTCCCGTCGGTGCTGGACCTTTCGGTACTCGTGGAACTGCGCGACCAGGCGTCGCTGGCGGCGGTGGTGCGCAATTCGGACGTCCGCACCATCCTGGCCGGACACCTGCACTACTCCACCACCGCGAGCTTTGCGGGCGTTCCTGTCTCGGTCGCTTCGGCCTCGTGCTACACCCAGGACCTGAACGTCCCTGTGGGTGGAACGCGTGGCCAGGACGGCGGCCAGGCGTTCAACCTGGTACACGTGTACGAACACACCATTGTGCACTCCGTGGTGCCCATGGGCAGTGCGCCCACGGTGGGCGAATATGTCTCCCCGGAAGAGACGGCCCGGAGGCTGCAGGCTGCAGGGGTCCGGATTCCGGAGACCACCAAGCGCGGCAGCACCAAGCTGGGCGCACCCAGCCGGCGCTAACACGGTTGCTCCGGCCGGCCCGGCTACCGGACCGGCCGGAGCGATGCGTGCGGCCTACTTTTCCCAGGGCGCCCTGATAGGAAAGTACCGTTCCAGGAAGTCGGTCACCACTTCAGCCCGCTCGTCCGCGCTGACCTCCGGAAAGCTGCCGTCGTTCAGGCAGAAGAAATCCATGTTCCGCTTGGCCAGCAGCTTGGGCAGGTACTTCAGCCCCGAGCGCATGGTGGTGTCCACGTAACGCACCTTGGCCGCCGTCTGCGTGACGGCTCGGCCCGTAAGCAGGGCGTAATAGTGGTAGAAGGAGTTGGTCACGGAGATGTTGTCCGCTGCCCGGAATCGGCTGGCAGCGGTCTTGCGGAACTCTTCCGGGAATTCCTCCTCCATCTGGTCCACGACGCTGCGCCGCAGCGGCGCGGCCGTGTGCTCGAGGTGCCGGGTGGTGATCCGGCCGAACCGGTTCCACAGGAGTTTGCGGTTTACCCGGGCGGCGTTTTCGAACCCGCTGCGTTCGGCGTCGTTCTCGCCCAGGCCGATCCTTGTTTCAGCCTCGATGAACTTGGTGATGCCTCCGGGGGTGAAGAACATGTCCGGGCCCACCGGCCGGCCGAAGAACATGTCGTCGTTGGAGTAGAGGAAGTGCTCGGACAGCCCTTCGATGTTGTGCAGCTGGCATTCCACGGCCTGCGAGTTGTGCGTTGGCAGCACCGAGGGATCGGAGAAGAACTCCTCGCTGCGGACTATCGTGACGGACGGGTGGTCCGCCAGCCAGGCAGGCGCGGGGGAGTCCGTGGCGATGAAGATGCGCCGGATCCACGGTGCAAACATGTACACGGACCGCAGCGCGTACTTGAGTTCGTTGATCTGCCGGAACCGGGCCTCGTGGTCGTCGCCTTCGCCCAGGACATGTCCCTTTTGCTGGGCGCGGCGGGCCGCGATGTATTCGGGTGAGCTGCCGTCCACCCAGGAGAACACGATGTCAATGTCGAAACTGATGTCGCTGGCGTGGTCGGCGAACATGTTCTCGATGGTGGGCCAGGTGTGCCCGTACCGTTCCACGGTGCCGCGGACCGCATCCTGGCGCAGCAGCGTCCGGCGCGTCAGCGAGTTCTCGATGGGGAGGATCAGCTGCTCGCCCTCAAAGGCCCACAGCTCGATCTGGACGCCGGCTGAGGCGCCAAACTCAAAGCCGCCCACCGGTTCCACCCGCGGCCGGTAGAGGCGGAAGATGCGTCCCTGCCGGTTGGGCGAGAGCTCTCCGTCCGCCACCAGGACGGAAGTCTTCTTCTTGGCGTCCACGGTCATCGAGTAGAAGGGTTCGTCCCGGCAGGCATCCACCAGGGCGGCCCGGAGCTTCTTCCGGTCCTTCCAGTCCAGGGCCACCACGGGCCTGTCGTTGTTGCCGCGGACCAGGAGGTACGAAAGGCCGGCGTTGGCCAGGACGTTGCGCAGGAACAGCAGGTCTTCCACCATGGCCTGGTACGGAGTCCTGGTGTCGTTGATCAGGGCGTAGCGGCCCTTGTGCCGGATGACGTCGGGTCGGTGCTTGAGGCGTTGCTCAGCCGCTGCCGATGTGATTTCGGCGTGAAATTGTTCTTCCACGGACGCTTGGGCGCCGTAGTAAACCTCGTCCTGGACCGGTGCTTCTGTAATGGTGGTCTCCGTGCTGGTGGTGGTGGGCATTCTTACCTGCATGATAGTCCTGCCCGGGTAACGGAAGGTTTCCGGGTAACTTGGCGGCCGGCAAGCCGCTTGTCCGCCCGGCAGCGGCTCAGGCGCCCAGCGCGTCGCGCCATGCGTGCAGGAAGGCTCCGCCGGCGTCGTCGTGGATCACTGTGTCCTCCAGCCCCAGGTCCGCTGCCGTCAGTACCGGATACGGCTTGCTGGGAATGCCGTCCGCCGGGCGCACGTCGACGTGCTTCACGGGGTGGTCGTTGTGGTGCAGCCAGTCCGCCATGGCGTAATCGGTGCGGGAATCGCCCACGGTCCGCCACGCCTGGGGCGTAATGCCCTGCGCTGCGAGGAGTTCCACCGCGCGGCTGGCGCCCAGGTCCTTGCCCAGCCGCACCGACTCAATGTCCGTGGAAATAATGGTGGGATCCACCCGGTAGTCCACCTCGTCGTCGGAATTTGGTGCGTGGTGGTCGAGCCGGACAACACCCAGCCCGTGCCGTGCCATGAGCTCCACGGCCTCCGCATCAAACAGTTTCTGCTCGGCCAGGTAGTCGGCGCTGGGCACGTTGATGTGCTGCTCCACGGACACCATGGCGCGCTTGGTCTCGTCAAAGAACATGTGGGCGGCATAGTCCTCCGCCACGAGCCGGCGGATGTCATCCCCGTACGCTGCCGGAACGGCGAGTTCCCGGTCCACGTGGACGGGGCCGGGGCCGGCGGACGTATAGCTGAACCAGACCGCGCCCTTTTCGCAAATGGCATGGATGACGGTTCCCGCCGGAATGCCGGCCGCGATCATGGGTTCCATGACCTGCTCGCGGATAAAGGCGTCGGAACGGCCGGTATTGAAGATGACCGGGATGCCGGCAGCCGCGAGGGCCACCAGGTCAAGGATGATGCCGGGCTTGACGTCACGTGTCACCGGGCTGGCCACCGGGCCGTCCACGTCCAGCAGGAGGGCCAGTGGCGGCGCCGCCGGCTGGCTGGTTCCGGGCGCGGACACGGCAGGGGACTCGGAGACTGTCATGGGTCCATTCTGTCAGCAGGACCGGCGCCATTCCGCGCCCCCGGCGCCGGGGGCGCGTGGCAGATGGTCACTGTTTGGCTACAACCTGCCGCGCGCCAGCCGTGCCACTTTCGCTGGGGCACAGGGGTGCCTACTGTTGCATGGTGATATTCAAAGCTGTGGGCGAGGGCCGCCCTTACCCCGACCATGGTTACAGCACCCCCAAGCAGTGGGCGTCGCTGCCGCCGCGGCCGGTCCGGCTGGATGAACTGGTGACCACCAAGCGCACCCTGGACCTCGAAGCGCTGCTGGCGGAAGACTCAACATTTTTCGGCGACCTGTTCCCGCACGTCGTGCAGTACCGGGGGACCCTTTACCTGGAGGACGGCCTCCACAGGGCGGTGCGGACCGCCCTGCACCAGCGCACCGCGATCCATGCCCGGGTCCTGGTGCTTGATGGCTAGCAAACGGCCAAAGGATCCGAGCGTCCTGCACGGCCACCACGTCGTTACCGGCCCTGAACTGCGGGCCGCCATGGAGGCGGCGAGGGATGCCGACGAAACCGCCCGGGTCCGGCGCCGAGTCCTGCACGGGGTGGTGCTGGTCCTGCTGATCGGCGTGATCGCCGCGGCCATCATCCTTGCCCTGGCCATCATCAACGGCCGGCTGCAGCTGCCCTCCGCGGAGCCCGCCCCGAGCCCGGTGTCATCCTGCCCGCCTTCGATCTACGACTACGTTCCGGCGGACAAGGTCAACCTCAACGTCTACAACTCCACCAGCCGGCCGGGCCTTGCCCGGTCCGTCGCGGACGAATTCCTTGCACGCAAGTTCGTCGTGGGGAACGTGTCGAACATCAACGCCGGCTACCGGGGCGTGGCCGCCGTGGTGTCGGGTGCAGCAGGGCATGCGGCGGCATTCACGGTCCAGCGCCATGTGCCCGGCTCGGACTACTTCCAGGACGGAAGGACCGATGCCAGCGTGGACGTGATCCTGGCACAGGACTACAAGGCACTGACACCGGCGGACCTGGTGGACCAGACCCCCGGCAAGCTCAGTTGCCCGAGGGAAAGCCGGCGTATCGCGGACACGGACAAGCTGCCCGTGATGCCTGCCGCCGCTCCGACCCGCTGACCGCAGCCAGCCGGAAACAGCGGGCCGGACTCAGCGAGCCACCACCGGAAGCTGGGCCACCTTCACCGGGCGCCCGTCGTCGTCGAACCGTGCGCCGGCGCCCAGCTGGATGAACCGGACGGTCCTGGCCACACGCGCTTCCAGCTCAGCCGGCTCATCACTGCCCCGCGCCGCGCTGGACGACAATGTGCCCAGGATCAGCTGGGACTGCTGGCCCACGTCCGCCACCGGCAGGTACCCCTGGTCCATGCCGTCGCGCAGGATGCCCTGCAGCAGGACGCTGAGCTCGCCCACATGGTCGGAGAGCTTGGCAAAGGACGACGGCGACAGCACCGCCCCCATGGCAGGGCCCGGCGGGAGGTGGCGTCGGCTGAGGTCAACCACCTGGGCGCGGACGTACAGGGCCAGCCGTTCTACCGGGTTTGCAATCCGGTCCAGCGATTCGCGCAGTTCGGAGAGGAACTTCTCGGTCTCGTCAAGGGCGTAGGAGATCAGGAGTTCTTCGATATCGGCGTAGTAGTTATAGACAGCCGTGCGGCCCACGCCTGCGTGCCGCGCCACGTCCGTCATGGTCAGCCCCGGAAGGCCGTGAGTGAAGAGAAGCTCGCCAAAAGCGGTGAGGATACGTCGCTGGGTGTCCGCGCGTTGTTCGGCATTGCTCGCCGCTGAAATCCTGGGCATACAGACACTTTACCGCGATGTGTCAGTAAAAAGCGCTAAACGGCGCACCCGTCAGGTCCGCAGGCCTCAGCCTCGGAGGAATTGACCAGGACCAGGGGGTTGGCGTCCTGCCATGCCTGGGTGAGGGCAGCGGTGAACGTCTCAGTGGGCTGGGCGCCGGACAACCCGAATTTGCGGTCGATCACGAAGAACGGGACCCCGCTGATGCCCAGGCCCCGGGCCTCCTCGAAGTCGAACCGGACCTCGTCGGAGTACTTGTCCGTGGTGAACAGTCCCTCCACCTCGCCTGCCGGCAGGCCGAGATCGTTGCCCAGGGACGTCAGGTACTCCCGGCTCCCGATGTCCTTGCCGTGCTCGAAGTGGTCGCTGAGGAGGCGTTCCTTGGCAGCGTCCTGGCTGCCGTGGGCTGCCGCAAGGTGGATCAGGCGGTGGGCGGTGAAGCTGTTGGCCACCACCACCTGGTCGAACCGGTAGTCAAGGCCCTCGCCCTTTGCCTGCTGGGCCACATGTTCGAACATCTGCGACACCTGCTGGGCGGGCATGCCCTTCCGGCTGCTCAGGTATTCCAGTTCGGTTCCGTCATAATGCTCCGGCAGTGTGGGATCCAGCTGGTAGCTGCGCCACACCACGTCCACAGCAGCGCGGTGGGGGAACGCAGCAAGCGCAGCCTCAAACCGGCGCTTGCCGATGAAACACCACGGGCAGGCAACATCTGACCAGATCTCAATCTTCATGCCTTGCACAACCCGGCTGCCGTTGCCGCCATTCCGGCGCGTGCCGTGAGATGGGGCACATTCAGCCCTTGTGGCCGGGGCGATCCTGGGCAATAGTCGGAGTTAGGTGAAGCAGACGCCCTACAAAAATAAAACACCGCGGGACCTCCATGTCCCGCGACGGAATATGCCTGGCGGCTGGGGAGCGCGGGCCTCGTTTCCCTGGAGGCCAAGTATGCGAATTGGACTTATTGCCGGACCCTGGATTCCCATTCCTCCGCTGACATACGGCGGCATCGAAAGGGTTGTGGATACCTTGGCGCGGGGCTTTGCGGCCGCCGGGCACGACGTACTGCTCGCGGCTCCCACCGAAAGCACCTGTCCCGTTCCGCTGCTGCCGGGCATGCGGCCGGCGGTCCGGGATGAGCTTGGCTCGACGATGTCCGAACTCAGCCATGTGATCCGGGCCTACCAGGGGCTGCAGGACGTGGATATCATTCACGACCATACGCTTGCGGGCCCGCTCTACGCACACCGGCCCGCCAAGGTACCGGTGGTCACCACCATCCACGGTCCTCTCCACAAGGAGGCGGAAGACCTCTACCGTTCCATGGCCCGGGATGTGGCAATTGTTGCAATCTCCCGGGACCAGGCCTCTCACGCCCCGGAAGTCCCCGTCACCCAGGTAATCCACCACGGCATGGACGTTTCCGCGGTCCCGGTAGGCAGTGGCCGTGGCGGGTACCTCTGCTTCGTTGGGCGCGCCTCCCACGACAAAGGGCTGCTTGAAGCAATCACCCTCGCCCGGGACGTGGGCATGCACTTGAAGATCGCCGTCAAGGTGCGGGAACCGGACGAGATCCGCTACTTCCGCGAGGTCATCGAACCGATGCTGGGCCCCAACGAGGATTTTGTGGGGGAAGTGGACGACGCCACCAAATACCGCATGATGGGCGAAGCCACGGCCTTCCTGAACCCCATCCAGTGGTCCGAGCCGTTTGGGCTGGTGATGATCGAGGCGTTGGCCACCGGAACTCCCGTGATCGGCACAAGGATCGGCTCAGCCCCTGAGATCGTGGAACACGGCCGCACGGGCTTCCTTGGAAAGACCGGGGAACTGCAGTGCTTCGTTGAGGCAGCCGCCGGGCTCAGCAGGGAGCGCTGCCGGGCATCAGTGGAGGACCGGTTCAGTGCCCACCGGATGGTGGCGCAGCACCTCAGGCTCTTCGATGACCTGCTGGCGGGGAGATTGCCGGGAGGGGTTCCGGTTACCCCGCCGGTGCACCAGAATCGTTAAGGGGACGGGCGGGCGTTGGGCTCCCCGGCAGCATCCAGCCTGAGAAGGGAGTCCTTCCATGACCGCCTGGAACGAAGACAATGAGGCCTCCGGCTCCGATGTTGGTGCCGTCACCGTACTGGAAGGCTCTTCGTTTTGCATCTCGGCCGGTACCGGCGACATCAGCGCCGACGGCAGCACAAACGGCGCGTTCTACCAGGACACCCGGATCGTCTCGGGCTGGGTGCTGCGGATCAACGGCTCGCGGCGCGAACCGCTGTCAGCCCAGAAGGCCCAGCCGTTCGAAGCAACCTTCGTGGGCCGTGCAACGTGGCCCGGAGGCCGGTTCGACAGTCCGCTGGTGGTCCGCCAGGTCCGCCACATCGGACCGGGCCTGCAGGACGACATCATCTTGGAGAATTACGCGGCGGAACCCGTTGAATGCGCCATCGAGCTGCTGGTGGACGCGGACCAGGCCGACCTCTTCGAAGTGAAAGGCGGCCGCACAACAGGCCCCGATGACACCACCCGCGCCGTAGTGGATGGAAAGCTCATCATCGAAGCATCCCGGCACGGCCAGCAGCGGGGCTCCGCCATCGGGGCCAAGGATGCGGAGGTGGGCACGGATGGGCTCCGGTTCAACGTCACCGTTCCGGCCCGCGGCAAATGGAGCACCAGCGTCATCGTGGTGCCGCTGGTCAATGGGGAAGCCCCGGAAAAGCCCTTCACCGAAGGCCAGCTCCCGCACCACCGTGAGGGCGTGCAGCGCCACTTGGCGTGGGAGGAGAACGTTCCGCGGATCAGCATCGAGGACACCAGCTTCCAGAATGTGCTCAACCGCAGCCAAAGCGACCTTGGTGCACTACGGATCTTCGATGCCCGCCATCCCAACCGCGCCGCGGTCGCGGCGGGGGCTCCCTGGTTCATGGCGCTGTTCGGTCGGGACTCGCTGCTGACGTCCTACATGAGCATGATGGTCAACCCCAATCTCGCCCTGGGCACGCTGCAGACCCTGGCCGGGATCCAAGGGAAGAAAGTGGACGTGGATTCCGAGGAGGAACCCGGACGCATCCCGCACGAGGTCCGGCTGGGCGTTACTGCCGGCCTGTCGCTGGGCGGCACGGCGTATTATGGCACGGCGGATGCCACACCGCTTTTCGTCGCAACCCTGGGCGAGCTGAGCCGGTGGGGGCTTTCCCGGGATGCGATCCAGCCACTGCTGGCCCACGCCGACCGCGCCCTGGAATGGATCGAAAAATACGGCGACCGCGACGGCGACGGCTTCGTGGAGTACCTCCGGCCCAATGACCACGGCTTGGTCAACCAGGGCTGGAAGGACTCCTGGGATGGCATCAACTTCGCGGACGGGACCATCGCTGAAGCCCCCATCGCGCTCTGCGAGGTCCAGGCCTACGTCTATGCGGCCTACCTGGGCAGGTCGCTGCTGGCCCACTGGACAGGGGATCCTGACCTGGAAAAGCACTGGGCCGACAAGGCTGCAGCCTTCAAGGAGGAGTTCAACAGGAAGTTCTGGCTGCCGGAGAAGGGCTACTTTGCGGTGGCACTTGATAAGGACAAACGGCATGTCGACGCGCTGACATCCAACATCGGCCACTGCCTGTGGACGGGCATCGTGGACGAGGACAAAGCCGTGTCCGTCATGGAAAACCTGATGTCCCCGCAGATGTTCACGGGCTGGGGCATCCGCACGCTGGCCTCCGACATGGGCGCCTACAATCCCGTCAGCTACCACAACGGCTCTGTGTGGCCGCACGACACCGCGCTGGTGGCCACTGGGCTGATGCGCTACGGGTTCGTGGACGAGGCCAAACGGGTGGCACTGGGCATCCTCGACGCTGCCCGGCATTTTGATAGCCGGCTGCCGGAATTGTTCTGCGGGTTCGACCGCGGCGAGTTTCCGGGCCCTGTTCCGTATCCCACCGCATGCTCACCCCAGGCGTGGGCGGCCGCGGCGCCCGTGCAGCTCGCCAGGATCCTGCTGCGCTTCGACCCCGTCTTCACCCGCAGGGTGGTGCACCTGGCGCCGATCCTGCCGGAGTCAGTGGGAACCTTCCGGGCCGAAAATGTCCTGTTGGATACCAGCCGGGTCACCATCACCGCCACGGGAACAACGGGCGCCATCGACGGACTCCCGCCGGGGCTGAAGCTCCTGACGGAGCCCCGCCCGCCACTGGCCTACCCACCGGACGGAGCCCCCGCCAACTCCCGCGTCCCGGGCATCCAGCAGGCCAGCAGCTGAAGCGTTCAGGGCAGGGCGCGTTCCAGCACGAAGTCGTGCTCCACGGTGCTGCCCAGCCGGAACGATTTGGTGCCCACCTTCCGGAAGCCGGATTTCTCGTAGAAGCGGATGGCGCGGGCGTTCTGGCTGTTCACGCCCAGCCACGCCCCGGCGCCCCCGGTGGCAGCCGCGGCCTGGAGGCTGGCGTGCATCAGTTCAGCAGCCGCGCCCAGGCCGTGGTATTCGGGGTGGACGTAGCACTTGCTGATCTCCACGGAGGGCAGCAGTGCGAGTGCGGAGGCTACGTCCGGGTCCGCGGCCGGCCTGTCCACCAGGAGGCTGTAGCCGGTGAGCCGCCTGTCGGCGTCGATGACCAGGATGGTGACATCCGGGTCCTCGAGGTAGCCCGTGAAGTGTTCCTCGCTGAGCGTGTTGGCCAAGTGGGCGGCAATGTCGGCAGGTGAGGACGACGGCGGGCAGGCCAGCGGAAAGGTGACGGCCGCCAGGTCGGCGAGCGGGCCGGCGTCGTCCGCTGTTGCCCTGCGGATGATGTGGGTCATGTGGTGTCCCTCCACGTCAGGGGGTGATGGTTCGGACGGGGGAGCCGGCAAGCCAGGCGGTGATGTCCTCGAGGGCGCCGCCATAGAACTGCCGGTAGCTTTCCTGGGTGACGTAGCCCAGGTGGGGCGAAAGCACAGTGTTCGGCGCGGCGAGGAGCGGGTGCCCGGCCTGCAGGGGTTCCTGGTCGAAGACGTCCAGGGCGGCGCCGCGGATCCACCCCTCGTTCAATGCCCTGATGAGCGCGTCCTGGTCTACCAGGGGTCCGCGGGCGGTGTTGACCAGGAGGCCTTCGGGGCCCAGCAGCTTCAGCTCGGCCTCGCCCACGATGTTCTCCGACCGCGGGGAGAGCCGCAGGTGGAGCGTTGCGACGTCGGCCACCGTGAAGAGTTCCTCCTTTGACACCAGCCGGGTGCCGGCTTCCGCTGCGGAGTCCGCAGTGAGGTTCTGGCTCCAGGCCACCACATCCATGCCGAACGCCTGCCCGTAGGCCGCAATCCGCCGGCCGATCTTGCCCAGGCCCACGATGCCCAGGGTCTTCCCGGCAAGTTCGACGCCTACCGTTGACTGCCAGGCACCTGCCCGCAGCGAGCTTTCCTCGGTGGGAAGGTGCCGGGCAATGGCCAGCAGGAGGGCCCAGGTGAGTTCCGGCGCTGCCGTAGGTGAGCCGGGCGTGCCGCAGACCGTCACCCCGTGTTCGGCGGCGGCTGCCACGTCGATCGCGGCGTTCGCCATTCCGGTAGTGACCAGCAGTTCCAGCGCCGGCAGCTCCTCGAAGACTTCCCGGGGGAACGCGGTCCGCTCGCGCATGGCGATCACCATGGTGGTGTCCGCCAATGCCGAAACCAAGGCATGCCGCGACGTGAAAGGTTCACGGTAGGTGGTCACGGTGACACCCGACGCCTCCAAAGCCGCGAAGTCGGCGAAGCCGTGGGCCACGTCCTGGTAGTCATCGAGGATGGCAAGGCGGTGCGTCATCGGGAGTCCTTCGCAGTGTCCTACGTCCTGGGTCACGCTTATCGTATGGCAGGGGCCGGTCCATAGGGTGCGTGAAGCCCCGGCAGCGCAGGAGCGTGATAGCAATGGGAGTGATGAATCCACGCCTATTCCCGATTTTGTCCCTGTGAGCGGCCCCGCCCTGTCCCGCATCCCGAGAAGCTGGGTCCTGCTGGCCTGCATCGGCCTGCTGGCCCTGAACCTCCGCGGCGCCATCGTTTCCGTGGCACCCCTGGTGGACCTCATGCAGGCGGAACTGCACTTTTCGCCGGTCATGCTGGGGCTGCTGACCAGCATCCCGGTGCTGTGCTTTTCGCTCGCCGCTCCGCTGGCGTCCCTGGCGGCGCGGAAGTTCGGTGCGGAGTTCGCGGTGACGCTGACCATCGTGGGGGTGCTGGCCGGCGTGCTGCTCCGTTCCGCGGGAGGGCCGGCGCTGGTGGTGGCCGGCACGGTGGTCATCGGCGTGGCCATTACGGTGGGCAACATTGCGGTTCCTTTGATCATCCGCCGGGATTTTGCGCCGCGGCGGCAGGGGACCGCGATGGGGATCTATACCGCAGCCCTGAACATCGGATCCTTCCTCACCTCGGTGGCCATGGCCCCGCTGGCGGCCGTGACCGGGTGGCGGCTGGCCCTAGCCGCGGTGGCTGTGTTGGCCGTGGCCGCGGTGGTGGTGTGGGTGTTGGCCGTGGGTCCCCGCACCGCGTTCATGGTCTCGGCCGAAGACGGCGTGGACGCGCCGCGGGCCCCCGTGAGCCGTTCCGGATGGATCACGGTGGGGCTCACCGCGGGCTTCGGGGGCCAGGCCTTCTCCTACTACGGCGTCACGGCATGGCTGCCCAGCTACCTGCACGACGAACTGGGCATGAATGCCGCGCAGGCCGGCGCCGCGTCCTCGATCTTCCAGATCCTGGCCATCGTGGGCGGCCTCGGCGTGCCTTTTGCGGCCAAGTACATGAGTGCGACGGCGGTGGCGGTCACCCTTAGTGCCCTGTGGCTTGCCGTTCCGGTGGGGCTGCTTTTCCTGCCACAACTGTGGTGGCTGTGGTCCACCTCCGGCGGCATCGCACAGGGCGGCGGCATCACGCTGATCTTCATTGCCGTCATCAAGCTGGCCCGGGACCAGGCCGCTGCGGGCCGGATGTCCGCCACCGTCCAGGGGCTGGGCTACTGCCTCGCAGCCGTGGCCCCGCCGCTGCTGGGATTTGTCCACGACAGCTCTGGATCCTGGACGCCGGCCCTGCTGGTCATCCTGGGTTCGGTACTGGCCTTCTTCGTCGGAACCACGCTCTCCGTGCGGAAGGTGCCGAAGGGCCGCTGAGGCGATCCGCCGCCGTCGGACGTTCCGTCGCCCCCGACGCCCGCTCACTTCTTGCACTAAACGGTGAAACGCCCGCTCACTTCTTGCACCAAATGGCGGAACGCCCGGTCACTTTCTTTGGGAAAGTGATCGGGCGTTTCGGGTTTTCCTGCAGTAAGTGAGCGGGGGTGTGAGGGGTGTTCCGTTGCCGGGCCGGCGCCCCGGATTTCGGGGGGCCTGTTGCGAAGGGCGTGCCGGCCCGGCAAACGGAGGTTTGGTTACGCGGCGGCGAGTTCCTCGACGGTGGCCTTTTCGCGGGCTTCGGTCAGGTAGCGGGCGTAGGCGGGGAGGGTGAGGAAGGAAGGGAACTCACGGGCGAGGGTGACTTCCTCGAAGATGTCGCGGGCGTCCTCGAAGCGGTCGCCGTCGAAGCGCTCCAGCCGGGCGAATTCCTCGTCCAGGAGTTCTTCCACCCACTCGTGGCTGACGATCTCGCCCTGGTCGGTGATGGCCCGGGCGTAGATCCACTGCCACAGCTGGGAGCGGGAGATCTCCGCGGTGGCGGCGTCCTCCATGAGGTTGTGGATGGCCACCGCGCCGTTGCCGCGAAGCCAGGATTCGATGTAGCGGATGCCCACTTCGATGTTGTTCCGGATGCCCTGCTCGGTGATGGTGCCGGTGGTCGCGGCAACGTCGATCAGGGCACGGTCGTCCGGCGTGACGTCTTCGCGGAGCCGGTCCAGCTGGTTCGGCTTGGTGCCCAGGACGCCGTCGAACACCTCGCGGCACACGGGGACCAGGTCCGGGTGTGCCACCCAGGAGCCGTCGAAGCCGTCGTTGGCCTCGCGGGTCTTGTCTGCGCGGACCTTTTCGAGGGCGTTGGCGTTGGCTTCGGGGTCCTTGCGGTTGGGCACGGCTGCCGCCATGCCGCCGATGGCCATGGCGCCGCGCTTGTGGCAGGCCCGGACCAGCTGTTCGGTGTAGGCGCGCATGAACGGCTGGGTCATGGTCACTTGGCCGCGGTCCGGGAGGACGAAGCGGGGGCCGCGGGTGCGGAAGTTCTTGATCAGGGAGAAGATGTAGTCCCAGCGGCCGGCGTTCAGGCCTGCCGCGTGGTCGCGGAGTTCGTAGAGGATCTCCTCCATTTCGAACGCTGCGGTAATGGTTTCGATCAGCACCGTGGCGCGGATGGTGCCCTGGGGGATGCCGAGCAGGTCCTGCGCCAGGATGAAGATGTCGTTCCACAGCCGGGCTTCGAGGTGGTTCTCGATCTTGGGCAGGTAGAAGTACGGGCCCTTGCCCTGGGCGAGGAGGCGGCGGGCGTTGTGGAAGAAGAACAGGCCGAAGTCCACGATGCCGCCGGCGATGGGCTGGCCGTCGATGAGCATGTGCTTTTCCGGCAGGTGCCAGCCGCGGGGGCGGACCACGATGGTGGGCAGGTCGCCGGCCGGGCGGAGTTTGTACTCCTTGCCTTCTTCGGTGGTGAAGTCGATCCGGCGTTCCAGGGCGTCGGTGAGGTTCAGCTGGCCCTTGATGACGTTCCGCCACGTGGGGGTGGAGGAGTCCTCCATGTCCGCCAGCCATACCTTGGCACCGGAGTTCAGGGCGTTGATGGTCATTTTCTTGTCCACCGGGCCCGTGATTTCCACGCGGCGGTCCTCCAGGCCCGGGGCCGGGGGAGCGACCCGCCAGGACGGATCATTCCGGATGTGCTCGGTTTCCCGCAGGAACCGCGGGTCCGCTCCGGCGGCGATGTCAGCCCGCCGGGTGCGTCGCGCCTGGAGCAGTTCCTGCCGCCGCTCCGCAGTGGCCCGGTGCAGCTTCGCGATGAACGACAGGGCGTCCGGCGTCAGCACCTCGTCCTGCCGGCAGATGGGCTGGGCGGTCATGGTGATGCCATTGATGGTGAAGCTATCGGTGAAGCTGTTCATCTCAGTCTCCTTAAAGACGAAAGGGAAGTTCGACGGCGGGTAGCGGCAGGGCGGCGACTGAGGCACGAGGCCGAGGAGCCGGTGTCGCGGCAGCCTGCGTAAAGGGGCCCCGTGCCCGCCCCCGACCGAGTTCTACGAGGTCATGGGGCGGGCGTGGGGAATAGCAGGCAGAGCGACGTCGGTCCGAAGGCCGGAGGCGACACCCGCCGTCGTAAGTTGCTAGTGGAACTGGCCCTCTTCGGTGGATCCCACGAGGGCGAGGGTCGACGCGTTCGGGTTGAGCGCCGTGGAGATGGTGTCGAAGTAGCCGGTGCCGACTTCGCGCTGGTGCTTGGTTGCGGTGTAGCCGCGGGATTCGGAGGCGAATTCCTTTTCCTGGAGTTCGACGTAGGCGCTCATGCCTTCACGGGCGTAGCCGTGGGCGAGGTCGAACATCGAGTAGTTCAGGGCGTGGAAGCCGGCCAGGGTGATGAACTGGAAGGTGAAGCCCATGGCGCCGAGTTCGCGCTGGAACTTGGCGATGGTGGCGTCGTCCAGGTGCTTGCGCCAGTTGAAGGACGGCGAGCAGTTGTAGGAGAGCATCTGGTCCGGGAATTCGGCCTTGACGGACTCCGCGAACTTGCGGGCCAGTTCCAGGTCCGGGGTTCCCGTTTCCATCCAGATGAGGTCGGAGTAGGGGGCGTAGGCCTTGGCGCGGGCGATGCAGGGTTCGATGCCGTTGCGGACCTTGTAGAAGCCCTCGGCGGTGCGCTCGCCGGTGATGAATTCCTGGTCGCGCTCGTCGACGTCGGAGGTGATCAGGGTGGCGGCCTCGGCGTCGGTGCGGGCAATGACGACCGTGGGGGTGCCTGCGACATCTGCCGCCAGGCGGGCGGCGTTCAGGGTGCGGACGTGCTGCTGGGTGGGGATCAGGACCTTGCCGCCGAGGTGGCCGCACTTCTTCTCCGAGGCGAGCTGGTCTTCCCAGTGAACACCTGCTGCGCCGGCCTGGATCATGGATTTCATGAGTTCGTAGGCGTTCAGCGGACCGCCGAAGCCGGCTTCGGCGTCGGCAACGATCGGGACCAGCCAGTCCTCGACCGTCTGGATCCCCTCGGAGAACTCGATCTGGTCTGCGCGGAGCAGGGCGTTGTTGATGCGGCGGACCACGGTGGGAACGGAGTTGGCCGGGTAGAGCGACTGGTCCGGGTAGGTGTGGCCGGAGTTGTTGGCGTCGGCCGCGACCTGCCAGCCGGAAAGGTAGATGGCGCGCAGGCCTGCCTTGACCTGCTGCACGGCCTGGTTGCCGGTGAGGGCGCCCAGGGCGTTGGTGTAGCCGCCGGTCTTGTGCTCCTCGGTGAGCTGCTTCCACAGCTTTTCCGAGCCGCGGCGGGCCAGCGTCTGCTCTTCGGTGACGCGGCCGCGGAGGCGGACGACGTCGGAGGCTGAGTAGTCCCGGGTCACACCTTCCCAGCGGGGGTTGGCGGCCCACTCGAGCTCCAGGGCGGCGGCCTGTTCTTCGGGCGTCTGCTGGGTGGGCTCAAATGCTGCAGTCATCGTTGATCTCCTTGATTGAGCTCCGGATGGAGTAGGTGGGAACCGCTTCGTTGAGGTTCCCACCGGCTTATCCGGTGCGGTGTTTCTTTCCGTGACAACTACTTTTCAGCACTTTCAACCCCCTTTCTAGATGGAAAGTCTGGAAAGAAATGCACTTCTTCACGTATTCTTCATAAATGTCGCCTTCAAGCTGGAACAGGGACGTTTCCCAGCCGCCGTCAGCCGCCGCAGCGGAACTTGACGTCATTGCGCTGGGCCGCCGCGTCCGCCATCTCCGCAAACAAGCCGGGCTCACGCTCGATGACCTGGGTGCCGCCGTCGGGACCGCTCCCAGCCAGCTGAGCCTGGTCGAGAACGGCAAGCGGGAGCCCAAGCTGACGCTGCTCCAGCACTTGGCAGCGGCGCTGAATGTCAGCATCGACCAGCTGCTCGGGGCCGAGCCGCCCAGCCGCCGCGCCGCCCTGGAAATCGAGCTGGAGCGCTACCAGCGCGGGCCGCTGTACGAGTCGCTGGACCTGCCCAAAATCCGCATCAGTTCGCGGCTTCCGCTGGATGTGCTGGAGGCCCAGGTGGGACTGCTGCACGAGCTGGAACGGAAGATGAACGAGCAGGTGGCCACCCCGGAGGAAGCCCGCCGCGCCAACGGCGAACTGCGGGCCATGATGCGGGAGCGCGGCAACTATTTCCCTGAGTACGAGGCAGAGGCGCAGAAGGTCCTCAAGGAGGTGGGTTACACCGCAGGTCCGCTGAGCCAGCACGTCATCGCGGACATCGCCGAGCATCTCGGTTTCACCCTGCATCACGTGGGGGATTTGCCGCATTCCACCCGTTCCGTGACGGATTTGAAGAACCGCAAAATTTACCTGACGCAGAGCCAGCGGCAGGACCACGACCCGCGCTCGGTGCTGCTGCAGGCCCTGGGCCACTATGTCCTGGGCCATGAAACGCCTAAGAACTACGGTGACTTCCTGGCCCAGCGGGTAGCCACCAACTACTTCGCCGCCGCCCTGCTCCTGCCCGAGCAGGCAACCGTCGAATTTCTGCAAAAAGCCAAAGCAGCGAAGGAAATCGCCGTCGAGGACATCCGGGACGCGTTCGCCGTGTCCTATGAGACCGCCGCGCACCGGTTTACCAACCTGGCCACCAAGCACCTCGGCATTACGACGCATTTCCAGAAGACCCACCAGAGCGGCATCATCTACAAGGCGTACGAGAACGACGGCGTGAACTTCCCGCAGGACCACACCGGCGCCATCGAGGGCCAGCCGTCGTGCAAGGCCTGGACGTCGCGGGCGGTGTTCGACGTCCCGGACAAGTTCAGCGCCTACAGCCAGTACACTGACACGCCGTCCGGCACGTACTGGTGCACGGCCCGCACCGAGCGGTCCGCCAGCGGGGAGTTTTCCCTGAGTATCGGGGTGCCGTACCAGCACGTGAAGTGGTTCCGCGGGCGGGAAACCACGGCCAGGGCGACGTCCAACTGCCCGGATCCGAACTGCTGCAAACGGCCGCCCGCCGAACTGGCCAACCAGTGGGCCGGGAACGCGTGGCCCTCGGCGCGGGCCCACTCGCACCTGCTGGCAGCCATGCCCCCAGGCGCCTTCCCTGGAGTGGACGAAACCGAGGTGTACAGCTTCCTGCAGGCCCACTCCGGGAGCTGAACAACGCCCCATCACTTTCTGCGGGTTTCTTCCTGACGCCCCATCAGCTCCTGCCGGTTTCTTCCTGACGCCCCATCAGCTCCTGCCGGTTTCCTTCTGACGCCCCATCACTTTCTGGGCGGAAGTGATGGGGCGTTTTGGTTTGTGGGGCAGGAGGTGATGGGGCGTTTTGGTTTGTGGGGCAGGAGGTGATGGGGCGTTTGGGTCAGCCGTGCAGCGCCCGGTACGCGTCCGCGGCGGCGGGGTGCAGGGGGATCCCGGCGGTGTTGATGAGGCTTTCCGCGCTAAGGAACTGCACGCCCAGGGTGGATTGGGGAATGAGTTCGCCGGCGTTGTGCACCAGCAACTGGACTGTGCGCTCCACGGTGGCGCTGTCCAGGTCCCGCCGGCAGAGCAGCAGGTTGGGAGCCCCCACTGTCCACACCGCGGGTACTCCTGGATAGCTGCCCTCCGGAATCAGGACCCGGTCGTACATTCCGCCGTACCTCCGGCGCAGCTCCGGCAGCAGCGCGGACAAGTCCAGCAGTTCCAGCGCCACCTCCTGCTGCGCGGCGGCGATGGCGGCGGTGGGCACGCCACCGGACCAGAACAGCGCATCCACGGTCCCCGCCTTGAGCGCCGCGATGCCGTCGTTCAGGCCAAGATGTTCGACGCCGGCAGTCCCCGCAGAGGGCTGCGCGGCATCCGTTGAGGTGCCCAGCCCCGCTGCTTCGAGCAACCGGGGAGTGGTAAGGGAAGTCCCCGATCCGGGTTGCCCCACGGCCACCCGCCGCCCTGCCAGCCCGGAAATGTCCCGGATGCCACTGTCCTTCCGGACCACGCAGTGGACGTAGTTCTCATAAACCTTGCCGATCGCAGCGATCCCTGCCGCCTCCCCGCCGGACTGGTCCCCGGCGGCATCGGCCAGGGCCACGGCAAAGGCGGCACGCCCAGCCCGCAACTCGGCGATGTTGTCCAGGCTTCCGCCGGTTGCCACGGCCCGGGCGTGGCCGGCTACGCCATGGCGCTCAAGCGCTGCGGCCAGCAGCGTCGAGAACTCCAGGTAGAAGCCGCCGGGCTCACCGCCCGCCACCACCAGGTCCTCCGGGCGGTCGCCCCCGGTGCAGGCGCTGAGGCCGGGCGGCAGGCAGGCCGCGAGTCCGACGGCGACGACTGACGTGAGCACGGACCGCCGCGGCACTTGCGGCAATGGACCGCCCGGGGCTACGGGATCACGCACGGGCACCACCCCGGCTGGAACCCGGGAGCGCATGGCCGGCAGGATGGGCGGGGAACTCGATGCGCGCGGACAACCCATGGGGGACGGCATCGGCCAGCACCAGGCGCGCGCCGTTGGCAGCGGCAAGCTCTCCCACAATGGTCATGCCCAGCCCAGTGCCCGGAACCGACGCATGCTGAGGCGACCGCCAGAACCTGGTGGCTGCCGAGGCGCGCTCAGCGGCGGTAAGCCCTGGACCGTCGTCGGTAATTTCCACCGCCACCATGCCCGGTTCCGGCCGGACCGCCGCCGTGATGGTGGCACCCCGGGCGTACTTGATGGCGTTGTTGAGGAGCTCGGCCGCCATCTGGGCCAGCTCCGCCGGGTGGCAGGAAACCAGTGCCGGCGGCTGCGGGGCCGGAGCAAGGACCAGCCGGCAGCCTGCCTGTTCCGCCAACGGGGCTGCCCGTTCGATTTCGCCCTGGAGCACAGGGAACGGGTCCATCGGGTCCGGCGCGGGAAGCTCTTCGAGGCTGCCGGCAGCCCGCAGGTAACCTTCGGACGCCCGGTGCTCAGCTGCGGCGAGTTTCAACACTCCGTCCAGGATCTCTTCCACCCGGTCCAGCTCCGCCACGGCACGTTCGGCCGCGTCGTGTTCGCGGGCCGTTTTCAACTCGAGCTGCAGCAGGTCCAGCCGCAGCCGGAGTGCCCCCACCGGGTTGCGCAGCTGGTGCGAGGTGTCCGCAATCAGCTGGCGCTGGGCTGCCATGCTGGCACTGACAGTCCGCGCCATCGCTGTGAAGGACCGGCTCAGTTCCCGCAGCTCCGGGGGCCCGTCCTCAGGGAGGCTCCCGGTGCGCCCGGTCCGCTCCAGCTCGTGCAGGGCCGAATCCAGGCGCAGGACCGGACGCAGGACCCAGCCGGTGACCCGCGCAGCCCCCACCAGGAGCACGGCCGCCAGGGCAAGCGCGGCAACCCCCACTCCCAGCCAGCGTTCGCGGAGTTTTTGCCGTGCAGCGTCGGCATGGACGTCCAGCAGCACGGCGCCCAGGACCTGGCTGGCGCTGCCGAACGGCCGGAAGATGAGCTGCGAACCGGAGCCAAGGGGTTCCAGTGGTTCAAGGGTGGTGTTGCTGACGTTCAGCCGGGCCAGGGACAAGGCGTTCTGCACGTCGGGCCGTCCGGCATCCAAACCACCGGAGGCCAGGGTCTGCTCCTGGACGCGCACCACGATCCCCTCGCCGTACAACCCGGAATACGTGTCCATCTCCCGCTGCAGCCGCGCCGTGTCGCCATCGCCCGCGGCGTCAAAGGCCACCTGGGCCAACCGGTTCAGGGAGGCGGCCCGGTTGATCTGGAGCTCCTGGGTCAGTTCACGTGACGCGGATGTGAGGATGGTGCTTGAGATCAGGAAGACCACCACCAGGCAGAGTACGCTGAGGACGCCCAGCACCCGCAGCCTCATCCGGAAGCCGCCTCCACCCGGTAGCCCACTCCGCGGACGTTGATGATGAAGCCCGGTTTCTGCAGTTTTGCCCGCAGCCCGGTGAGGTGGACGTCCAGGGACCGGGAGGAGGCCAGGAACGCGTCACCCCACAGTGCGTCCAGGATCTGTTCGCGGGTAACCACAGAGCCGGCGTGGCGTGCCAGCAGGGCGAGGAGTTCGAACTCGGTGGCGGTCAGGGCCAGCGGCAGCCCCGCTTTTGTAGCGGTGTGCCGCTTCAGGTCGATCGCCAGGTCGTCCAGCACAATGGTGTCTTCCTGCTGGACGCCAACGGCCCGCGCCGCCCGCCGCGTCACCGCTTCGATCCGGGCCAGCAGTTCCACCAGCTTGACCGGTTTGACCAGGTAGTCGTCCGCCCCGGAACGGAGCCCGAGCACCACGCTGCGTTCGTCGTCCCGCGCGGTGAGGATCAGGATGGGGACGTCGGTGACCTGCCGGAGCTTGCGCAGCACCTCCAGCCCGTCCATGTCCGGCAGTCCCAGGTCGAGGAGGATCACCTGGAAGTTCCGGTGGGAGAGCAGCGCGTCAGCGCCGCGCGCGAGCCGCCGGGGGTGGTGGCCGGCGCTTTCGACGGCGGCGGTCAGGGCACCTGCCATGGCGTCGTCGTCCTCGACGATCAGCACGTCCATTGCCATCTTCCTTGCCGTTGCTGCGGTGCCTGGATCATCCCCCGCCTTTGGAGACTACCGCCTGAAGAACGGATTTGCCCGACGGCGGCAGGCCGGCAAGGCGGGGAGAGGCCGTCAGCGGATACCTAAGGAAGTGTTAGGAATTGCCCCTCCGCGTTGGTTGTGCGGTGGATCACCCATACCGTGGATGAGGCCCTCCGGCGTTGGAGGACGCACGTCACCACAAGGAGGAACTCACCGATGAGCACCCAGCAAACCGCGCCCCGATCGGAGGCCGCCCAGACCCGGCGGGCCGTGGGCAACATCCTGAAAGGTTCCGCCGGCAACCTTGTGGAGTGGTACGACCTCTACGTCTACACCGTCTTTGCCGCCTACTTCCAGGCCCACTTCTTCAACTCCAAGGATGAGCTCCAGGCCGGCCTCGAAGCGATGGCCGTCTTTTCGACGTCGTTCCTGATGCGTCCCATCGGCGCCTGGTTCTTCGGCCGGTACGCGGACCGCAAGGGCCGCAAGGCGGCGCTGACGCTCAGCGTCACCATGATGTCCGCAGGCTCCTTTGCCATCGCCGTGCTGCCCACCCAGGACGTCATCGGGCTGTGGGCCATGATCCTGCTGGTGCTGGTCCGCGTGATCCAGGGCTTCTCCGTGGGCGGCGAGTACGGCACCAGCGCCACCTACATGTCCGAGGCCGCCACCAGCAAGCGCCGCGGCTTCTTCTCCAGCTTCCAGTACGTCACCCTGATTGGCGGCCAAATGCTGGCCCTGCTGGTCCTGGTGATCCTGCAGAACGCCATGCCCAAGGGCGACCTGGGCGAGTGGGGCTGGCGAATCCCGTTCGCGATTGGCGGCGTGGCTGCCCTCGTGGTCCTGTGGCTCCGCCGCTCCATGGAGGAGACCGTTTCCGCCGAGCAGATCGAGGCCGCCAAGACTCCCGTGGTTGCCGGACAGGCCCAGCCGGGCACCATGAAGCTGCTGTTCACGAGCTACTGGAAGCCGCTGCTGGTCTGCATCGGCATCACCCTTGGCGGCACCGTGGCGTTCTACACCTACACCAACTTCATCCTGAAGTTCATGAACGATACCTCCGGCATCGCCAAGACCGACACCTCCGTGATCAACTTCTGGGCCCTGTTCATCTTCATGCTGCTCCAGCCCGTCTACGGCATCATCTCGGACAAGGTGGGCCGCAAGCCGCTGCTGCTCTGGTTCGGCATCACCGGCGTGCTGTTCACCTGGCCGCTGCTCTCCACCCTGGCCGGCACCAAGGACCCGTTCACCGCGTTCCTGCTGATGATGGGTGGCCTGCTGATCGTCGGCGGCTACACCTCGATCAACGCCCTGGTGAAGGCCGAACTGTTCCCCGCCTCCATCCGTGCGCTCGGCGTGGGCCTGGGCTACGCGATCGCCAACTCGCTCTTCGGCGGCACCGTGCCGCTGATCGGCGCCGCGTTCCAGAAGGGCTCGCGTGAGGACCTGTTCTTCACCTACGTGACCATCACCATCGCGATCTCGCTGGTGGTATACATCTTCGCCCTGAAGAACAAGAAGGCCACGCACCTTGATGACGAACAGGGCCATGCATGGGCATCCAACGCGGCCGACGGCGAAGAGCGGGTGGGTGCCGGACGGTAGCCTTTAGCGGCACCCAGGGGCCAGCTCCCCAAGGAGGCGTACGACGGCGGCTGCCGGGCCGCCGTCGTACGCCTCCTTTTGCATGCCACGCCCAGGTGTGCCCGGGGTGGGCGGACTATATTGGGCGAGTGTCAACACCACCACAATCGCGGGAGTCTGCACCATGGCCAAGGAACTTGCCACCCAGCTCATCGAACAACTCCAGGCTGCCGGCGTGCAGCGGATCTACGGGATTGTGGGTGACAGCCTCAACCCGATCGTGGACGCCGTCCGCCAAACGGGTGGCGCCGCGAAGGGCGGCATCGACTGGATCCATGTCCGCCATGAGGAAGCCGCTGCCTTTGCCGCCGCTGCCGAAGCCCAGCTCACCGGCAGGCTGGCGGTCTGTGCTGGATCCTGCGGCCCCGGAAACCTGCACCTGATCAACGGGCTCTACGACGCCAACCGCTCCGGGGCGCCCGTGCTGGCCATCGCCTCCCACATCCCCAGCAAGCAGATCGGCAGCAGCTTTTTCCAGGAAACCCACCCGGACAGGCTGTTCAACGAGTGCTCGGTGTACTCGGAGCTGGTCAGCACCGCTGAGCAGGCGCCCCGGGTGATGCACAGCGCCATCCAGCACGCGCTGGGGCTTGGGGGAGTCGCCGTCGTGACCCTGCCTGGCGACATTGCAGGACTGGAAGCCGCAGGCCCCACGCCGCTCCCGGCCACCTTCCGGCCGGCCAGCCTGGTCCCGGACCCGGCCAGCGTCCAGGCCCTCGCGGACGCCATCAACGACGCCGGCAAGGTGGCCATTTTCGCCGGCGCCGGCGTGGAGGGGGCGCACAGCGAGCTGATGGCGCTCGCCGAACTGGCCAAGGCGCCGGTGGGCCACTCCCTGCGCGGCAAGGACTTCGTCCAGTACGACAACCCGTTCGATATCGGCATGACCGGGTTGCTGGGCTACGGAGCCGCCGCGGAGGGCATCGAGGACGCCGACCTGCTGGTCCTCCTGGGCACCGACTTTCCCTATGACCAGTTCCTGCCGGACACCCGCACCGCGCAGGTGGACCGGGTGGCCCACCGGCTGGGCCGCCGGACCGACGTCGACATTGCCGTCCACGGCGACGTGCTGCCCACCCTGCGCGCTCTGCTGCCACTGGTGACGGCGAAGAAGAGCCGCCGGTTCCTGGACCAGATGCTGAAGAAGCATGACCGGCTAATGAACAAGGCCGTGGGCGCGTACACCCGGAAGGTGGAGAAGAAGCAGCCCATCCACCCGGAGTACGCGGCGTCGCTGCTGGACCAGGTGGCCGCCGAGGACGCCATCTTCACAGCGGACACCGGCATGTGCAACGTCTGGACCGCGCGGTACATCAACCCGCTGGGCACCCGCCGGCTGATCGGGTCCTTCCTGCACGGCTCCATGGCCAACGCCCTGCCGCACGCCATCGGCGCCCAGTTGGCCTACCCCGGCCGCCAGGTCATCTCCGTCTCCGGCGACGGCGGGCTGTCCATGCTGCTGGGCGAGCTCATCACCGCGGCCGCCTACAAGCTGCCGGTGAACGTGGTGGTGTTTAACAACTCCACCCTGGGCATGGTCAAGCTGGAGATGCTGGTGGACGGGCTGCCCGACTTCGGCGTGGACGTGCCGGACGCCAACTACGCGGCCGTGGCCAAAGCCCTGGGCTTCCATGCCGTCCGGGTGACCGATCCTGCGCAGATCGAGGCGGCGTACCGGGAGGCGTTCGCGCACCCCGGCCCGTCACTGGTGGAGCTCATCACCGATCCCAAGGCGCTGTCCATCCCGCCGAAGATCTCCGGCTCGCAGGTGCTGGGATTCGCCACGGCCATGTCCAAGGTGGTGCTGAACCGGGGAGCGGGCGAGGCCGTGAGCATGGCGCGCAGCAACCTGCGCAACATCCCGCGGCGCTAGCTGTACTGCCGAGTTCGCCGGAAACTGCCGGGTTCGCCGCAAAATCCCGGCGGTCTCGAGGGTTTCCGGCGAACCCGCGGGGAGATCGGTTCTACCGGGCGCCGCCCTGCCAGAGGGCGTCGAACGGGGCACCGGAGGCAACGCGGTTGCGGATGCCGGCGGTAACAAAATCCTTGGCGGTCCGGGCAGCATCCAACGGCGTGGCACCCTTTGCGAGCTCGGCGGTTACTGCGGCGGCCAACGAGCAGCCCGCACCGGAAACTGCCACCTCGCCCACCTTGGGAGCACTCAGGACTTCGAGCGTCTCACCGTCGTAGAAGACGTCGACGGCGTCCGGGCCTTCCAGGCGAACCCCGCCCTTGGCTTCCGCGCAGCCACGGGTTCCGGCGCAGGCGCGTCATGGATTGTGACGAGGCCGGACACGGCTGCCCGCCCCAGCGCTGCGCAGAACCCCGTCCACAGGATCGTGCCCCACATTGCGGACCAGTGGCTGCCGGTGATGACCATGAGCGTGAGCACCCCCGTAACCAGCCCTGCCACGCCGACGGCCACGGCGTGGAGCAGCTGGTTGCGGACGGGCCGCATGCAGATCCCGGCAACCAGCGCCAGGGGCATTCCCAGGATTAGCGCGGAGAGCGTTCCGTAGAGGTAGCCGGGGAAACCCAGGGGGAACCCGAAGGCCAGGACCGTGAGGCCCGCGCCGGGAAGGAACGAGCCTGGGCCGAAGGTGACGCGGAGCGGGTGGCTCATTCCCGGCCCTTGGCGATCTGCAGCAGTGCCCGGCCCAGCTCCGGCTGGCTGTAGACGAAGCCCGCGTCGAGGAGTTTCTGCGGCTGGACCCACCTGCTTTTGAGCACCAGCTCGGTTTCGGTGCGGATCAGGACGGCCCCTGCACGGAGGAGCCATGCAGGGGTGGGGAGCCCGAAGGGGGCGCCGTAGGCCCGCCGCACCAGGCGCATCATTTCCCGGTTGCTCACCACGTCCGGCGACGCCACATTAACGGGTCCGGTGACGTCGGTCCGAGCATGCAGTAAGCGGATGCTGCGGTACAGGTCTTCCACGTGGATCCAGCTGAATTTCTGCCCGCCGTCGCCCATGTGGCCGCCCAGGCCCAGCCGCGCCAGGTTGGCGAACGGCGCCAGCGCGCCGCCGCCGCGGCCCAGCACGATGGCGATCCGCAGCGGGATCTTCCGGGTGGCCGGCGTGGTGGCCGACGCGAGGGCGGCCTCCCACGCTTTGGCCACGTCCACGGAGAACCCGGAGCCAAGCTCGCCGTCGGTTTCAGGCTGGGGGTGGTCCCTGGCATCCCGGTAGATGGTGCCGGTGCTGGCATTGAGCCAGGTCGACGGCGGCTCCGGGCATTGTGCGATGGCCCGCCCCAGGGCCTGGGTGGTGGCCACGCGCGAGTCCATGATGAGCGCCTTGTTCCGCCGGTTGTAGCGGCAGGAGACGGACCGTCCGGCGAGGTTCACCACCAGCCCGGCGCCGTTGAGCACCCGGACCATGACGGCGTCGTCATCCCATCCGGCCGCGGCGCTGCCCGTTCCCTTGCGTCCAACGGTGCGCACGGTCCATCCGTCTTCCTGGAAGCGCCGGCGAAGGTATGTGCCGATGAAGCCGGAAGCCCCCGCCACCACAACGGTCTTTGTGCAGTCCATGTTTCCCCCAATGTTTCTTCCCTAATCGCGGATGCTGCGGCTCAGGTCCAGGACGTCGTCCAGCACCTTGCTGACTCCCGGGATGCGGGCCAGTGCGAGACCGCGGGCAATGAGTGGGGCCGCACCGTCCACCAGCCTCCTGGTCCGCCGCTGGCCCTCCGAGGTGTCATAGACCCAGAAGAGGGTGATGCCCATGTAGCAAAGCCACAGCAGCTCCGGCAGGTCGGTCCGCAGCTTCTTCGGTACGGCAGGCCTGGCCCCGTCCACGGTGCGCCTGAAGATGTCCAGGGATGCCTCGCGCGCGGGCGTGGACCGTGCTGAGAAGGGGTTCACCGGTGATGTTGGCCGGATTGCCGTGGCAACGAAGTCCGCGCCGAACCGGTGGTAAGGGGCCATGACGTCAAGGCCGGCATGCAGCGTGGCCTTCAGGCGCTCAGCCAGGGAAGCGGTCCCGTCCAACGCTTGTGAGGCCCGCGCCGCATGTTCTGCCTGCACCTGGATGTACAGCTCGTGGACCAGGTCATCCTTGGACGCGAAGTAGTAATAGGCGTTGCCGACGGAGACGCCTGCCCCGGCGGCGATGGCGCGCATGGTGGTCTTCTCGAACCCGATATCACGGAACATGCGCAGCGCGGTGTCCGCCACCAGCTGCCTGGTCTGTTCGCTCTTCGCTGCCACGGCATCCCCATTCTTGAACATGTTCAAAAACAGTGTGCCACAGTAGTTGAACATGTTCAAAAACTGTGTCCGTGCTAATCAGCCCTTCTCCTTGGAGAGCTTTGCCGCCGCAGTGCGAGAATGGCACGAGTGCTAATACAACCGGCCGCCCAGTACGGCAGGCCGGCCAACCACTCCTGAACGGATCCCTCAATGTCCTCCGCCCCCGGCCACAGTGCCGTGCCCCAAACCGTCCAACCCACTGCCGCAGGTCCTGCCGCCAGATTCGCGGACATCGGATCGCCCTACTTCGGGATCATGCTGGCAGCCATGGCAGTGGTGCTGATCCTGTCCAACATTGGAGCGTCCAAGGGGGTGGCATTCGGCCCCATCGTCACCGACGGCGGCTTCTTCCTCTTCCCGCTGGCTTACATCCTCGGCGACGTGATCAGTGAGGTCTACGGATTCAAGGTGGCCCGCAAAGCCATTTTCACCACATTTGCGCTGTCCGTCTTCGCTTCCCTCTGCTACTGGGTTGTCATTGCGCTGCCCGGGTTCGACGACGAGTACGGTGCCGCCAAGCAGTCCGCCCTGGAGGGGTCACTCGGCCCCGTGCCACAAATCGTCCTGGCCTCCCTGCTGGCATTCCTGGCAGGGCAGACCATCAATTCCTGGATCCTGGTCCGGATGAAGGCCCGCACCGGGGAGAGGTCCCTATGGGCGCGGCTCATGGGATCCTCGGGCGCCGGGGAGTTTGTGGACACGCTGATCTTCTGCAGCATCGCCGCACCCGTCATCGGCATCGCCGACCCCGGCAGCTTCGTGAACTACGTGCTGGTGGGTTTCGTGTACAAGACCGTGGTGGAGTTCCTCTTCGTCCCCGTAACCTCGCTGGCCATCAACTGGGTCAAGCGTCGCGAGCCCAGTTACGGCGCCGCCGGCCACGCCGCGGAAGTGGTGACAAACGCCGCATAGCTGCCGCCCGGCGTCGTACGTTGCAACTGCTGATCGCGTGGGATCGCCGGAAAGCTGCCGGATCGCCGGAAATTACCGGCGACCCGGCACCATTACGGCGATTTCGCGCTCCGGCCGGGTGGCTAGGGCCGGAGCGCCGCAAGGACACGGGCCTTGAACTCGTGTTCGCGGAAGAGGTCGGCCCATTTCACGCGCACAAAGGTCCAGCCGTCCTCGGTGAGGGCGTTCTCCCGCTGCCGTTCCTGAAACAGCACCTCGGCCGTTGGCTTGTAGTCGAAGTACTTCGTTTTCCCGTCGAATTCGAGGGCAACCTTCTTTTCCTTCCAGGCGAAATCCAGCCGATACCGCCCGGCACGCGTCGCCACCGCGACCTGGGGCTCCGGCAGGGGAAGTTTCAGCCGCAGCAGGAGTTCGCGCGTGAGTGTCTCACCCGCGGACTCCGACCGCGGATCTGCGTGGGCGAGCGCCAGCCGGAGGGTCCGGATTCCGCGGCGTCCCTGCAGGCCGTCAGCCATTCTCTCCATGAGGGCCTTGTCCGCACCTAGCCGGAGGGCGTGGTCCATCAATACCAGTGACTGCCGGTAAGCCAGCATCATGGCGCAATCCACTACCGTCCGCTCCAGCGAGGTCACCCGGAGGTTGCCGAGGGTCACCACTTCCGGCCCGGTCCAGGGACGGGTGTGGCCACGGACATCCTTGCCGAGCCGCTCGCTGGAGGGGTTTCCCGGCAGTAAAAGGTGGATCAGGTCATCAACATCCCAAACATACAAATGGTGCAGCCGGGCGGCGGAGGTGTGGCTGTACACATAGCCGCCGGCTGAAGTGGTCAGCGTCCCGTGGGCATGGGCGTGGATCAGCTGCCTGCTGCGGACTGGCCCCGATTGCTTCTCCCACAGCTCGGCGCGGATGTAGCAGCCATGGCGGAGGCGGACCAGCTTCCCGTGGAGGGCCAGGGCCTTGATGGCCCGGGAATTGAGGCCGTGCCCGTGCAACTGTTCCGTCCGCCACAGGTTGCCGGTGCCTGGAAGAGCGGGAAGGCGTACTGTCTGCTTCGGTGTCATTCCGACAGGGTCCCGCCGCTGCGGCACCATCGGAAGGCGCCGCCGTCGTCATGTGGAAAACGTCCCGCGTCCCCAGCTCGCCGGAAAGGTGCCGGATCGACGGAACGTTCCGGCGGGCCGGCAGCTTTCCGGCGGATTCGACGGCGGCCGGCCGGCTTAGGCCTTCAGCGTCCCGTCCAGCAGGGCGCGCAGTTCCTGGAAGTGCCGCTCCGTGGCTTCTGGGTGGAATGCCGAGGTGTCCGCCATGGAGTAGCCGTGCGGTGCCCCGGCGTAGATCTCGTTGGATGCCTGCAGTCCCGCGGCGTGGAGCGCTTCGCCCAGGCGGGCGACGGCGTCGGGGGCCATGCTCCGGTCGTGGTCCGCGTGGCCGAAGACGAACCGCGCCCGCGCGTTGCCAAGCCCCAGGTGCGGGCTGTCCGGATCCTCCGTTGCCAGGCCGCCGCCGTGGAAGCCGCCGCACGCTGCCACCACTTCGGGGTGCGCGGTGGCGGTCCGGAGCGCGAGCCGGGCGCCCATGCAGTAGCCGGTGGTCCCGATGGGGCCCGGCGCCACGTCGTCGAGGGCTGCCAGCGCGGAAACCCAGGCATCGATGTCCGGCAGGGCCTTGTCCGGGGTCAGCCTGCCCACCCGCGGGAAGGCAGCCTTGCCGGCGGCTTCCCGGCCCTCCTGGGTGGACATGTCACCCCCGGGGGCAAGCTCGGCGACTGTTCCTTCACGGTAGAAAACGTTGGGCGCCAGCACCACGTAGCCCCAGTCGGCAATGCGCTGGGCCATCTCCTGGATGCGCGGGCGCAGGCCGAACGCGTCCATGTAGAAGATGACTCCCGGGAACGGGCCGTTTCCGGCGGAAGGGCGGGCAACGATGGCTTCGGCACGGCCTGCAGGGGCCTGGATCTCGATGAGCATCTGGTCAGGATAGCGGAGGCGCCCGGGAGGCATGCTCAGGAGTAGTACCGGCCCAGGGTCTCTGCCTTGAAGTCGAAGAACGTGCCGGACTCGATGGCCAGCCGGGCGTCGTCCACCATCTTCACCACGAACCGCTCGTTGTGGATGGAAATCAGGGTGGCGGACACCATTTCCTTGGCCTTGAACAGGTGGTGGATGTACGCCCGCGAATAGTTGGTGCAGGCGTAGCAGTCGCAGCCCTCCTGCAGTGGCCCGAAATCGCGCTTGTACTTGGCGCCGGAGAGGTTGAACCGGCCTTCCGGGGTGTAGAAGGCGGAGTTCCGGGCCACCCGCGTGGGGGAGACGCAGTCGAACGTGTCGGCGCCGTTTTCGATGGCCGTGAAGATGTCATCCGGTTCGGAGATGCCCAGCAGGTGCCGCGGCTTGTCCTCCGGCAGTTCCTCGTTGCACCAGCGAACGATCGTGCCCAGGTTTTCCTTCTCCAGCGCCCCGCCGATGCCGAAGCCGTCGAACGGCATGGCGCCAAGGTCGCGGCAGGCCTTCCGGCGCAGGTCCTCGTACTGGGCGCCCTGGATCACGCCGAACAGGGCCTGGTACGGCTTGCCCGCGCGGTCCTCCGTCAGGCGGAAGTGTTCCGAGATGCACCGCTCCGCCCACAGCCGGGTGCGCTCCAGCGATTCCTCCTGGTACCGCCGGGAGTTCTGCAAGGTGGTGAGCTCGT
Organism: Pseudarthrobacter sp. CC12; assembly: GCF_039907755.1. Classification (NCBI taxonomy): domain Bacteria; kingdom Bacillati; phylum Actinomycetota; class Actinomycetes; order Micrococcales; family Micrococcaceae; genus Pseudarthrobacter; species Pseudarthrobacter sp. CC12. The sequence goes on along the minus strand of NZ_JARDJH010000006.1, from coordinate 33,827 downwards.
CGAACGCGAACATGATGTCCGCGCCGATCTGGTGCTGGACCCGCATGGAGATTTCGGGGGAGAACCGGTGGCGGTCGCCGTTCAGGTGGGACTTGAACCACACGCCGTCGTCATCGATGTGCGCCAGGCGCTCTTTGCCTGGGGCCACGGCGTCATCAGGCCCGGAAGTATCCACGGACTTCATGTCGATGACCTTCTTGAACCCCGAACCGAGGCTCATCACCTGGAATCCACCGGAATCAGTGAAGGTGGGGCCGGGCCAGTTCATGAAGGCACCCAGCCCGCCGGCCTCGTCCAGGATGTCAGGGCCCGGCTGCAGGTACAGGTGGTAGGCGTTGGCCAGCAGGGCCTGCGCGCCCAGGTCCGCCATTGATTCAGGCAGTACGGCCTTCACCGTGGCTTTGGTCCCGACGGCGATGAACGCCGGGGTCTGGATCTCACCGTGCGGGGTGGTGATGGTCCCGGTGCGGCCCAGGAATGCCCCGCCGTTTTCAGCCTCCTGCGCGGCCGATGGCGGGCAGGACTCCGCCAGGCGGGTGCCGACCTTGAAGGAGAACTGTGATCGGGTTTCCGGCAGGGCGAAGGCGGGGTTGGCTGGCACCGTACCAGTGTGCCAGCAATCCCCCCGCGGCCCGTAAACGCGGGCCCCGGTACGCTCAGCTGGCCGGTTCTGAGGCCGGGTAGTTCGAGGCCCGCCAGGAATCCCAGGATTGCCGGATGGCGTCGAAGGCGCCGGCGCCAAGATCGTAGGTCGAGGCGATGACGAACGAGCCATCACCCTCCTCGCGGACGTCCTTGATGGCGGGATGGTCTGCCACCACCAACAGCCCCTCGCCGTGTTCCGCGTAGCTGTGCACCGTGAGCCCCACCTGGTGGCTGGTCCGGTACCAGACTTTGCCGCTGATCTCCTCACCGGTGCCGAGCGTCAGCTGGTACGGCTCACCCGGCGCCGGGAGGTCGGAGAGCCCCAGCTTGTCGATCGCGGAGCCGTTGCCCTCGGTCAGGTGCAGGAACAGGGTGTGCCGCTTGCCGTGCGGGTGGCGTTCCAGGGCGAACCGGAGCTGCTGCAGGAAGGTCAGCCAACCCTGCGTGATGTCCTCGTCCCATGCCGCCCATTCGGAGTTGTGGTCCACCGCGCCGCGGGTGACGCTGACCCGGGTACCGTCCGCAACCGGGTGGAGCTCGAACGTGTCCCCGCCGTGCACGGTCAGGCTGGTGTGGTCCGCGGATTCCTGTACATCGGAGAAGTAGATCTCCTTGATCTCGGACTCCAGGTCTTCGGCCTGCCAGCCGTGCCACTGGGCCACCCTGGACGGTTCCCGCAGCATGGTCCAGACCTGCGGGGCGTCGGCGTTGATCACTACGCTGAGATTGTTCGTCATAGCCCCGAATGTACAACTCCGGCTACCCCCGGGGTAGGGCTAATTTCCCTTGCTGGAAGTTACCGGCAACGTGGCCCTGTGTTCAGGAGCGGACGGCCTCCAGCTCGTTGCTGATGCGCCGTTCAAGTTCGGACATGCCGATGGTTTCGGAGCCGCCGTGGGCCCGCAGGAACAGCAGGGATTCGAGCCGCAGCAGCCGCCATTCGCGCTCGGCGTCGTGGTTGGAGTTGTCGATCGAGCGGAAGATTTCCTTGTCGTACAGGTTGGGTTCATTGAGCGAGCGCTGCCGCACCTTGGCTGCCATCCGTGCCTTGAAGGCGTCCGTCTCCTGGTTTTCGGGAGTGCGGATCAGTTTCTCGTAGACCTCGGCCCGTTCGTCCTGGCCATCCTGCCGGCAGATGTAGCTGGCCAGCGCCAGGGCTGCCTCCACCGAGGTCCACCGGCCGGGGTTCCCGTCGTAGGGGAGCACGGTGATCAGGTCTGCCACCGACAGTGCGCCGTCCGCGTCCTTGAGCGTGATGAACAGTTCGTGCGCCAGGTCGCTGAGGTCCTTCAGGCAGCTGCCGGACTTGAAGTTGACCCCCTTCGAGAGCCGGTCCGCCAGGAGCAGGACGCCCTCGGCGTCTGGGTGGGCCTCCGCGGCTGCCTCCACCACGGATTCGGGGGTGCCGTCCGGGGCGGGGATGAGCGCCAGTTCCTCCTCGCCGGGCCCGGTCACCGCGGGTGGTGCCGGGGGAAGGGGAGGGACGACGACGGCGGGCGCCACGTTGAGGGGACCGGTCCCGGCGCCGGGCTGCTCCTGCGCGCCGTTCCGGGGCATCAGGGTTTCCGCGGGTGGTGCGGCCTCGGGAAGGTCCGCCGGCAGGGGGAGCTGGGTGATGTCGTCGTGCGCGCCGTCCACCACGGTGACCATGGTGCCGATGGCCACCCGCAGTGTGCCGCCGCCGGAGAGGCTGGCCAGGACCAGTGCGGGGGAGCCGAAGTCGTCGTGCTCAAGCTCCACCTGGTCGATTTCGGCAGTGCGCCGGCCGTCGGGGAGGAGGATGTGGCTGCCGGTGGTCAGAGATCCAGCCTGCTGTTCACGGTGGTGCCTGGCGGCTGGTGATTCGGTCATGGGAGTCCTTAAGTTCTCTTGCGGTCCGCCCTACAGTCTACAAAGGCGGGCACTCAAAACCGGGGACCCCCACGTCCCGGCGGGGTGGTCAGAAGCCCACGCCTGCAAACGCCAGGGCCTGCCGGATCAGGCCGCCGCGGCCGCCGGAGAACTCCATCTGCACGCCGGGGCTGAGGACTTCCTCCGGGGTCATCCAGGTCAGTTCGAGGGCGTCCTGGCGCGGCTCGCACTCGCCCGTCACCGGGATCACGTAGGCCAGCGACACGGCGTGTTGCCGCTCGTCCGTGAAGCCGGTCTGGGACGGCGCGGGGAAATATTCAGCCACGGTGAACGGCACGGGGCTCAGCGGCAGCTGCGGGAACGCCAGGGGGCCCAGGTCCTTTTCCATGTGCCGGAGCAGGGCGGCGCGGATGGTTTCGCGGTAGATCACACGGCCGGAAACCAGGGAGCGCACCATGGTCCCGTCCGCGTCCGCCTGCAACAGCGTTCCCACCTCGTTGACGTATCCCAGCGGGTCCAGCCTGACCGGTACTGCCTCTACGTACACCATGGGCAGCCGCCCGCGCGCCTCAAAGAGGTCTTCTTCGGAGAGCCAGCCGGGATTCGGGTCAGGTGTGCGCACGTTCATGCTTAAGTTCTACCCCATGGGGCGGTGCTGGGAGACCCACACCGTGGCGGGCGCGTTGGGGCTGCCCGCGTCGGGATTGGCCACATGGAGGGTGCTGCCAAACGCCTCCTCCGTCAGGCTGGCGGAGAAGCCGGCCGCGGTGAGGCGCTCCCGCAGCTGCTCCAGGCCGCCGCCGTATTCAAAGCCAAGGCCCGAGCGGGACGCTCCGGCTGCCGGCCGCACCAGGAGTACCCCGCCGTTCTTGGCCGTGAAGTCCGCGGTTTCGTCGTTGTCCGGCACGGGCCGGGGGCGGGCGCCGATGTGCAGCAGCGTGCGGACGGCACCTTCGGGGTCCTCGGTGTACCAGACCGCGGCGACGGCCAGGGCGGGATCGGCGTCGGCACACTGGGCAAAGTGGGCGGCCTTGTCCGCGAGGAAGCTGAACCCGTCCGGCGCGCTGATACGGCAGGCGTCACCGTGGTCGGCGGTAACGGGTTCGGCCGGTCCGGTGCCTTCCGCCGCTCCCTCCTGTGGGGAGTCTTCCTTGGCTGAGGCGTTGGTGCGCCTGGCGAATTCGGCAACGTCGCCCACTTCCACGGCCAGCACCGTCCGGCCGTCCTGTCCGGAACCGGCCTCGGCGGAATGGACTGCCAGCCGCCCTGAGCCCGAATCGAAAACCGTCCACCCGCCGTCGTCCTCGGTGGGGACCATTCCCAGGGCGGTGAGGAGCTGTTTCCAGGCCTCGGTGCGCGAGGTGAAATGGACGGGGCGGACTCGGAGCATGGCATTGTCCTCGGGGTTGCGGATGGGCCGGTAGGGCCATGATGCCACGTGTTGCTGTCCGGCACACGGGCCTTGTGGTACGGGATTCCACAGGCAGAATTAGGCCATGGCCAATGACCTTGAGGAACTGCTGCTGCCCGACGCTGCCGCCTGGCGTGCCTGGCTGGAAGAGAACCACGGCACCAGCCCAGGGGTGTGGCTGGTGCTGCACAAGAAGGGCGGGACGGTGACGGGCCTTGACTACGCGGCGGCCCTGGACGAAGCCCTTTGTTTTGGCTGGATCGATGGGCAAGGCAGGCGCCGGGACAGCGAAAGCGTGTTCCAGCGGATGACGCCGCGGCGCCCCCGGAGCATCTGGTCGGCCCGGAACGTGGGGCACATTGCCCGGCTGGAGGAGGCCGGGAAGATGACCGACGCCGGACGGGCCGCCGTGGCGGCGGCCAAGGCGGACGGCCGCTGGGACGCGGCCTATGGCGGGCAGGCCGACCTCCAGGTGCCGGAAGACCTGGCGGCCGCCATCGCAGCCAACCCGGCGGCGCAGGCCACCTTCGAGGTCCTGACAAAAACCAACCTGTTCGCCCTGGTGTTCAGGACCAATTCGGCGAAGCAGGCGGCCACCCGGGAACGCAGGATCGCCGGGTTCGTGGACATGCTGGCACGGGGAGAGACGCCCTATCCGCAGAAGAAGCGGCCACCGGCACGGGACTGACTGCCGGTGTATGACGTCCCCGGATTGGGTTCCCGGGAACCGGGCCGGTAAAATTGACGGTTCACTTGCGCTGGTGCCGTTCCCCTGTCCCGGGGGACGGCACTTGTGCGTTCAGCGACGGATCGACACCACCCATGCCCTTCCCACGTCCCGCGTCCATTCGTGCCGCCCTCCGGCGACCCCCCATTCTGTGGGTCCTGGCCGCCGTCGCCGTGCTGGCGCTGGCCGTTTCGCTGGTACTGGCCGGTACCGTCCAGCGGGGCTCCGGTACGCAGGAAAGCGGCCCACCAACCGCCGCGCGTCCAACGGAAGCCGCGCCGGAGGGGGATGACGTTTTCCGGCCGGCGTACCACCTCACGCCGGACGAGCACTGGATGAACGATCCGCAGCGGCCCTTTTTCCTCGACGGCCTCTGGCATTACTACTACCTCTACAACGCCGACTACCCGGAAGGGAACGGCACCGAGTGGTTCCACGCAACCAGCACGGACCTGGTGCACTGGAAGAACGAAGGGGTGGCTATTCCCAAGTTCCGCAACGGCCTGGGCGACATTGAGACCGGCTCCGCCGTGGTGGACACGGAAGGGACGGCCGGGTTTGGCAAGGGGGCCGTGATCGCGGTCCTCACCCAGCAGCACGACGGTGTCCAGCGCCAGTCCCTGTTCTACTCCACGGACAAGGGCTACGGCTTCCGGGGCTACGGGCAGAACCCGGTGATGGAGAACCCCGGCGCCGAGCACTGGCGGGACCCGCGGATCGTCCGGGACGAGGCCAATAACCAGTGGCTGATGCTCCTCGCGGAGGGCCACAAGATCGGCTTCTACACCTCCAGGGACCTCAAGCAGTGGGCCTACGTGTCCGGATTCGAGCAGGAAGGGCTGGGAATCCTGGAGTGCCCGGACTTCTTCCAGCTGGACGTCGACGGCGACCCCGCCAAGCGCACCTGGGTCCTGGCCGCGAGCGCCAACGGATCCGGGGAGGGGCGCACCACGGGCGTGGCCTACTGGACCGGCAGCTTCGACGGCAAGGCCTTCACAGCGGACGGCGGCCACCAGTGGCTCGACGGCGGACCGGACTTCTACGCGGCCGTCACCTGGGCTGGCCCGGGGCTTGACGACGCGCAGCCGATGGCGTCGCGGCACGCCATCGGCTGGATGAACAACTGGGCCTATGCCCGGAACCTTCCCACCAACGGCTGGTACGGGGCGGCCTCGGTGGTGCGGGACATCCGGCTGGCGTCCGGCGGCGGCCGGCCGGCCCTGGTGTCCTCGCCCACGGCCGCGCTCCAGTCCCTGGAAGGGGAACCGGTCCAGGTGCCCGGCGGGAGCATTGATGGCGGCCTGGCACTCCCGGTCCCGGACAGCGGCGCCTTCAAGGCCGACGTCGAGCTGGCCAAGCCCGCGGACGGGACCGGGGAGGCGCGGCTGCTGCTGCAAAGCGGCGGCACCACCTATGCCACGGTGGGCTACGATTTCGCGGCCGGCCGGGCGTTCGTGGACCGCAACGGTGACGCGGCGGCCGGCGGGAGCGGCCTGGCAGACCGGGCGGACGCCCGCGGCGAATACCGGCAGGAGCGCTCGGTGGACGCGCGGCCGGCCGGGGACACCGTCCGCCTCACCATCTACGTTGACCGGTCCTCCCTGGAGGTCTTCGTGGACGGACAAGCCCTGACCTCGCTGGTGTTTCCGCCGGCGGGACCCAAGGAAGCCCGGCTGGTGGCGGAGGGACCGGTATGGCTCAAACGCGGCACCGTTACGCCGCTGGCCGGCATCCGCTAGGCGCCGGCTGCGGCGGTGACGGCGGCCGCTGCCTCCAGCGCCATCCAGGCCTGGAGCTGGGTGGAGAGTTCGACGGCGGCGCCCGGCGGATACGTCGCGGCCGCCGGTTTGGCCGCGTGCAGCGAGAAGATGCTCGTGCCTTCCCGCCGGGCATTTGCCTCGCCGGGGCCTACGGGGCGCCGGCCGGACCATAGCGCTTCAGCGGTGTCCGTCACCAACCGTGCAGCCGTGGCGCGGGTAGCCGCGGGAAGCCGGCGGTCTGCCGCGGCGAGTGCCAGGTAACGGCAGAGAATCCCGGTGAAGAGGCCGCCGTCGCCCGTTCCTTCGCAGCGCAGCACCGAACCACCGGAGCCCGTGCCGGCTCCGTTGCTGCTGCCCGGGACGGTCAGCAGCCGCTGCACGGCGTCCACCAGGACCGCGGCCCGGGCCAGGTTCGCCTCGCCGCCCAGCTCCAGGAGTGCTCCCAGCACCGGGCCCTGGTTGTAGGTGTATACCGCCCGCTCCAGCACCACCTCTCCGGAGGGATCCAGGCGTGCGCCGTCAAGGTAGAGGGCCTGGTCCGCGTCAAAGAGCGTGGTGTCGAGCCAGTCCAGCAGGGCCTGGGCCTTGGCGTGCTGGCCGGTGCGGGCATAGAACAGGGCCACCGGCGCGGTGGCCGGGGTGTTCTTGAAGTCGCGTTTCTTGCTCCAGAAAGTCCCGCCGCCCAGGTCATCGGTGCAGGCGGCGTCGAACTGCAGCGCCAGCGACGCCCGGACCACGGCGTTGCGGCGGCGGCCAGGACGACGGGTTTCCTCGGCCAGCCTGTCCAGGCGGAGCGTTGCCAGCGCCAGCCACGCCATGTCGTCGTAGTAGCTGTTCACGAAAGTCAGGGCGTTGCGGAGCCTGATCCCGGTGACCAGGCGCGAGGCCAAGTGCCCGGCGCTGGGCCGGCCCGGGCCGTCGAACCGGGCCGCCGGGGTGGCTCCGCCGCCCAGTTCCCGCCGCCCGGCGTCCACCAGGCAGTCAACGTAGTGCGCCTGCCACCAGTAGTGCCAGGGGAGGGCCAGCGATGCGGCAGGCCGCATCCGGCGGAGTGCGGTACGCCATCGCGGCGCTGGCTGGGTGCCCGGCTCCTGCTCCGGCGTTGAGGGGGTGGGCGGTCCGGCCGGGTGCCTGCCCTGCCACAGCACTGCGCCCAGGTGGGTTCCGGGCAGGAACAGCAGTTTCCGGCCGAACAGGGCGGTCACGGACCGGGCCGCGTGGTTCGCCCTGTCCTGCCAGGCGGTCAAGGAGGTGCTGCTGGACGTCATGCCGTCCACCCTAACCGTGCCGCCGGCACCAGGGAGGGCAGGGCCTCGGGGGTGAGTGCGGCGGCGCGGGATTTCAGTTAACATTCATTAACTGTTGCTCGGGTCGCGCCGCGGCATGGGGACACACATCAAGGAGGATGGATGGACATCAAAGGCAGCGTCGCACTGGTGACAGGCGGGGCGTCCGGGCTGGGAGCAGCCACCGCGCAGAGATTGTTCGACGCCGGCGCATCCGTCGTGCTCGTTGACCTGCCGTCCTCGGGCGGACAGGCAGTGGCGGACGAACTGAACGGCCGCGCCGCAGCCGGCCAGTCCGCCGTCTTTGCCCCCGCAGACGTGACCAGCGAGGCCGACGTGCGGGCCGCCGTCGGGACCGCCGCGGGGCTGGGCCCGCTCCGGATCGTGGTGAACTGCGCAGGGATCGCCACCCCCGGCAAGGTCCTGGGACGGGACGGTGTGCTGGCCCTGGAATCCTTCAGCAAGGTCATCCAGGTCAACCTGGTGGGGACCTTCAATGTCCTGCGCCTGGCCGCCGAAGCGATGGCGGCCACCGCGCCCGCCACCACCCCGCTGGGCGGCCCGGAACGCGGCGTCATCATCAACACCGCCTCCGTGGCGGCCTTCGACGGACAGATCGGCCAGCCCGCGTATGCCGCCTCCAAGGGCGCCGTGGCCGCCATGACGCTGCCGATCGCCAGGGAACTGGCGCGCTCGCTGGTCCGGGTGGTCACCATCGCCCCGGGCATCTTCGAGACCCCTATGATGGCCGGCCTGTCGCAGGAGGCGCAGGACTCGCTCGGCGCCCAGGTTCCGCACCCGTCCCGGCTGGGCAAGCCCGCGGAATATGCCAACCTGGTGGCACATATTGTGGACAACGCCATGCTGAACGGCGAAACCATCCGCCTGGACGGCGCTATCCGGATGGCGCCGAAATGAGCGCGCCGGACGTTCCGCAGCTGCCGGCGGCGGACTTCTTCGCCGTCGAAGCGATGCTGGACGAGGCTGAACGGAACAAGCTCGCCGAGCTGCGGGACTTCCTGGCGGCCGAGGTGGCGCCGTACGCGGGGGATTGGTGGAACAAGGCCGAGTTTCCCGCCCATATCCTCCCCAAGCTGGCCACGCTGGAGCTGAGCACACCGGTCCACCGCGGCTACAGCCATCTTTTTGCCGGGCTGGTCATCGCGGAGATCACCCGCGTGGATACCTCCCTGGCCACGTTCTTCCTGGTCCATCACGACCTCTTCGTGGAATCGCTGCACACCTTCGGCACGGAGGACCAGAAGCAGCGGCTGCTGGCCGACGCCTCGGAGCTGCGCACTACGGGTGCCTTCGCGCTGACCGAACCGCTGCACGGCTCGGATGTGGCGGGCGGCCTGGAGACCCGGGCCCGGCGGATCTCCTCCACCACGGGAGAAGCGGACAACTCCGGCGATACGTGGGTGCTCAACGGGGCCAAGCGCTGGATCGGCAACGGGACGTTCTGCGACTACATGCTGGTGTGGGCCCGGGATGAGGCGGACGGTTCGGTGCGCGGCTTCATTGTGGACGCAACGCTGCCGGGAGTCAGCCGGAGCAGGATCGAGAACAAGATCGCCCTGCGCACCGTCCAGAACGCGGACATCCAGTTCCGCGATGTCAGGGTTGCCGAGGCGGACCGCTTCGCCGGGATCAGCAGCTTCGAGGACACCAAGGAACTGCTCCGCAGCTCACGGATCATGGTGGCGTGGCAGGCGGTGGGCCAGCAGCTCGCAGCCTTCGACGTGGCCCGGCAATACGCGGTGGAGCGGCAGCAATTCGGCCGGCCGCTGGCCCACTTCCAGTTGATCCAGCAGCAGCTGGTGACCATGCTGGGGAACGCCGTGGCCAGCATGTCCATGATGGCCGGGCTCGCCCGGCTGCAGGAGCAGGGGGCCGCCAACATGCCGCAGGTGGCCCTGGCCAAGTCCTACCTCAGCGCCCGCATGCGCGAAACCGTGGCGCTGGGCCGCTCCATCCTGGGCGGCAACGGGATTGTTACCGACTACCGGATGGCCAAGATCTTCGCCGATGCCGAGGCCATCTACACCTACGAGGGCTCGTTCGAGGTCAACACCCTGATCGTGGGAAGGGCCATCACTGGAATCTCCGCCATCGGTGGTTGAGCCGGTCGAAACCCTTACCGGCTGGGGTACGGCTCTTTCTCGCCGGCTTCCACCCGGATGTCGAGGCTGTTGTTCTTCACGGGCATGGGGCAGGTGCCGTAAGGGGTGAAGGCGCTGGGGTAATTGATGGCCCGGTTGAAGTCCAGCACTACGGACCCGTCCGGCCGCGGCCTGGGGAGGGAGAGTTTCCGCCACTCGTCCGTGGTGTCGCCGTTGGTTTCGTCGTGGAACGTGACGGTCAGGGCGCCGAGCTCTTCTTCCTCCGCCTGGAGCCGGAACTCATGGCTGCTTCCCGGGAGGCGGAAGACCACCTCGCCTACGCTGCGGTGCACGCCGTCAACCAGCGGGTTCGCGGTGCCGATCGGCACATCCACCGGCGCCGGGTAGGGCTCAAACCTTCCGGTGACCTCCCAGTCGGGGTTGTACGGAAAGGTAGGCACGCCGTCGAATTCCGTGAAGGCCGGTGATGCAGCGTCCCGGGTGCGGATCGCATACCGGCCGCCGCGCATGGCCAGTTCCACCACTACCTGGTCCCCGTCCGGGCCGCCGAACTGCACCCACATCAGTGATTCCTCGTCCGCCAGGACGGCGGATACGGTGCCGTCCACCTTTTCCCCTGTCTCCACCAGCGTGAGCCCGTCCGCCGGAACCGCGGTGAGGAACGCCGTCGAGCCCGTGGCGTCAGTGGACCACAGGCCGGGGGCCGGCTCGATGGCGGAAGGTGAGTCTTCGAGCCACTGGAAGGAGGTGAGGGTAAGCCAGCCGTGCGGCGCTGCCAGGGCTTTGTTGCGGTTGGCGCGGAAGCGCTGCCAGCGCTCGGCCCTGGCGGCGTGGGTGGTGGCTGGGGTGGTGGTCATGGTTCCTTCCAGTTGCGTATGCCTTCGGCTACAACCGGATCGCGGACGTGTTCATTCCGCCGCTGAATCCTTTGTCCGGGGTTGAATGGAGTGGTGGACATCCTTGCGGGAGTGAATCGGGAGTGGCTTGCCGCGCTCCCCTGGCTGGCGGCCGTCCTTGCCGCCGCGGTCGTCCTGGCGTGGCGCCAGCGGCGGCCGGACCTCGCAGCACCTGCCGCCGTCGCCGTCTTCATGGCAGCCAACGTGGGCGCCGGCATCTACGTCCTGAACCACCTCGCGGACGGGCGCTGGGGCGGGGACGCGCAGGCGAAACTCGCCCCGCCCACACTCTCCGGAACCCCCGTGGTGGGCCAGTTCCTGCAGCCGCTCGACGGAGCCATGGCAGGCATGGCCGGCGGGGTAAACGATTTCATCGACTTCCGGGCCGCGCTGCCGGTGGCACTGGACTTCTTCGCGGCCGCCGGATGGGCGCTGGCACTCCTGGTGCCGCTGCTGCTCACCGCTGCCGTGGTCCAGGCCGGGAAGGCCCGGCGCCGCACGGCGGAGGCAGCCGCCTGGCAGGACGAGGTGCGGAACCTACGGGCTGAACTCGACGCCGTCAAACGGCATGTGGGGTACCGCGACATCTTGTGAGACGGATTCCACTGAGGCGAGGCACCGGGGGTAGCATCTTTAGCTAGTAACGTGGCTCACAGTATCCAGCGCAGTGTACGAGCCAAGTCCGAATCCCTCGAAAGATTGTTTCCATGGCTCACACTGCAACACCTCCCGAGACCGACCTTGCCTCCGAACTGCGCGCGGATGTCCGGCGCGTGTCCACCCTGCTGGGCGAATCGCTGGTCCGCCAGCACGGGCCGGAACTCCTGGACCTCGTGGAGCAGGTCCGGCTCCTGACCAAGGAATCCAAGGAAGCAGCGCGCGGCGGTGCGCACGCCACCGGCCCCTGGAGCGCGCACGACGTCGTTGCCCAGGTCCGCGAACTCCTCGGTTCCCTGCCCATCGAGCAGGCAACCGACCTGGTGCGTGCCTTTGCCTTCTACTTCCACCTCGCCAACGCCGCCGAACAGGTCCACCGCGTCCGCGGACTCCGTACCCGGGCCGAAAAGGACGGCTGGCTGGCCAAGACGGTGGCGGACATCGCGGCCCAGGCCGGTCCGGAGGTGCTGCAGGAAGTAGTCAACGGGCTGGACGTGCGGCCCATCTTCACCGCCCACCCCACCGAAGCGTCCCGCCGTTCCGTCCTGGACAAGATCCGGAAGCTTTCCGATGTCCTGTCCCAGTCCACAGCCGAAGGGTCCACCGGCCGGCGCCGGCAGGACCGGCAGCTGGCCGAGATCATCGACCAGATGTGGCAGACCGACGAGCTGCGCCAGGTCCGGCCCACCCCCGTGGATGAGGCCCGGAACGCCATCTACTACCTGGGCGGCATCCTCACCGACGCCATGCCGGAAATGCTGTCGGAGCTGTCCGAGCTGCTCGGGGAACACGGCGTCAGCCTCGCCTCCAAGGACGCCCCCATCAGGTTTGGCTCCTGGATCGGCGGTGACCGCGACGGCAACCCGAACGTGACCGCGGCCGTGACCCGCGAGATCCTCCAGATCCAGAACCAAAACGCCATCCGGATCAGCATCGGCATGATCGACGAGCTGATTTCCATCCTGTCCAACTCCACGGCGCTGGCGGGCGCTGACCCGGGGCTCCTTGAGTCCATTGATGAGGACCTGAAGAAGCTGCCGGGCCTGGACAAGCGGGTCCTGGAACTCAACGCCCAGGAACCGTACCGGCTGAAGCTCACCTGCATCAAGGCCAAGCTCATCAACACCGGCAAGCGGGTGGCGGCAAACTCCAACCACGAGCACGGCCGCGACTACAACGCAACCGATGAACTCCTGGCTGACCTGAACCTGCTGGAGCTCTCGCTCCGCAACCACTCCGCGGCGCTGGCGGCGGACGGCTCCCTGGCCCGCGTCCGCCGCGCCATCGCCTCCTTCGGCCTGCACCTGGCCACCCTGGATATCCGTGAACACGCGGACCACCACCACGACGCCGTCGGCCAGCTGATGGACCGGATCGGCGGACCGGGGCTCCGCTACGCCGAGCTGAGCCGGGAGGAACGATTCGAGGTGCTCGGCTCGGAGCTGGCTTCCCGCCGCCCGCTGTCCGGCCACCCGATCAAGCTGGACGGCGCCGCCGACGGCACCTACGACGTCTTCCGCGAGATCCGCCGGGCCCTGCGCATGTACGGTCCGGACGTCATCGAGACCTACATCATCTCCATGACCCGCGGCGCCGACGACGTCCTGGCCGCCGCCGTGCTGGCCCGCGAGGCCGGCCTGGTGAACCTCTTTGGCGACAAGCCCTACGCCAAGCTCGGGTTCGCGCCGCTGCTGGAGACGGTGGAGGAACTCCGGGCCTCGGCCGAGATCATCGACCAGCTGCTCTCCGACCCCTCCTACCGGGAGCTGGTGCGGCTGCGCGGGGACGTCCAGGAAGTGATGCTGGGCTACTCGGACTCCAACAAGGAATCCGGCGTGATGACCAGCCAGTGGGAGATCCATAAGACCCAGCGCAAGCTTCGCGACGTCGCGGCCAAGCACGGCGTGCGCGTCCGCCTGTTCCACGGCCGCGGCGGCTCGGTGGGACGCGGCGGCGGGCCCACCTACGACGCCATCCTGGCCCAGCCCAACGGTGTCCTCGAAGGCGAAATCAAGTTCACCGAACAAGGCGAAGTCATCTCGGACAAGTACTCCCTGCCGGAGCTTGCCCGCGAAAACCTGGAGCTGTCCCTGGCCGCCGTCCTGCAGGGGTCGGCCCTGCACCGGGACCCGCGGACCTCCGAGGACCAGCGCGAGCGCTACGGGCACGTCATGGAGGCCATCTCCGACGCCGCCTTTGACCGGTACCGGAAGCTGATCGACCACCCGGACCTGCCTGCCTACTTCATGGCCTCCACCCCGGTGGAGCAGCTGGGCTCCCTGAATATCGGTTCCCGCCCGTCGAAGCGGCCGGATTCCGGTGCCGGGCTGGGTGGCCTGCGTGCCATCCCGTGGGTGTTCGGCTGGACCCAGTCACGGCAGATCGTGCCCGGCTGGTTCGGTGTGGGGTCCGGGCTTAAGGCCGCCCGCGAGGCCGGCCACTCCGCGCAGTTGGTGGAAATGATGGACCACTGGCACTTCTTCCGCTCCGTGCTGTCCAACGTGGAAATGACGCTCGCCAAGACGGACATGGACATCGCCGGCTACTACGTGTCCACCCTCGTCCCGGAGGAACTCCACCATCTCTTCCGCACCATCCGGGAGGAATACGAACTCACCGTTGCCGAGGTCCGCAAGCTCACCGGTGAAAACCTGCTCCTGGATGCCCAGCCCACGCTGAAGCGGTCTCTGGAGATCCGCGACCAGTACCTGGATCCGATCAGCTACCTCCAGGTGGAACTCCTGCGCCGCATCCGCACCGAGGGCGGGATCAGCGGGGCCGAGATCGACGAACGCCTCCAGCGGGCCATGCTCATCACCGTCAACGGCGTCGCCGCGGGCCTGCGCAATACCGGGTAACCCCCGGTTGCTCCATCACTTGTGGTCCCTAACAGGCGCTGTTAGGGACCACAAGTGATAGGGCGTCTTCGGTGTTTGGATAGGGTTGGGAGCATGCCTTCCTTCCAGACCCGCCTCAAGATCACCGGGCTCCGGCCAGGGAATCCGCCCGAGTCCGTCATGGACGCGGCCGTGGAGGCGCTGGGCACCCGGCACCACGTGGAGGCACACCAGCTGCAGATCGCCGGCGGCGTGCCGCAGCTCAACCTGCGTTTTCTCGTGGAAGCCAGCGAGTACAGCGGTGAGAACCGCCAGGCGGTGGAATCGGCAGCCATGATGCGCGACGCCGTCGAACGAGTTGCGCTGACAGGTTCACTCAGCGTGCTGCGGCGCAGCCGCGGCAAGTGGCTGCCGGTCTAGCCTGCGTCGGGGAGGGGCTCGTCCTCCACCGGGGACCGGTCGCCGCGGCGCCGGGTGACGATGATGCCCACGACGGCGCCGATCACCAGGCCGACGGCCACGCCAATGAGGGAGCTGGCCCAGAACGGCAGCTTGGTGGTTGAGCCGGTGAAGTAGCCCAGGCCTACCAGCCAGCAGGCCCACAGGACGGCGCCCAGGCCCGCACACAGGCTGAAACCGCGCACAGAGACGTTTGCCACGCCGGAGGCTGCCGAAGTGGCGAGCCGGCCGCCGGGGATGAACCTGGCGCCGATGATGGTGCCATAGGTCGACGACCGCCCGGCCTTGGCCAGTGCCGCATGGATGCCGGCGTGCACCCGGCGGCCCCATTTCCAGCGGTCCAGTACGTGGCTGAGGCGGCGGCGGAACAGGTGGAACACCACCATGTCGCCGATCCAGGACGCCAGGGCGGCGAGCAGCAGGACGAGGAACACGTTGGCCCGGCCGTCCGCGGACAATGCGCCGCCGGTAATCACCACCATCTCCGAGGGGATGGGCGGGAAAATGGCGTCGCCAACCACCAGCGGGATGACCCAGAAATAGAGGGCCGTCCCCCAGCTGTCAACGCTGCCGAAGTCCATTGCCACAAGGTACCGCACTTGGGAAACTGGCCGCATGCGGATCTCGGTCCTGCAAGGGGACATTACGCAGCGGCGGGTGGACGCGGTGGTGAACGCCGCGAATTCCTCGCTGCTCGGCGGCGGGGGCGTGGACGGTGCGCTGCACCGGGCCGCCGGGCCGGAACTGCTTGAGGCGTGCCGGGAACTTCGCGCGGCCCGGCTGCCGCACGGCCTGCAGACCGGCGCCGCCGTGGCAACCCCGGCCTTCCGGTTGCCGGCCCGCTGGGTGATCCACACGGTGGGACCCAACCGGCATGCGGGGCAGACGAACCCGGCACTCCTGGTGTCCTGCTTCAGTGAGAGCCTGCGCCTGGCTGAGACGTTGGATGTCCGGGAGCTGGCCTTCCCTGCTGTGGGAGCCGGGGCTTACGGGTGGAGCGCTGGGGCTGTTGCCGCGGCGGCGCAGGAAGCGCTAACCGGTTTCCGGGCTGCCCATCCGGCCGCCGGGCTGGAGCTGGTGGAGTTCGTGCTGCGCACCGCGGAAGTGGAGGCGGTGTTCAGGGACGTCCTCGGGGGTTAGGCCCGTGCCCGGACCGCTTCGCTGAGTTCCAGGCTGCTGCGGTATTCCACGGGCTTTCCGGAGACCGGGTCAACGAACCTGATGCCGCGGGCCAGGAGCTGGAGCGGCCTGGAGTAGTCGTCCGGCGCCTTGTCCAGCAGGTGGGGGTAGAAGGCGTCGTTCACGATCCCCAGCCCCAGCGAAGCCATGTGGACGCGCAGCTGGTGGGTCTTCCCGGTGTGCGGGTCCAGGCGGTACCTGGCCAGCCGGTGCCCTGCGCCGTCGGCACCTGCCGCAGGCCCGCCGTCGAACGTTTCCAGCCGCTCAATCCGGGTTTCCGCGTTCGGCTCACCGTCGATGACCTCCGCCAGCAGGTAGCTGCGGGACTTGGTCATCCGGTTGCGGACCACCACGGGGAAGTCGACGGCGGGGTGCCCCGGCGAAGGCTCGGCGGCGGACACGCATTCGTACTCCTTCTGCACCTGCCGCTTCTCGAAGAGCACCTGGTATTTGCCCCGGGTCTGCGGGTTGGTGGAGAAGAGCAGCACGCCGGCCGTCATGCGGTCCAGCCGGTGCATGGGGATCAGGTCCGGCAGGTCCAGCTGGTTCCGGAGGCGCACCAGGGCGGATTCCTGGATGTAGGTGCCGCCCGGCGTGGTGGGCAGGAAGTGCGGCTTGTCCACCACCAGCAGGTGCTCGTCCCGGTAGAGGATGCCGATCTCCACCGGCAGCCGCGTTTCCGGCGGCAGGGTGCGGTAGTACCAGATGAAGGTGTGGTCCTCGAGCCTGGTGTGCCGGGTCAGCGGTACGCCGCCCTCGCCAACGATCTCGCCGGCGTCGAACCTGTCCTCGATGCCCTGCGGATCAATGTGGCCCCAACGGTGCATCATGTAGTCCATCGCGGTGTCCCACGGGCCCTCGTCCGGAAGGCGCAGGCGGGTGGCGTTGACGCCGTCGCGCACGGGGAGGGGGGATTGCATCACCGGTCCATTCTACCGGGGGCAGGTGGCCGGAGCGGGTGGGATCCGACGATAAAAAAGTTCTTGACAAAAAAAGTTGTCGGTAGGCACACTGGTGGCATGCAGGACATCGCAGTTATCGAGGACCCCGCAGCCGCCGAGGCATCCCTGGACCCTATCCGCACGCGGATCCTGAGGGAGCTGGTGCTGCCGGCGTCAGCCACGCAGCTGGCAGTGCGCGTCGGACTTCCCCGGCAAAAGGTGAATTACCACCTCAAGGCCCTGGAACGGCATGGCCTGGTGGAACTGGTGGAGGAGCGCCGCAAGGGCAACGTGACCGAGCGGGTCCTGCAGGCGGCGGCGGCCTCCTACCTGATCTCGCCGTCCGCGCTGGCCGCAGTGTCCCCGGACCCGGGCCGGTTCGCCGACCACTTCTCGGCTTTCTGGCTGCTGGCGCTGGCGGGACGGATGGTGCAGGAAGTGGGCAAGCTCATCACCGGCGCCGCCGCGGCCCGGCAGAAGCTGGCCACCTTCGCGATCGACGGCGACATTACCTTCCGCACTGCCGCGGACAGGGCCGCGTTCGCCGAGGAGCTCGGTGTCGAGGTGACCCGGCTGGTGGACAAGTACCACGACGGCGGCGGGTCGCCCCGCGGGCGGCGGCACCGGCTCGTGGTTGCGCTGCATCCGGCACTCAAAGAAACCAATGCCTCCACGGCAACCAACGAAACAGCAGGCAAGGAGCAGGACAAATGAGCGACAAACGGGACTTCGAGATCGTCCAGGACACCGAACTGCCCGGCACCCCCGAGCGGGTGTGGGAAGCCGTTACCAACGGAACGCCTGCATGGATGTTCCCCACGGACCAATGGCCGGCAGTCAAGACCGTTGAGGAATACCCCCACCATCTTGTGTCCCGGATGGAGGGGCCGGACGGCTGGTTCAACCAGCTGGAGCACGTGCTGGAACCGCTGGACGGCGGCCGTGCCCGGCTCCACTATGTCCACAGCGGCATCTTCGCTGAAAACTGGGACCAGCAGTACGACGGCGCCAGCCGCCACACCGAGTTCTACCTGCACACGCTGGGCCAGTACCTGCAGTACTTCGACGGCCGCCCCGTGGTGTTCACCGACATCCAGGCCCCGGCGGCGTCCCAGACAGCGGACGGCTTCACCCGCCTCCGTGACGCACTGGGCGCCGGTTCCACAGGGCCGGGCGCCACGGTTGATGTGGAGCTCGACGCCGTGGGGCGGCTGGCGGGCGAGGTGGACTTCGCGAATGAGCACTTCCTGGGCATCCGCACACCGGACGCCCTCTACCGGTTCTTCGGCCGCAACGCGTGGGGTGCCCCCGTGGGCATGACGGTGCACGATTTCAGCGGCTCCGGCGATTCCGGGACCACGGCCAAGGCGTGGAGCGGTTTCCTGGAGCGGGTGTACGCGTAGCTCCCGCTTCCCGTTCCGCGCCCAGATCGCCGGAAAGCTGCGGGGTAGCCGTCTTTTTCCGGCGGTGACGCACCGTCCCGGCGATTCCGGCAGCTGCCGCTCAGGCGATGGCGACGGCGGGAGCCTGGGTGAGCGAACGCCGCAGCTGGGGTGCGGCGTCCAGCCGGTCCTGGGCCGCCCGGAGTGCCAGGACGGCCACCTCCAGTTTGTCCGGCGGCAGGGTGAAGGGCAGCCGCAGGTTGCGTTCGAAGGCGCCGCCGATTCCGAACCGGGGCCCGGCCGCCAGCCTGATGCCATAGTCCGGGGCAAGGACTGTCAGCGCCGTACTGATGGGGGCGGGGAGCCGGCACCATACGGAGAGGCCTCCGGCAGGCGGTGCCGCCTGCCACGTTGGAAGGTGTTCCGCCAGGAGATCCAGGAGGGCTGACCGGTTGCGGCGCAGCGTCTGCAGCAGGGCCGGCAGCGGTTCCTCCAGTGCCCGCACCAGGTGGGCTGCCGCGAGCTGCTCCATGACGGGGCCGCCCAGGTCCAGGGTGGTCCGGGCCGCCGCAAAGCGCTGGATCATGGACTCCGAGGCGCGGATCCAGCCCGTGCGCAGGCCGCCCCAGTGGGACTTGCTCAAGGAGCCAATGGACACCACAGTGCTGCCGAAGCCGGCAAGGGGCGTGGTGGCGGTGCCGTCGAGGTTGAGGTCCCGGAGCGTTTCGTCTGCCACCAAAACGGTTCCGGCCGCCGCCGCCGCGCGGACCAGTTGGCGGCGCTGGGCATTAGGCATGATCAGGCCTGTGGGGTTGTGGAAGTCCGGGACAAGGTAGGCAAGTTTTGGCTTCTGCTGCACCATGGCAGTTTCCATGGCCGGCAGGTCCCAGCCGGACCCGGCAAAGGCGACCGGGACGGGTCGGCACTTCGCGGAGCGGATGGCATCCAGCGCGTGGGGATAGCTGGGGTGTTCCACCAGGACCCGGTCCTGCCGGTCAGCCAGGGTGCGGATGATGATGGTCAGGGCGTGCTGGGCTCCGGAGGTCACCATGACCTGGCCCGGCTGGGTTGGCACTCCGGCCGCCGTGTAGCGGTCCGCGACGGCCTGCCGCAGCGGCAGCAGTCCCAGGGCGTCGTAGCCAAACCCGGGCAGCAGTGCCGGCAGCTCCGTCAGCGCTGCGGCGAAGGCCCGGTGCACCACCTCGCCGCTGGCAGGCAGCGCCGAATAGGCCAGATCCACCAGTCCCGCGGGTGCGGTGAGTCCGGGCGCGGTAAGCCCGGGTGCGGTGAGCCCGGGGGCCGGCAACGCCCCGGTGGATGGAGGCTGCGGACCGAAGAGGGCCGAACCAAAAGGGGTCAATTCCGGAATGCGTGTGCGCCCGCGGCTGCCCTGGCCGCTGCTGAGGAATCCCTGCTCCCGAAGGCTTGAATACGCCGCCGTTACCGTCGTCCTGCTGATATCGAGTGCGGCGCACAGCGCGCGCTCGCTGGGGAGCGCCGTATCCAGCGGGATCCTGCCGTCCAGGATGAGCAGCCGGATGACGTCGGCGAGTTCGCGGTATGCCGGCCCCGTCCTGGTGTTCCACGGGCCGAGGAGGCGCGACAGCGCGAGGGCGGTAAGGGCGGCAGGCATGTAGCCAGTATTTCAGACTGGATATGTAATTCAATGCCAGTTTGCTGTGATCATGGTTCCATGATGACCCGCAGACTCGTCCAGCTGTTCACCGGCCTCGCCATGTACGGCATCTCCCTGGCCATGTTTATCCGCGCCGGCCTGGGCCTGGATCCGTGGGACGTGTTCCATCAGGGTCTGGCCAACCGGACAGGGCTGAGCATCGGCGTGGTGGTAATCGCCGTGAGCTTCCTGGTGCTGCTGCTGTGGATTCCGCTGCGGCAGATGCCCGGCTTCGGGACGCTCTGCAATGCCATTCTGGTGGGCGTCTTCGCGGACATCGGGTTGGCACTGATCCCGACGGTCAGCTACCTGGCCGGCCAGATCGGCCTCCTCGCGGGCGCAGTGCTGGCCAATGCCGTGGCCTCTGCGTGCTACATCGGTGCCGGATTCGGGCCGGGTGCCCGCGATGGCCTCATGACGGGGCTTGCCCGGCGCACTGGATGGACGGTCAGGTTTTCCCGGACGCTGATTGAGGTGACGGTGCTGGCGGCCGGCTGGCTGCTGGGCGGATCGGTGGGTGTGGGCACCGTGGTTTACGCCCTGGCGATTGGTCCCCTGGTCCACCTCCTGCTGCCGCGCTTCGTGGTTGGCCCCGGCAAGGCCAGTGCCGCCAGGGAACCCACCACCGCGAACTGTTAAAGCGCCTGACTGTTAGGGCGCCTGGCTGTACGTCAGGCAGGCGGGGGCTGGCACCTCGGACAGAAGTAGATGTCCCGCTCCTCTTCGCCGTTTGGCTTGCCCAGGAGCCCCCGCTGGATGGGGGTGCCGCACTTGAGGCACGGCCGCCGTTCTCCGCCGTAGACCCAGTAGCCCGGCCTGCCCGCCATCCTGCCCACCGGCATGCCCCGGTTATTGAGGATGGTGACGCGGCGCCCCGCACCCAGGTTGACCTCCAGGAGCTGCTTGGCGTCGGTCATCATGGTCCGCACGTCTGCGACATCGGCAACCGGGGTGGCGGGATGCACCCCCGACAGGAAGCACGCCTCGCAACGGTAGATGTTTCCTATGCCGGCGAGGTTCCGCTGGTCCAGGAGTGCCACACCGATGGGAACCTCGGGGCGCGACCTGACGCGCCGTTCGGCCTCGTCCAGGTCCCAGTCAGGGCCCAGGAGGTCCGGGCCGAGAAAGCCCACAATCGAGTCTTCGTTGGCGGTGGCCACCACTTCCACGACGCCCAGCGAGAAGCCGACGGCGTCCGCCACGGCAGTGCGCAGAACGCACCGGGCGGTGTAACCCGGTTTCCGCCACCTCCCGCCGGGCGGGTAAACCTGCCAGGCGCCTTCCATCTTCAGGTGCGAGTGGATGGTCAGCCTCTTGTCCTCGGGGCTGACCACACGCATCAGCAGGTGCTTGCCCCTGGGGACCACTTCATCCACGGTCCAGCCGGAAAGGTCCAGGGTGGCGAACCGGGGCACGCGGAAGTCAGAGGCCATCAGTGTCTGTCCCGCCAGGGCCTCATGCAGCTGGTGCGCGGCCCGCCAGACAGAATCCCCCTCAGGCACGGATCCTCAGTCCTTTCGGCGTGGAGTAGGCTCCGGCGGCGCTGAGGGCAGCGGCAACAGGGGTATCGAGGATGCCGTGGCCGTTCACCTTCTCCATGATCAGCTTGTCCACCGCTCCACGGGTCACGACTCCCACCAGCGCTGCCCCTGCCGCGGCGAGGACGGCGTCGTCGTCGCTGAAAGCCAGCAGCGTCTTTCCGCCGCGCTCCACGTAGAGAACCAGCGCACCGTCCACCAGCACCACCAGCGCCCCGGCTTTGCGGCCGGGTCGGTGGCCGGTACCGGCGTCGTCCTGCGGGGCGGGCCAGGGGAGTGCGGCGCCGTAGGGGTTGGCCGGATCTGTGGCGGCGAGGGCAAGTGCCACGGGTTCAGCCTTGGCCAGCCCGGTGTCCTCCGAGTAGGAGCGAAGCCGGTCCACGGTGGCGGGCACTGCGAACTGGGCGGCGCCCAGGTGCTCGATAAAGTAGCCGCGGCGGCAGCGGCCGGCTTCCTCCAGCCGGGCCAGTACCTTGTACATGAGTCCGAAACCCCCCAGGATCTGCTCAGCCATGACCGAACCCCTGGTAACCACGCCGTAGCGGTCCAGCAGGAGTTCCGCGGTGGCACGGGCGTGGATGGTGGCATCGAGTTCAGGTTCGGGCAGCGCGGACCAGCGGCCAGCGGCAGTGGGCGGCGTCGCTGCGCCCGGGGATCCGTAGCGGCCGCCGGACAGTCCGGGGGACCCCATCAGGCCGGTGCCATGGGAACGGCCCAGCCGGCTCAGCCGTGGTGCCCTTGCCCGCGGTGCGCGGGCAACCTGGCGGTGGGCGGTGTGGCCCCCGGCGATCAGGGCCCGCACGGGGGCGAAGGTGTCTCCGGTGATCCGGCCGGCCCAGGCCAGGTCCCAGAGCGCTGCCACTACTTCCTGGTCGCTGAGGACGGCGTCCATTCCGCCGGCAACCTCGGACAGTTGCCGGAAGAAATACCCGCCGCCGTTGTTCCGCAGGTGATCAAGGAGCCGTTGGCCGGCGTCCCCTGGTTCGAACTCGGGGGACGGGTTCAACGTCAGCTCCACCGAATCCGCCAGGTGGAGGCTGATCCAGCCGTCGTTCCCGGGCAACGCCCCGGCCCCGGACCACAGGACCTCGCCGGCAGCCATCAACTCATCGAGCATGGCCGGCTGGTAGTTGGACACGCGGGTGGACAGCACCAGGGGTTCCCATGCCGAGGCGGGGACGGGTACTCCCGAGAGCTGGTCGATGGCAGTGATGATGCCGTCCAGTCCGCGCAGCGAGGGCTGTCCGCGGCCGCCGCCGGGGGTCCTGACATGTTGCCATGCGGGGAGGAAGCGTCCGTAGGCGGCGGCGTCCACCGGTTCCACTTCCGCGCGCAGGGCGGCCAGGGAGCGACGCCGGAGTTTGCGCAGCACTTCGGCGTCGCACCATTCGCTGGTGATGGTGTGTGGGACGTCAGCGCCGGGGGCGTTGGCTGGCGGCGGTGCTGCTCCGTCAATTTGCGGCGCTGCGTCAGCTTCCTCTCGGGCCGGCGGGGTCACATGCGGCCTGAATTCCCCTTCCACCACGCGGCCGTCCGCCGCCAGGCGCTTTAGCGCGGTGCCCACCACGGCCACGCCCAGGCCCAGCCGGGCCGCAGCCTCCGCCGCGGTGAAGGGGCCGTGGGTGCGGGCATACCGGGAGACGAGGTCGCCCAGGGGATCGGCAACCGGCTCAATGAAGGCCAGCGGAACACCCATCGGCAGCGGCACGCCGATGGCATCGCGGAGGCGGGCGGCGTCCTCCACCGCGGCGAAGCGTTCCACGCCGCCGATGTTGACCTTGATGGCACGGTTGGCGCGCTGCAACGCCAGGAGGTGGGCGTTGGCGTCCGCCGCAGTGGCGGAGGGGGTTTCGGCGCGTGCAGCCTCCACGGGCTCGCCCACCGGTCCGGCCGACTCATGGGCCGCGGGTTCGTTGGCCTCGACGACAGGGGTTTCGGCAGGTTCCAGCCGCAAAGCGGCCTCTTCCGGATCGAGGGGCCCCAACAGCCGCAGCAGGTCCGCCACGCCTTCCATTCCGCGTGCACGGCGGTCCGGGGCGAGGCGCTGGAGCTCGCGTTCGGTGGCGTCGATGACCTTCGCGTCCAGGAGTTCGCGCAGTTCCACCCTGCCCAGCAGCTCATTGAGCAGCGTGGAGTCCAGCGCCAGCGCGGCGGCGCGCCGCTCCGCGAGCGGGGAATCGCCCTCGTACAGGAACTGGGCCACGTAGCCAAAGAGAAGGGACTTGGCGAACGGTGAGGGCTGCTGCGTGGTGGTCTGCAGGATCCGCAGTTCCCGCCGTTCCACGGATGCGGCGATGTCCTTCAGCGCCGGCAGGTCGTAGACGTCCTGCAAGCACTCGCGCACGGTCTCCAGCACGATCGGGAACGTGGGGTATTTCCGGGCCACATCCAGCAGCTGGGCGGACCGCTGGCGCTGCTGCCACAGGGGCTGGCGTTTGCCGGGGGTCTGCCGGGGCAGCAGGAGCGCCCGTGCCGCGCATTCCCGGAACCGGGAGGCGAAGAGGGCGCTGCCACCCACCTCGGCGGTGACAACCTGTTCCAGTTCCTCGGGATCGAAGAGGAACAGCTCGGCGCCCGGCGGCTCGTCCTCCATCATGGGCACCCGCAGCACGATGCCGTCGTCGGCCGCCATGGCGGACCCATCCAGCCCGTAGCGCTGGTGCAGCCGCTGCCCCACAGCCAATGCCCAGGGCGCGTGCACCGGCATGCCGAACGGGCTGTGCAGGATCACGCGCCAGTCGCCCAATTCGTCGTGGAACCGCTCCACCACCAGCGTGGTGTCGCTGGGGACCACCTCGGTGGCCTGCTTCTGCTCCGTGAGGTACTGGATGAGGTTGTTGGCGGCGAAGTCGTCCAGTCCGCTGGCCTTGCAGCGCTCGGTGGCAGGGCCGGCATCGGACGCGGACAGCTCGCGGACAAACGCACCCAGGGCGCGGCCCAGGTCCACCGGCCGGCCCAGCGAATCACCCTTCCAGAAAGGCAGCTTTCCGGGCTGCCCGAATGCAGGGGAGACCAGGACGCGGTCGTGCGTAGTGTCCTCGATCTTCCAGCTGGTGGCGCCCAGGGCAAAGACGTCGCCCACCCGGGACTCGTAGACCATTTCCTCGTCAAGCTCGCCTACGCGGCGGCCACCCTTGGGCGCGCGCGCCGGTTTGCCGTCCCCGGAGGGGGAGGCAGAGCCTTCCTGTTCAGTGCCGATGATGTAGACGCCGAACAGCCCGCGGTCCGGGATGGTGCCGCCGGACGTCACGGCCAGGCGCTGCGCTCCCGGCCGGCCCTCGATGGTACCGGCGTTGCGGTCCCAGATGATCCTGGGCCTGAGCTCGGCGAATTCGTCGGAGGGATACCGCCCGGCCAGCAGATCCAGGGTGGCTTCGAACGCGGATCGTGGGAGGGACGCAAAAGGCGCGGAGCGTCGCACGGTGCTGAACCATTCCTCCACGTCAATGCTGCCCAGTGCCGTGGCGGCCACGGTCTGCTGGGCCAGGATGTCCAACGGGTTGGCAGGGATGCTGAGCCGCTCGATCTTGCCGTCCAGCATGCGCTCCACCGTGATGGCGGTGTGGACCAGGTCAGCGCGGTGCTTCGGGAAGAGGACGCCCTGGGAGATCTCGCCCACCTGGTGCCCGGCGCGGCCCACCCGCTGCAGGCCGCTGGCCACCGAGGGGGGCGATTCAACCTGTACGACCAGGTCCACGGCACCCATGTCGATGCCCAGCTCCAGCGAGGAGGTTGCCACCACGCACCGAAGCCGGCCGGACTTGAGGTCGTCCTCGATAAGCGCGCGCTGGTCCTTCGATACGGAACCGTGGTGGGCGCGGGCCAGGACCGGATCTGCCCCGGCGGAGCTTCCGGCCTGGGCCATCATGTGCGCCGGGGTGGCGGTTGACACGGGAATGCCCGACGCCGGTTCCCCCGCAGTGCCGGGCGGAGCCGCCTGCCCTTCCGGACCGGGCCCGTCCCAGCCGCCGCCGACGGCAACCAGTTGGCGTTCGGCGTAGATCTCGTTGAGCCTGGCCGTGAGACGCTCCGCGAGGCGCCGGGAATTGGCGAAGACGATGGTGGACTGGTTGGCCAGCACCAGGTCCACGATCTTTTCCTCCACGTGCGGCCAGATGGACGCCTGCGGCTGCAGCCCCGATGCCGGGCCGGAATCGAACGCCCCGGCCGCGCCCTGCAGGTCTGACATGTCCTCCACCGGCACGGAAACCGTCAGGTCCCAGTTCTTCCGGGCCGGCGGAGCGACGATTTCCACCGGTGCCGAGCCCGCAAGGAACTGCGCCACGAGTTCCCGGGGTTCCACCGTGGCAGAAAGCCCGATGCGCTGTGCGGGTTTGGGCAGCAGCGCGTCCAGCCGTTCCAGTGATACGGCAAGGTGCGCTCCCCGCTTGGTGCCCGCCACGGCGTGGACCTCGTCAAGGATGATGGTGTCCACCTCGGTGAGCGTCTCCCGGGCCTTTGACGTGAGCATGAGGAACAGCGACTCGGGGGTGGTGATGAGGATGTCCGGCGGGTTGCTCAGGAGCCCGCGGCGCTCAGCTGCGGGCGTATCCCCGGACCGGACCCCCACGGTGATCAGCGGCGCGGGTAGCCCAAGCCGCTTTGCGGTCTGGGTAATGCCGATCAGCGGGGAGCGCAGGTTCCGCTCCACGTCCACGCCCAACGCCTTCAGCGGCGATATGTAGAGGACGCGGGTCTTGCGCTTGGGTGCCCGCGCGCGTTTGCCTTTGGCCGGCGGCTCCTCCGCGACAGGCTCAGGGGCGTGCGAGACCAGGAGCCGGTCCAAGGCCCAGAGGAAGGCGGCGAGGGTCTTTCCGGAGCCGGTGGGGGCCACCACCAGGGCATGCGAGCCGGAGGAAATGGCGTTCCAGGCGCCGGCCTGCGCCGGAGTCGGCTCCGAAAATGCGCCCAGGAACCAATCCCGGGTGGGCCGGCTGAACTGGCCCATGGGCGCAGCCGTACCGGAGGCACCGCCGCCGGCAGGACGCTGTTCCTGGTTCATGCCTCCATCATGCCCCACGGCACCGACACCCAACTCACGCAGGCCCGGCCTGAGGCAGGTCCTTGGTGGCAGGGCCCTCAAGCAGCTTGCCTTCGTTGGTGAACCGCGAGCCGTGCAGGGGACAGTCCCACGTCTGTTCGTTGTCGTTCCAATGCAAAATGCCGCCCAAATGGGTGCAGACCGCAGACAACCTGCAGGTGTTTCCGCCAACGGTGGATACTGCCACCGGCCGGTTGCCGTCGCGGTAAACGCTGCCATGGCCATCGGCCGGGGCTGTGGCAGTCGCGTGTTCGCCAGGGACGGGTGCGGGGGCCGCAGCGACAGGAGTAGTGCCCGCGCCCGGAACAGGAGGCGCAGGAGGCCGGTCCTTGTCACGTTTGAACCCGTCAAACCTCCGGCCCTCCGCCGCCAGCTTCCCCCAGTCCGAGGCCAGCCTGGCCGCCACCCCGGCGTTCAGCGTGACGGCGGAAAACGCGCCGGCTGGTGCCGTGATGCGGTGGTGGATGGTGTCAGCCCAGGGCATCTTTCCGCCGAGGATGTCCGCCGAGATCCCCAGGGCGGCGGCCACCGCGTTGGTCATTCCCCATTTGTTGTAACCGGTGCCAAAGTAGATCCGGCCCTTACCCCGGGGAAGCTTGCCAAAGAATGGCATGAGGTTGGTGGGGTGGTAGTCCTGCGCGGACCACATGTGGGTGGCAACAGCACCGGGATAGTGCTTGTCCGCCCAGGACAGCAGGCCGGCCAGGTGCGCCTTCTCGGAATCGGTCCTGCCCACGTGGTGCCCGTGCCCGCCCACCAGCAGCAGGTTCCGCCCGTCCACCTCATAGTCCCGCAGCGAATGGGTGGGTTCTTCGACGGAGATGTACATTCCCGGCGGAGGTGCTTGCTCCTCCTGGAGTTGAAGCGCGGCCGCGTAGGAACGGGCGGGCTTCATCTTGGCGAAGTACAGGCCGCGGTCCAGGACCGGGATGCCGGTGGCCAGCACTACTTTGTCCGCCCTGACGCTGCCCCGGTCGGTCCGGACAATGGAGGGCGCGTCACCGGTCACGTCGCGAAGCCGGACTCCGCCCATGATGCGGCCGCCCCGGCTCCGGATGTCCGCCACCAGGGCATCGAGGACATCCATCGGGTTGATCTGGGCCTGGCCGCGCAGGCGCACGGCGCCGTGGACGGGAAACGGAAGGCCGGCGTCGCGAACATAGTCCACGTCCAGCCCGGCAGTGCCGGCGGCGCTGAGCTCTTCCCGCAGTTTCTCAGTGCCTTGGGCCGACGCAGCGTATGTGTAGGCGGTGCGGCGCTGGAAGGGCACGTTTTGTTCCTCGAGGTAGCGCAACAGCCACGCCTGTCCCTCCCGGTTCCCGTCCACGTATGCCTGCACCTGTTTCCGCGAATACTGGCGGGCGAGCCGGGACAGGAACGTGCCCTGCAGCAGGGAGACCTTGGCGGTGGAATTGCCGGTGCTGACGGCTCCCGGGTGGCGGGCCTCGAGCACCAGCACGCTTTGCCCGGACCGGGCCAGCAGCAGGGCGGTGACCAATCCGGTGAGCCCTGCACCCGCCACGACCGTGTCGTACCTGGAATCCGGTTCGAACGGATCTGCGGCGAAGGGAGCCCTGCGGTCCAGCCAAATCGACGTCATGCCAGTCCAACCTGCCTTCGGTCCACAACCTCACAAGCCCGATTTGCGACGGGTCCGTTATGCACCCCTGCTACTCGCGGCATATTTGATAAGTGTACTTATGAAATCGGTTTTTGGTCCGACGGCGGTCCAACATAAACGTCAGGGTGCCCCGGCTTGTCGGCCGGGGCACCCTGACGTCATTCGGGGCTTCCGCGGGGCGTGAAGCCAAGCGGTCAGGCGGGCTGGAATGCTCCGATACTCAGCAGGGTGATGTCCGCGTTGCTGCAGGCCGTGGTGGGCTCCGGGATGAACAGGGAGTCGGTGTCCTCCGGCGGATAGATCCTGTACCCGGCGGCGTCGACAGGTGCGCAGCCCTGGTAGTTGCGGGCCTGTGTGTACCGGAGGACTGCGGTGCCGGTCTGCCCGGGGGCCAGGAGGACGTCAACGACGCCGGCGGAGTCGTCCCGGGCCGCAGGTGCGCCGATGGGGGCGCCGGTGGCTTCCGCTACGAGGGAGACGCCGGGGTAGCCGCGAAGGATGCAGGGGTCGGAGCCCTTGTTGGTGAGGTTGAGCTTCATGTAGACACTGCCGGCGGCCCCGCCGCCGGATGCGTCGGTCGCGGCGGTAAGTCCGGTCGCCTTGCATAGCCCGGGCCCGCCGGCAGCGGATGTGGCTGGGGCGGGTGAAGCGGGCGTCGACGTTGCCGGTGCCGGGGACGACGGAGGCGGCGTGGACGCCGATGCCGTGGGGGACTGGCTGGCCTGCCCGGTGGCGGGCGTGGTCGTCGTTTGGGACTGTGGCTGGCTTGGCCCGCATGCGGTGAGCAGCAGCGCCGCAGCCGCGGCCGCCGTCGTCAAGGCAAACCCCTGGGAAATTTTCTGAGACCTCATGGCACCACCTTCGCGGTAGCCGTTGCCCGCGTCAACGATGCCACATGCGGTAGCGGCAATTTGATGCCCGGATCGTGATGATCCGGGCACCAAATGCGTCCCTCCTGCCCGCCGCCTGCGACGTGGGTGCCGGCGGCGGGGGCGACGGTGCCGGCCCCCAAAGTGCCGGGCCCTGTGACGGTGTCGAGGGGCGGCGCTAGACTGCCAGCGTACGTGTTGGCGATCGAAGGAGAAGTTCATGGACTACACCGGAAGCCAGTCGGAGAAGGTCATCCAGGCCGGTGAACTGGGCCGCAGCCACATAGGGCAGACCATCAGCTTCCAGCCGAACGAGTTCACGGTGGTCTTCGGAAAGCTCGCAGGCATCGCTCGGACCGAGGCCATGGTCTACCTTTCCCTGGCGGGAGTAGGAAACGGCACGCACCTGAAGGATGAATACGACCTGCCCGTCACGCACGAGGTCTACGTGCCGGTGGATGTCATTTCCAACGCGGAATCGACCATCAAGGACCTGTTCGGGAAGGTCCAGGAGAACCTGCGGGGCGGCGGCCATAAGGGCGGCGAGGACCGGGCTGACAGGCTCTAGCCGCAACTGAACAGGGGAAGGCCGGCACCATGGTGCCGGCCTTCCCCTGTTCCTGTCGTGGTGGGTGCTTCGCCGGCTACGCCGCGGGAACGAAACTCAGGGCCGAGTTCCACTGGAACTGGGGCAGCTGCTCATTGGCTGAGAGCAGGATGTTCAGGAAACCGGTCTGCTCCAGCTGCCGTGCGCGGCGGAGTGGCCCCACCACAATGGGGGTCAGGCCGGCGGCGGAAGCGAAAGCGGCGACGGCGGCGACTGCTGGCTCATCATCTCCGGCCACCAGGACGTCCAACTTCTGGCCGGCCACTTGGCCCTCGCCAAGGGTGGCGGCAAAAGTGGTGTTGAAAGCCTTCACAACTTTCGCTCCGGTGGCCTTCTGCAGTTCCTCGGCGGCGGAGCTGCCGGCCGGAACGGAGAGGCCTTCAAAGGTGGAGAAGTCCACGGGGTTGGTGATGTCGACGTAGACCTTGCCGTCGAGGCTGTCGCCGTAGCGGGCCACGATTTCCTTGGCGGCGTCGAAGTACACGGCCGGGATGACGATGGAACCGGTGACTGCGTCGCCCAGCACGCCGGTGCTTACCTGGCCGGTGAATTCCGCGGCCAGGGCGTCGGCCTTGGCCTTGTCCCCGTGGGCCAGGATCTGGACACTGTTGCCTCCGGCGATGGCGCGGGCTGCAAGTCCGCGGGCCATGTTGCCGGTGCCGATGATGGTGATGTCAGTCATGATGTTCTTCTTTCCAAAGAGGCGGGATAGGAAATTCACTGCGGTCCTTCGTTGAAATGCCCTTACTTGAAGCTTCAACTAGTGTCTCCGTGAATCTATTCCCGGCCAGGGAAACTGCTGTCCGCTTATCAGTACCGGAGTCAGGTGGCTGGGATCCGGAGGACTTCTGCCGCTGCCCGCAGGTAGGGGGCCGGGTCGGCGTCGGTTCCGGCGGCCCAATCCAGCCAGGCCTGGAAGGTGGCGGCGATGAAGGCGGCGCTCACATACCCCGCGGTTCCTTGCGGCACCCCGGCCGCCGAGAGGTAGGCCAGAGCCT
The DNA here is from genome assembly GCF_039907755.1 of Pseudarthrobacter sp. CC12. Lineage (NCBI taxonomy): Bacteria > Bacillati > Actinomycetota > Actinomycetes > Micrococcales > Micrococcaceae > Pseudarthrobacter > Pseudarthrobacter sp. CC12. The sequence continues at coordinate 3,324 of NZ_JARDJH010000006.1, read as the reverse complement.
CCCGGCGCTGCGCCCCCAGCGCCTCGTGGCTGTGGCTGAGCAGTTCCGGGTGCTCTGCGATGAGCCGGAGGCGCGCCCGGGCCAGATCCGGATGAGGCAGTGCGGCCGCCCCGGCAGCCACCGCATCGGCGAGGACGCTGATCGGCGGCCCGGGCCGGGCAGGACTGCCGGCGGCAGTGGTTCCGGTGCCCAGGGCACGCAAGGATGCCTGGAGGGCTGGTTCCATGCCGCCCCACACCAGGTCCGCCTTGGTGGCGAAGTAGCGGTAAAGGCTCTTCCTCCCTATTCCCGCGGCCTGGGCGATGTCCGCCATGGAGGTCTTGCCGTATCCCTGGCGGGCAAACAGGTCCATTGCGATGCGTGCCACGGAGTCGGCGTCGATGGTCGCCGGCCTGCCCGCCGCGCGCGTGGTTTCACCGTCCACTGCTGCGCCTCCATCCGTATCGCGTGCCATTGCGTCCCTTCCATAATGACACCGCGTGTCATAAAGTGTGGGCATTACGCTCCCACTCTGGAAGGACCATCATGGCCACCGACGCATCTTGGCAGGAATCCGTCACCCCGGGCCGGTTCGCCGGCAAGACCGTCATTGTCACCGGGGCTGGCTCAGGCATCGGACAGGCCACGGCACTGCGCGTGGCGCGCGAAGGTGGACGGGTGGTGGCGGCCGACATCAGCCAGGAGCGGCTGGATGAGCTGGTGGCGCACAACGCCGACCTTGACCTGGTTCCGGTGGCGGGGGACATCTCAACGGAAGAAACAGTGGCTGCCGTCGTTGGGGCCGCCGGCGGCAAGGTAGACGCACTGGCCAACGTTGCCGGCATCATGGACAACTTCGCCCCGATCCACGACGTGGATGACGACACCTGGGACCGGGTCTTCCGCATCAACGTCACTGCGTTAATGAGGCTGACACGCGCAGTGCTGCCGTTGATGCTGGAAGCCGGCACGGGCTCCGTGGTCAACGTGGCCTCCGAAGCAGGGCTGCGGGGTTCCGCGGCCGGTGCCGCCTACACCGCGTCCAAGCATGCGGTGGTGGGCCTCACGAAAAATTCAGCCGTCATGTACGGTCCAAAGGGGCTGCGCTTCAACGCGGTGGCCCCCGGCGCCACCATCACGAACATCGTGGCCAACTGGGGATCGCAGCTGGCCGTCGAACGCCTTGGCCCGCTGATGCAGGCCAACATACCGGCGCCGGCCACCGCCGCCCAGCTCGCCGCGTCCATCACCTTCCTGCTCAGCGATGACGGCACCAACATCAATGGCGCCGTCCTTGCTTCCGACGGCGGCTGGTCGGCACTGTAGCCGGCGGCGGCGCTGCTGACCGGCAGTTAAGGCAAGCGGGCGACGGCGGGAGGTCCCGCCGTCGCCCGCCTCACCTTGGGCCGTGGGCGCCAAAGCGCGCTGCAACTAGTACGCCTTGACGCGCTGCTCCACGATGAGGTGGATCAGGGCAAACACCCCGTCGCCGTCGATGGCCGCCAACGCGGCATCCAAGGCGGCCGGCACGTCCCGGTCCTCGGTTACGGTGATGCCAAACCCTCCGAAAGCCCTGGCCATCAGCGCAAAATCGGGGTTCTTCAACTGCGTGCCGGACACGCGCTGCGGGTAGTGCCGTTCCTGGTGCGTGCGGATGGTGCCGTACTCCTGGTTGTCCATGACCACCATCAGGGGCGTGGCGCCGTACTGGGCGGCGGTGGCCAGCTCCTGCCCATTCATGAGGAACTCGCCGTCCCCCGCGATGGTCACCACCCGCCGTCCTGGCTGGGCCAGCGACGCGGCGATCGCGGACGGCACCGAGTACCCCATGGAGCCGTTGCGGGCGCTGATCATGGACGCGTAGCGGCGGGTTGGGAAATACCGGTGGGCCCAGTTGGTGTGTTCCCCGGCCCCGAACGTCACCATCGCATCCCCGGGAAGTCGGGGCACAAGGTTGGCCATCAGGGTGTCCATCCTCGCCTTGCCCGGCGCCGGGGACGCAGAAGGGAGCGCCGCGAAGCTTTCCTGCTCTCCCCGCATCCTCGCCGTCCAGGCCTTCCACTCCTCCTTGACCGGCAGGTCGATGCACTCCAGGTCCCGGACGAACGCGTCCGGTTTGGCCAGGATCTGCCGTGACACGGGTCCGGACCGCCCCCGCAGCGAAGGGTCCGCTGTCACCAGGAAGTTCTTCTTGCTCCAGTCCTGGCGGCACACGAATCCGTCAGTGATCACATCTCCGGGCACCGTGCCCACGAACACCAGGAGGTCTGTCTCCTCCAGGAGGTCATATGTGGGCCTGGGCCGGCCGTACCCGATGGGCCCCACGTAGGACGGCGAATCAAAGGACACCGTGCCTTGGGTGCGCCACTCCGCGGCGGCCGGGATGTGATGGCGCTCCAGCCAGGAAGTGAGCTGCGTGGCCGCCTCCTGCGTCCAGTCGTTGCCGCCGGTGACGAAGAGCGGCTTGCTGGATTCGGCCAGGGCAGCCTTCAGCGCCGCGGAGTCCGTGCTGCTCAATCCCCCTGCGGCTACGGGTATCGCGGGGTGGAGTTCCGGGCTGACCTGCTGGCGGATCACGTCCTCGGGCAGGCCAACAACCACGGGCCCAGGCCGTCCGCTCATCGCCGAAAACATGGCTTCGGCCACGATTTCGGAGGCCCGCTCCGGATGGTCCAGAACCATGACGCGCTTGGCGCCGGTATCGAACCAGGACTTGATGTCGAATTCCTGGAACGCTTCGCGGTCCCGGTGGGCAAACGGGATCAGGCCCACGAAGAGCAGCATGGGTGTGGAGTCCTGCCAGGCGGTGTGCAGGCCCACATGCGCATTCGCGGCGCCCGGTCCCCGGGTGACCATCGCGACACCCGGGCGTTGCTGCATCTTGCCGTCCGCCTCCGCCATGTAGGCGGCCCCGCCTTCATGCCGGCAGACGACGGTTTCAATGCTGGACTGGTGCAGGCCGTCCAGCACGTCGAGGAAGCTCTCGCCGGGAACCACGTAGGTGCGTTCCACGCCGTGGGCCACCAGCGAATCGACGATGACGTGTCCGGCGGATTTGAGGGCGGGCGCCACACGTTCCTGGTGGTGGACGACGGCGGCGGGCTGGGGACGGGAGGTGGTCAGGGTGGGCTGCGGCTCTGGTGTCATGGTCTTTCTTCAGCTCGGATGATTGCAGGCGTTGTGGTCAGGAAATGGGCGTCCGGTTGGCGATCACGGGTGCTTTCCCGGTGTAGCCGTCGCGGGTTTCGGCGATGTGGCGGATGCGGTGGCGGCAGGCGTACCAGCCGGCGACCATGAGGATGGAGGCGATGGCGGTGACGAGCATGGTCAGGGGTGAGTCGATGA
>NZ_JARDJH010000059.1:0-12586 GCF_039907755.1 Pseudarthrobacter sp. CC12 | reverse complement strand
GCCCCATACGGGCTCTGGTACAGGGGCAACATCGACAACGGCATCCCCGCCCCGTCCCGGTGTGTTGCCGTGACCGGATCCCGGGACTGCACCAGTTACGGCGCCTCCGTGACAGGGGACATGGCGTACGGGCTGGCCCAACGCGGCATCTGCGTCATCGCAGGGCTCGCATACGGCATCGATGCACACGCGCACCGGGCCGCGTTGGCCGGAGCACTGGAGCGGTCCTGAAGAGCTTCGATGCCGTCGTCGCGGTAGCGGTGGACCCACTTCGTGAGTGTGGAGCGGGCGATGCCTGCTTCGGCGGCGACGTGGGCGATGGGACGGCCATCGGTTTCGACACGTTCGACCAGGCGGAGCCTTCCGGCAGGGGTCAGCGGCGAATTACGGTGGGTCATGGAACGGGTCTCTTCCAGCAGATGGACGGCTTCAGCACCACCCATCGTGCCGGTCAGGGACCCGTTCCTTCATCCCCGATCCGTGACTACAACGTCATGACCCGCAACACCTAGCTTGTCGCCCAGGCCGCCCGGAAGTTTGTCACCGAGGCCACCGGGAAGCTTCTGCAGCTGGTCGGCAGGATTGATGCCAAGCCTGGACAAAGGTGCTTCCCACCCTCCCTGAATATGGAGCCGGGACAAGGCCCCCAGTCCGGCGCCGCCTTCCGGGATGGGCGTCCGCCTCCGGCCGGCCGCGGTTAGCATGGAAGGATGGGCTCCGGGGAAACTGCACCGATCTACTGGGACAGCCGCGACCTCACTCCCTTCGGCCAGCCATACCTTCGCACTCCGGTCCACGACCTTGCCGGAGGTGTGGGCGGCCTGCTGACCGGCGTCCTGGGCGGGCGCAATCCCGCCCTGCTGTCCGTCGACGGCGAGGTGCCCCGGCTCAAGCGGCTGATGCCCAAGCCGGCCAAGGCGGTCCACGAGGCTGTCTTCACGAGCCGCGAACCGGAACGCCTGATCACCCTGGCGCGCGCCTACCCCGGCTGGGCCGGTCTCTGCTACCTGATGGCCGGACTGCTGATATACAAGCATGGCGGCTACCTGCGGGCTTCCGAGCTCCTCCAGCGCGGCCTCACCACCAGGAACGACGACGAGGCGAACCGCTACTCCTCCACCTACCTCACCCGGATCGTCACCAGGATAGAACTGGCCGAGCGGGTGGAGATCCCCGTCCTGTTCAGTGAGGAATCGGTGTTCCTGGCCCTCGCCCACTCGCTCCGCGAGACGGGCCGCACGGAAGCTGCTCTCGATGCGCTCACCGGGCTGCCGCCGTCGCTGCCCATGGCCCTGGCGCGCTGCTCGCTGGCCCTTGGGCTGGGTCGAACCCGGACCGTCATCGACTGGACCGACGGACTGCTGAACGCGGACGATCTTTCCGCCGCCCTGCTGCTGGTCCGCGCCCGTGCCTTGCGCAGGGAGGGCCGGCTGGACGCCGCACACCAAGCCATCGCTGAGGTACTCCGCCGTCGCAAGACCCACCTGACGCTCCGCAATGATGCGTTGACTGACCGGGCGCTGCTGGTGCTGGAATCGAGCCGCCGGACGCTGAACCCGCGTGACTGGGGGCGCCGGCGCCCGGACCCGGAACCGCAGCGTGAGCTTGGGGCACCGGTACCGATCCGCAAGGACGAGGAGATGCGGCGGATCTGGGAGCAGGACTGGAAGGAACTCAACGGGGACTAGAAGCCCCGGGCCGGTGCTACGCCCGGCCGGCCAGGAGCGGCACCAGCTGCTCCCCGAGCAGCACGGCCCCCAGCGCCACCATGATGATGCCGCTGGCGAGGGTGACTGCCCGGGCGGCGCCCGGCCTGCTTCGCAGCAGCGTGCGTGAGAGCAGGGCCACCACGGTGTAGACCACGCCCACCAGGACAACGAACGTCATGCCGAGCAGTCCGGACTGCACGGGCACGGGCAGGGAAGCATTGGCGCTGATGAACTGTGGGATGAGCGCCACGTAGAAGAGCAGGCCCTTGGGGTTGATCCCGCTGGTGCCGATGCCCTGCAGGAAGGTGCGCAGCTGGGTGCCGGAGCCGCCGTCGGCATGGGCGCTGAAGGTGGCCCTCCGCCAGGACCGGAGGGTTCCCACCCCGAGCCACAGCAGGTAGCCGGCACCTGCCAGGGTGATCCAGCCCAGGACGCCGGGCAACCCGGCCAGCACCGCGGCCAGTCCTGCCACCAGCAGGACCGTGTGCAGGATATATCCGCCGCATAGTCCTGCCACCGCCGGAACGAAACTGCGCTGCCTCAGTCCCGCTGCGATGGTGTAGGCCCAGTCCACTCCCGGCGTGCACGCCAGGGCGGCGGCCACCACCAAAAAGGCCAGGAACAGCTGCGGATTCATGGTTTCCTCCTGTCGGAATACTCTCAGGAGCAACCATAGGGAGAATTCAGCCAAAAGTGCTGTCCGGTTTTCGCCCGACCCACCGCCGGACCGATATGTTTATTGCGTGATCGACAGTATCGACAGGAATATTTTGCGCCACCTCCAGGAGGATGGCAGGATGACGGCCACGGCGCTTGCATCCAAGGTGGGGCTGACGGTGGCACCATGCCACCGGAGACTGAGGGAACTGGAACAGTCCGGAGTCATCCGCGGCTACAAGGCGGACGTCGACCCGGCTGCGGTGGGCCTGGGGTTCGAGGCGATCGTGTTCGTCACGCTCCGCCAGGTGGACAGGTCCACGATGGAGATCTTTGAGAACCGGGTGGCAGCGAACCCGAACATCATTGAGGCCCAGCGGCTGTTCGGCTCGCCGGACTACCTGCTGAAGATCATCGCCGAAGACCTGCCGGCCTACCAGCGTTTCTATGACACCGAGCTCACATCCCTTCCTGGCGTGGAGCGGCTGACGTCAACGCTGGTCATGAAGAACCTGAAGTCGAACGCCGGGCCGCCGGTGTAGCCGCTGGGCAACGGTTACCCTTCGAGCAATCCGGTGGTGCGGTACGGGATGACCTCGCGCAGGAACATGCTCGTGGACGTCCTGACGATGCCGGGGCAGAGACGGATTTCTTCGGAGACGCGGTAGAGGTCGTCAGGGCTTTTGGCCACCACGCGGATGAGGAGGTCGGTGTCCCCGGCCGGCGCGTGGCACTCCAGGACTTCGGGGATCCGCCGCAGTGCATCGATGGCCTCATTCAAGTGGCTTTGGTCAAGTTCTGCGCTGACGGCCGCCGCGACGCCGCGCCCCAGGGCCGATGGCAGGACGCGGCTGCTGTTGGGCCGGAGGGCGCCCGACGCCGCCATCCGCTCCATCCGTGACTGCACGGTTCCGCGTGCCAGGCCCAGCTTTTGCGCGAGCACCATGACCGGGATCCGGGGGTCCTGATCCAGTGCATTCAGGATCCGCTTGTCTGTTGCGTCCAGTTCCTGCAATCTGATCACTTCCTGCCTGCTCCCGCGTAAGGAATTGATCAGTATGACTAACCAAAGTCCTGCTTGTTGTACCAACTGTAGGTGGTCTGTTGGAATGGTGGCAATAAGGGCAAAAGCTACCGCTCGAACCCGCAGGCTTACAGGTTTCCCGGCACACCACCCGCACCCTGGACACCGCCTCCCGCAAGGAGGCCGCCGCTGAATGAGGCTTGTTCACACCATGCTCACTCTGCAAACACGGCAAGAGCCCCTGGGTTACCGACGTCGGAATTCCGCTGTCATCGGTAGCTGAGGGGCTCTTGTGTCGTTCGGTCTAGGGTTGGTTCATGACCTCCGCCGGCCGCTTCGCCCCCAGCCCCTCCGGCGAACTACATATCGGGAACCTCCGCACCGCCATGCTCGCCTGGCTCTTCGCCCGCTCCACCGGCCGGGCCTTCCTGTTGCGGGTGGAGGACCTCGACCGTGCCCGCGCCGGGGCGGAGGCGGAGCAGTTGCGGGACTTGGCCGCCATCGGCGTCACCTGGGACGGCGACGTGGTGAGGCAGACGGCCCGGGGGCCCCTCTATGCCGAGGCAATCACCCGGCTCACGCGGGCGGGCCTCACGTACGAGTGTTTCTGCACCCGCCGGGAGATCCAGGAGGCGGCGTCCGCGCCGCATGCCCCGCAGGGCGCCTACCCGGGAACCTGCCGAAGCCTGGAACGCGCGGAACTGGAGTTCAAGCGTTCCATCCGGCCCGCCGCCCTCCGCCTGCGGGCCGGCGTCGCGGAGTTCACCGTGACGGATGTCCTCCACGGCCAGTTCACGGGGGTGGTGGACGACTTTGTGCTGCGGCGCAACGACGGCGTCACGGCCTATAACCTTGCCGTGGTGGTGGACGATGCCGAACAGGGCATAGACCAAGTGGTCCGCGGTGATGACTTGCTCCCGTCCACGCCCCGCCAGGCGTATCTCGCAGGCCTCTTGAATATTCCAATACCGGAATATGCGCATGTTCCCCTTGTGGTGAACCACGACGGCGTGCGGCTGGCCAAGCGTGACGGTGCGGTCACGCTCGCTGACCTGGCGAAGACCGGGGTGGCGGCAGGGGAGGTCCGGGACACGCTGCTGACGTCCGTCGGACTGCCGGGCGGGACGCTGGAGCAGGCGTTGCCGGCCTTCCGCCCCGGAGCCCTGCCCCGGGAACCTTGGGTGTGGACACCCAAGGCGGCAACCACGCCCTAGGCTTAGTGCATGTCACGCGAGCACTTTCCGGAGCAGAGCCCCGCACCCAGGTTTACGGTGGAAACAGCCAAGGTCCTGGCCGAAGTGGCCCACAACAGGCAAAAGGACAAGCTGAAGCGCCCGTACCGGGAGCACGTCCTTGCCGTGGGCGATGCCCTGGCGGACTTCGACGACGAGATCCGGATCGCCGGGTACCTCCACGACATCGCCGAGGACACACCTATCACCCGCCAGGCACTGTTGGACATGGGGGTCCCGGAGCGTTCGGTGGAGATCATCGAGCGCGTCACTAACCGACTGCACAGCAACCCGGATGATTACCAGGCCGGCATGCTCGAGATCGCCCAGGACCATGACGCCGCCTTGGTCAAGATCGCCGACAATGCCCACAATTCGCTGCCGGAACGTGTCCAGGCGCTCGCGGCGAAGTGGCCGGACAAGCCTCCGGTCACCAAGTACCGTGATGCCAGGCCCGTGCTGTATGCCGCCGTGGAGGTGGAAGAAGTCCGGAAGATCCTGGCCCGGGCCAACCCATGGTTGCTTGAGGAATTCGACCGCCAGCTGGACGAGGCCGACGACACGGACTACGAAAACCTCCGGTACGACTCCGGTCCCGGGAGCTAGACCCGCCCCAGCGCCTCGATGTCCTCAAGGAAGTCCGCCTGCACTTCAGCGCTCACGGTGGTCCGGGTGTCACCGATGGCATCCAGGTAGTCCTGGGTGGAAGGGCCCTTCCGCACCGCCTCACGGACGGACACATCGCCCCCCGAGGCCAGCCCGCCGTCGTCGTACACTGCCTTTTCCAGGGCCCGCTGTGACGCGCTCCGGGCGGCATACTCGATATCCGCCGGGGAGAAACCATCGGTGCGCTCCACCAGGAGTTCCACGTCCACGCCGTCCACCACGGTGGCGGGGATGAAGCGCTGCCACATGGCTTCGCGTGCCTGCCGGTCCGGCAACCCGATGGGGATGACGTAGTCGAACCGACCGTGGCGCAGGAATGCAGAGTCCAGGGCGCGGATGAAGTTGGTGGCGCAGACCAGGAGCCTGCCGGGCTGTTCGCGGAACGCCGGGATGATCTTGAGCAGCTCGTTGGTCACGCCCTGCAGCGGCGACGGCGGGTCCCCGGCCCGTTGCGAGGCGATTTCCTCCACCTCGTCGATGAACACCACCGCGTGCTCCAACTCGGCGATTTCCAGGAAGGTTTCGCGCAGTGCGCCGGCCAGGCCCTGGGGATCACCGGCCAGCCGCGAGGGGAACACTTCCACGAACGGCCATTCGAGCCGGGACGCGATGGCCTTGGCGAAGGTGGTCTTGCCGGTGCCTGGGGGGCCGAACAGGACGACGGCGCGCGGCGGCACCACGCCGAATTCATCGGCCAGGTCCGCCTCGGCGAGTGGAAGCACCAGGCGGCGTTCGAGTAGTTCCTTTTCCTTGCGCATCCCCGCCACGTTTTCCCACAGGTCGCGTGCCAGGACCCGGCCGCCGAGCTGGCCGAGGGCACCGAGCTCCTGCCGCTGGACCGGGATGGTGCGTTCGAAGTAGCGGAGGTTCTTCTTGAGCGCGAAGCCGCGGCCCAGAAACGCCTCCACCCGGGTTTCGGATTCCGGCATCAGCGCCGAAAGCTTGTTCAGGCCATGCGGGGCCATCCGGCTTTCGACGGCGGCCAGCAGCGAGGTGCCGATGCCGCGGCCCCGGTATTCGGGCAGGGTGGCGAGGAAGACAATCCAGCCCTGGTCGTGGGCGGCCCGCCCGACGGCGGCGCCCACCACCTGCTCACCCAGCACCGCCACCACTGCATGGTCTTTTTCGCAGGAGGCGAGGACCTCGGACAGGGCATAGACGGGCTCCACGTTGTTGGCCTTAAGCGTCTCCCACAGGTGCAGGATCCCGTCCAGGTCCGCCGAATGGAAATCCCTGATCCGCCAGTTGGTCATGCGTTACTCCTGTTGGTTCGTCGTCGAGCCAGTCCCGGTGGGCCAGCGTTTGGCACCTGGAAGTGAGCTTATGCGACGCCGCCGCCCGGGAGGGTTGCGGCGGCGTTGCATGACGTCCACTCAGAGGCCCAGCGCGTCCATGGAGTGCCGCAGGGTGTCCGCAGAGTGACGCAGTGCTGCCAGCTCGTCGTCGTCCATGGGTGTCTCAAGAACCCGGTGCACGCCGCCGCGGCCCACCACGCTGGGCAGGGAAAGCGCCACCCCGGAGATCCCGTAGAGCCCCGACAGGACCGTGGATACGGGCAGGACGGCGTTGTCGTCGCGGAGCAGCGCTTCCACGATGCGGGCGCCGGAGAGGCCGATGGCGTAGTTCGTGGCCCCTTTGCCCGCGATGACCTTGTAAGCGGCCTGCACCACTTCCTTGGCGGCGCCCGTGAGGGATTCGGGCGTGAAGATCCGTTCCCCGCCAACCGTCCAGTCGCGGATCGGGACCGGGCCGATGGTGGCGCCGGACCACAGCGGGAATTCGGTGTCGCCGTGCTCGCCCACCATGCTGGCGTGGACGCTGGTGACGGAGACCCCTGCCCGGCGGGCCAACAGCCAGCGCAGCCGGGACGTGTCCAGTACCGTTCCGGAGGAGAAGATCCGCTCCGGGGGCAGTCCGGAAATCCGCTGCGCGGCCACCGTCAGGACATCGCACGGGTTGGTCACCAGGACATAGACAGCATCCGGTGCCCGCTCCAGCAGCGGCGGCATCAACTGCTCCAGGATCCGCACATTGGTGCCGGCCAGGTCCAGCCGGCTCTGGCCGGGGTTCTGCTTGGCGCCGGCCGTGATGACCACGACGTCGGCGCCTTCCGTAACGGCGATGTCCCCGCCGCCTGTTACGGTGGCCGACGCCGCGGCGAACTGGCTGCCATGGGCAAGGTCCAGGGCTTCAGCCTCCGCCTTGGGCGCGTTGACATCGAACAGTGCGATGTTGCTGGCAGAGCCGCGGATCAATGCTGCGTACGCCAGCGAGGTTCCGACGCTTCCCGCGCCTACCACCGCGAGCTTGGATCCTGCCATGGTGCACCCTTCCTTTCCGGAGCCGTTGAGTGTGTCCTACCCGAAGAGTAGCGTGGCCCACATCACTCGGCATCCCCTAGCCTCGCGTCAGGGCAGGAAGTATCCCGCGACGTCCGCGATGAACTGGCTGGTCCCTGAGGAGCGGTTGAAGATAGTCACCCTGCTGTCGGGTCCTACGGGGACGTTGACCAGGTTTGGGACAGTCTGGCCGGTTTTGAAATTCAGGTTGGAGGCGTTGGGCAAGGCGCTCCCGGAGGGGTAGGCGGTGAGAAAGCCGTAGGACTGGGATTCGGTGACTGTGAGGTTGAAAACGGCGGCGGACACCGTTGAAGGTATGCCATTGGTTCCGGCGATTTGGAAGGACACCGCTGAATCCGGCGCGGCAGGTGACGTTGTTCGGGTGTCCAGGAGCCGGGATGGCTTCATAGCGTGGAAGGCCCCTGACACGGTGGGTGTCCCGCCGATGTAGTACCCGGCGACGTCGGCTATCAGGTGCGTCCTTCCGGCGGAGCGGTTGAACAATGTGACTTTCCCGTCAGCACCGACCGGGACGGTGACCAGGTTCGGGACCGTCTGGCCCGGGCCGAAGTTTTCATTCGAGGCCTCCGGCCGGGTTGTTCCGGATGGGTAGGCGGTGACGAACCCGTCGGACTGCGGTTGGGTTACGGTCAAGTTGAAAACGACTCCGGAAACAGTCGGCGGGATCCCGTTGACCCCGCCTACCTGGAAGGACACGGAGGAGTCCGGACCCACGGGGACGCTGTTGCGGGTATCGAGGAACCGGGAGGGGCTCTGGGCCTGAAAGGTGCCGGCGGCCGTTGGAGTGCCTTGGAGGTAGTAACCGGATGTGTCAGCGATCAGGTCCGTGGTGCCTGAGGAGGTGTTCGTGAAGTTGATAGTGCCGTCGGCGCCTACTGGGGTCACGGAGGAGTTTGGGATGACCTGGCCCGGGCCGTAGTTTACGTTGGAAGTCGCTGGCGGTGCACCGCCTCCCGCGTATGCGGTGATGAACCCATCGGTAGCAGCGCCGCTGACGGTGATGTTCAGGGCAACCGCTGAAACTCCGGTCGCGGGGATCCCGCCGCGCCCCGTAACCTTGACGTTCACTGTCTGGCCCGGACCGATGGGTCGGGCCATGCCTCCGGTGCCGTTGCGGCTATCCAGGACGCGGTAGGGGGCCCGCGGGACGAACCCGCCAGCGGCCGTCACCGCCCCATTGCTGTCCTGGGGCCCGGCGTACAAGAGGCGGTTCGGTGTTCCTGCTCCCGGGTTTGAAACCATGCCCGTGGTTGCGGAGGACGTGAGGGAGTTTGCAACCTGGGCGGGGGTCCAGTCAGGGTGCTGGGTAAGGATCATGGCGGCAGCACCTGCAACGTGGGGTGCGGCCATCGAAGTGCCGTTGAGGACGGCTGTCGCCGCGTTGGACGTGTACCAGTCGGAGGTAATCTGAACTCCCGGAGCGTAGAGGTCCACACACGTCCCGTAATTGGAGAAGGACGCCTGCCGGTCCGTGATGTCGGAAGCGGCCACGGTCAGCGCCGCGGGCACGCGGGCCGGGGAACCGGCACAAGCGTCGGTGCCCGCATTACCGGCAGCAACTGTGACTGTGATCCCGTCATCGATGGCACCCTGGACGGCCGCATCCAGGACGCTGTCCGGGCTGCCGCCGATGCTGAGGTTGGCAACGGCCGGCTGTCCTGGCTGATGTTGTTGGACTATCCAGTCGAGGGCGGCAATGATGTCCGAATCCCAGCCGGTGCCGTCGCAGGCGAGTGCCCGGACCGGGACAAGGGTCGCCGATTTGGCCATGCCATAGGTAGTCCCTGCTGCGATGCCGGCCACGTGCGTTCCGTGGCCATTGCAGTCTACGGAGCCTTTACCGTCATTAATGCCGCCGTTTGATCCCACGCCGACGGCGTCGAAGCCCGCCTGTACGCGCCCCCCGAAGTCCTGGTGGGTGGACAGGATCCCGGTGTCGATCACGTACACCGCTACCCCGCTACCACCCGACGCGGGGGTATACGTGCTTGACAGCGGCAAAGTCCGCTGGTCGCTGCGGTCCGGGCCCCAGGGGGCGTTGTTCTGGGTAGCTTGGAGTTTCACCGGGCGGTCCGGCTCGATTCCAGCTACGCCCGGGGCCTTCGCCAGCGCTGCCGCCGCCTGGGGCGTTGCCACCGCCACGGTGCCCTTGAAGGCGTGCGAAAACGTACGTCCTGTCCGCAGCCCCCGGGCCTGCAGGGTAGCTGTCTGTTGGGCAGGATCGGCAGACCGGTCGTATCGGACGATGTAGCGCGTCTCCCCTGGCGCCGGGACGGTGGGTTCCTGTGCGACGCTGCTTTCCACGGTGGCACTTGCTCGCTGCGATGGTGATGCTTCCGCCGCCCCGATTGGCAGTAACACAAGCGCGGCGATGACTGCTGCCAGGCTCTGAACAAAAGGCATGCTGTTCGTCCCTTTGGGTAGTTTCCGGTGGAGAGATCGGTACGCGGCCATGCTAGTGCCGACCTTGTCCGGCACTACGCCGCGGGTGGCCGATCGAATAATCATCTGTGGTGAGACCCTTGAACTGAGACCTGGACATTGCTGGAGACGTATGCGGGTAACCCATGCCGCGAATCTCCAGCTCCGCGGGCTCTCGGGGTGATGCGTTCCCTGTCGAGAAGTTTAAGCGTCGGCTGCCCCCCCAACCCCCTTTCCGCCTCAACCCTGCGCAAAAGCTTGGCAACTTCTACGGCAGGCGGTTCCGGTGCGCATCACTAGAGGTTTGGACGCGGGCCTCTTCCTTTCCGGAGCCGTTGAGTGTGTCCTACCCGAAGAGTAGCGTGGCCCACGTCACTCAAACCCCCATTTAGGAGCCACCATGCCACATTTCGGACGCCGGCTCGCAGCTGTTACTGCCGCGCTGGCCATAAGCGTCACCACGGGGGCCGTCAGCCCCGCAGTCGCGACTAACCCGCATGAAGACGACGGGCGCCACACCGACAAGAACCCCACGGCCACCGGTTACGGCGGCGCGGTGAGTACTGTGGACCCGGAAGCGTCAGCGGCGGCCATCGATGTCCTCAGGCATGGCGGAAATGCCGTTGATGCCGCCGTAGCCGCGGCAGCCACCCTGGGGGTCACCGAACCTTACAGCGCCGGAATTGGCGGTGGCGGTTACTTCGTCTACTACGACGCGAAGTCCGGGAAAGTCAGCACCATCGATGGGCGGGAAACGGCGCCGGCGGGTATCACCCATGATGCCTTTATCGATCCGAAGACCGGCAAACCTTACAACTTCACGCCAGAACTCGTCACCAGCGGCGTCTCGGTGGGCGTCCCGGGAACGCCCGCCACGTGGGAACGCGCGCTGGAGCGTTGGGGGAAGTTCAGCCTGAAGAAGGCGCTGGAACCTGCCATTGAGGTCGCTGACCGCGGATTCGTGGTGGACAAGACGTTCAATCTTCAGACTACAGAGAACAAGGTCCGCTTCTCCGCTTTCCCCGCCACCAGCGACATCTACCTTCCGGGCGGCGAGGCGCCCGCCGTAGGATCAGTCCTGAAGAACCCCGACCTCGCAGACACCTACCGGCTATTGGCAGACAAGGGAATGGACGCGTTCTACAACGGACCGCTGGCCAAGGAGATCGCCAACACCGTGCAGAACCCGCCCAAGTCCAAGGACACCACCCTCCCAGTCCCCAAAGGCTCGATGACCGAGGAGGACCTGGAGCACTACAAAGCCCTGGACCAGGACCCCACGCATGTGAACTACCGGGGCTACGACGTCTACGGCATGGCGCCTTCCAGCAGCGGCGGCACCACGGTGGGCGAATCGCTGAACATCCTGGACGGGTTCGACCTGCCGGGACTGAAAAAGGACCAGTCGGCCGTCCTGCACCACTACCTCGAGGCCAGCGCGCTGGCTTTTGTGGACCGTGCCAAGTATGTGGGTGACCCCGCGTTTGTGAAGGTGCCCACCAAGGCAATGACTGATCCGATCTTCGGAAAGGAGCGCGCCTGCGAGCTTGATCCCACCCGTGCCGCAGCCAAGCCATTGACGACCGCCGGTGACGTCACCAACTACGACGGAACCTGCCCGGTGAAACCTGCCGCTGCCGGGGACGAGAAGGACACGGAAAACATCAACACCACCAACATGACCGTGTCGGACAAGTGGGGCAACGTGGTGGAGTACACGCTGACCATTGAACAGACCGGCGGCTCCGGCATGGTGGTTCCCGGACGCGGGTTCATCCTGAACAACGAGCTCACGGACTTCTCAGCCGTGTACGACAAGGCCGATCCCAACCGGATCGAGCCGGGCAAGCGGCCGCGTTCGTCCATGTCCCCCACCATCCTGCTGGAGGACGGCAAGCCGTTCCTGGCACTGGGCTCACCGGGCGGTTCCACAATCATCACCACCGTCCTGCAGACCATCGTCAACCGCATTGACCTGGGCATGAGCACCCCGGACGCCATCGCGGCCCCCCGTGCGTCCCAGCGGAATACCGCCAATGTGACAGCGGAACAGGCCTTCATTGACTCCCCGTCAGGCAAGGTCCTGGCGGCCCGCTATGGCCACACCTTTGTGGCGGCCGGTGCCCCGGGAACCTCCGCCTCGGAGATCGGGGCGGCCACCGCCATCGAATTCCTCGATGACGGGCGCACCCTGGCCGCAGCCGAGCCGGTAAGGCGCGGCGGAGGGTCAGCGTTGGTGGTCAAGCCGTCCAAGTGACGGCCGGGAACTGCCCTTAAACCCCGACGGCGGCACCCGGGTTCTGCGAATTCCAGAACCCAGGTGCCGCCGTCGGACGTCTTGCGGCAGCTACTTCTTGAAGGTGTCAGCCGGAGCGTTGGCGACTACCGGGGACGTGCCGGTGTAGCCGTCGCGGGTTTCGGCGATTTGGCGGATGCGGGTGCGGCAGGCGTACCAGCCGGCGACCATGAGGATGGAGGCGATGGCGGTGACGAGCATGGTCAGGGGTGAGTCGATGA
>NZ_JARDJH010000058.1:0-13997 GCF_039907755.1 Pseudarthrobacter sp. CC12 | reverse complement strand
GCCGACGGCTTCGGCTTCTCCGACACCCGCGCAGCAGCCCGCCGCTACTTCAAAAACGACACCCACTCCATCGTGGTCCGTGCCCTTGAAATGCTGGCACGCCGCGGCGAGGTGGATGTTGACGCCCCGGTCAAGGCAATCGAGAAGTACAAGCTGCTCAACGTCAATGCCGGCACCACCGGCAACGCCGGAGGCGAAGCCTAGCCTTCCGGCTGGACGGATCCAGCAGTGAACCACGACGGCGGCCCTCACCCCACAAGGTGAGGGCCGCCGTCGTTCTGTCCCGGGCGGACCAGCCGTGGGGCGGCGGGCGCTGTGACGCAGGGCAAGGCGCGTTGTAGCCTTCGCACAAATGGAGCTTGCGCGGCGGTGGCCGTATGCTCAGAGAATGCCAGCACCAGCCAGCCAGTCCTCGAAGCGGAAACCCTCGCCGCCGAAGGTCACGCCGGAGAAGTCCGAAACCCTTAAGCAGCTCCGCGCCAACGTGGGCCAACTGTCCACCACCACCATGCGCAAGCTTGAGCAGTCCCTCCCCTGGTACAGCCGGCTCAGCGCGGACGAGCGTTCCGCTCTCGGCATGGTGGCGCAGAACGGTATCGCCGCCTTTGTCACCTGGTACGAACGGCCCAGCTCACCGTCGTGGATCCTGACCGACGTCTTCGGGACGGCACCTACGGAGCTGACCCGTTCCATCAGCCTGCAGAAGGCGTTGCAGCTGATCAGGATCGTGGTGGAGGTGGTGGAGGACCAGGTGCCCGTCATTGCACCCGAGGCCGACCAGCCGTCCCTGCGGGAGGCCGTGCTGCGCTATTCGCGGGAAGTCGCTTTCGCTGCCGCGGACGTCTACGCGCGGGCCGCAGAGTCCCGCGGCTCGTGGGACACCCGGCTGGAAGCTTTGATTGTGGATGCCATTCTGCGCGGCGAGAACACCGATGCCCTGCGCTCCCGCATCGCGGCCCTTGGCTGGAAGGCGCAGGAGCGCTTCACGGTGATGGTGGGTAATTCGCCGTCGGAACCAAGCGCCAGCTATGTCAGCGAGCTACGGCGGATGGCGGGCCGTTACGCCGAGGACGCGCTGGTGGGAATCCAGGGCGACCGGCTGATCCTTATCCTTGGCGGGGTGCAGGACCGCGAAACCGCTTACGTGAAGCTGAGCGACATGTTCGCCCCGGGGCCGGTGGTCTACGGACCCGAGGCCAGTTCACTGCTGGAGGCAAGCGGCTCTGCCCAGTCCGCGTTTGCCGGCCTGACGGCGGCGCGGGCGTGGCCGTCAGCGCCGCGTCCGGTGGCCGCGGACGACCTGCTGCCCGAGCGGGTGATTTCCGGGGATGACGCCGCCCGGCGTTCCCTGGTGAAGAACATCTACCGGCCGCTCCTGGCTGCCTCCAACGGCCTGGTCGAAACGCTGGGAACCTACCTGGAGCTGGGCCATTCACTGGAGGCCACCGCCCGGGAACTCTTCGTCCACGCCAACACAGTGCGCTACCGGTTGAAGCGGGTCTGCGACGTCACCGGGTGGGACCCGTTGCTCCCAAGAGAGGCCTTCGTGCTGCAGGCGGCACTGGTGGTGGGCCGGCTTTCAGCGCCGCCGAAGGCCGCTACGGAGCGCCAGCCGTCCCGGAACCAGGCCTGAGGCATTGTAGACTTCCTACAATCTGACCCCGTGAGCTTGGTGCGGAGAAACACCGCTGGATCACACAGTAATTTGGAAAGCTGGTTACGTGCTTGCAATAGTCTGCCCTGGACAGGGCTCACAGACCCCGGGTTTTCTTGCCCCCTGGCTGGAACTTCCCTCGGTGGCAGGCCAGCTGGCCTCCCTGAGTGACATCGCAGGCATCGACCTGATAGCCCATGGCACCACCTCCGACGAGGAAACCATCAAGGACACTGCCGTGGCGCAGCCCCTGATCGTTGCTGCCGGGCTTGTGGCCGCGGCCTCCCTCTTCGATGTGGAGCTCAATTCCCTTCCTGTCATCCTTGCCGGCCACTCGGTAGGCGAGATCACCGCAGCAGCCCTGGCCGGCGTGCTGACCGAAGCGGAAGCCATGACGTTCGTGCGGGAGCGTGCCAACAGCATGGCGGCAGCGGCAGCCGTCACCCCCACCGGCATGAGCGCTGTGGTGGGCGGTAACCCCGCCGAGGTCCTGGCCGCCATCGAGGCGACCGGGGCTTCCCCTGCCAACGTCAACGGCGCCGGCCAGACGGTAGCGGCGGGCACCTTCGACCAGTTGAAGGCCCTCGCCGAGAACCCACCCGCCAAGGCCCGGGTTATTCCGCTCAAGGTGGCCGGAGCATTCCACACCAGCCACATGTCGCCCGCTGTTGATGCGCTCAAGGCGCTGGCGCCGACGTTGAACCCGGTGGCCCCCAAGGTGCCCCTGCTGTCGAATTACGACGGCGGCGAAGTCACCGACGGTGGCGCCGCCGTCGAAAGCCTGATCGCCCAGGTGTCCCGCCCCGTCCGCTGGGACCTGTGCATGGAAACCATGGTGAAGCGGGGCGTCACCGGCCTGATCGAACTGGCGCCCGCCGGTACCCTGGCAGGCCTTGCCAAGCGCGGCATGCCCGGCGTCAAGACCGTTGCTGTCAAAACCCCCGATGACCTGTCCGCCGCACTGGCGCTCTTCGCAGAACTGGAGGGCAACGCATGAGCGTTCCCACGCTGAAACAGGCTCCCATCCAGGAGCACACCCGCATCCTCGGCCTCGGCGCTTACCGGCCGGACGTCATCGTCACCAACGAGGACGTGTGCCAGTGGATCGATTCCTCGGACGAGTGGATCCGCCAGCGCACCGGGATCGTCACCCGCCACCGCGCTCCTGCCGACGTCAGTGTGATCGATATGGCCGAAGGCGCTGCCCGCGAAGCCATGGCCAAGGCAGGCATTGAAGCCTCGGAACTCGGCGCTGTCATTGTCTCCACGGTCACCCACCCGTACGCCACTCCCTCAGCCGCGGCCAGCCTGGCTGACCGCATCGGTGCCACGCCCGCGCCCGCCTTCGATATCTCCGCGGCCTGCGCCGGTTACTGCTACGGCATTGCCCAGGCCGATGCCCTGGTCCGGTCCGGCACCGCTAAGTATGTGCTGGTGGTGGGCGCCGAGAAGCTGTCCGACGTCATCGACAACCGGGAGCGCACCATCTCCTTCCTCCTCGGTGACGGCGCCGGCGCCGTCGTCGTGGGTCCTTCCGACACCCCCGGCATCGCTCCGTCCGTGTGGGGCTCGGACGGCAGCAGGTGGGATGCCATCGGCATGACCCGCTCACTGCTGGACGTCCGCGACCTGGGCCTGGCAGCCCGGCAGTCCGACTCCACGGGCGACCTCGCGCTGCTGGAGGAAGCCCAGGAGCTGTACCCCACCCTCCGCCAGGACGGACAGACGGTGTTCCGATGGGCAGTGTGGGAAATGGCCAAGGTTGCCCAGCAGGCACTCGATGCCGCCGGCATCCAGGCTGAAGACCTGGTTGCCTTTATCCCGCACCAGGCCAACATGCGCATCATCGACGAGATGGTGAAGAAGCTGAAGCTGCCCGAGACCGTTACAGTGGCACGGGACATTGCCGAGGCCGGCAACACGTCGGCTGCCTCCATCCCGCTGGCAACCCACCGGCTCCTTCAGGAGAACCCCGGACTGAGCGGCGGGCTGGCCCTGCAGATCGGTTTCGGAGCCGGACTGGTCTTCGGCGCACAGGTAATTGTCCTTCCCTAGATACGCCCAAGGGTCGCATCCGCGGCCCGGACCGTTTCCGGCAGCCCCTGCCGGCAATACAAGAAAAGGAGCCACCAATGGCTAGCAACGAAGAGATCCTGGCCGGCTTGGCTGAAATCGTCAATGAAGAAACCGGCCTGGCCCCGGAGGCCGTCGAGCTGGACAAGTCCTTCACCGAGGACCTGGACATCGACTCCATCTCCATGATGACCATCGTGGTCAACGCCGAGGAAAAGTTCGGCGTGCGCATCCCGGACGAAGAGGTCAAGAACCTCAAGACCGTCGGCGACGCCGTCAGCTTCATCGCCGGAGCCCAGGCCTAACACCAGGCTTTTCGCCGTCTCACGGCTTGGCAGGGCTGCCGGTCCGGAATGACCGGACCGGCAGCCCGCCGTTTTTATCCGGCGCAGAACCCCGACCGGGACTGGCCGATCATCAATATGTGCGGGACCCTGCGACAGGTGCAGGCGGATTCCCCACCGACGAAAGAGTGATCCCATGACGCGCAAAGTAGTCATTACCGGTCTGGGTGCCACCACGCCCATCGGCGGCGATGTACCCACGATGTGGAACAACGCCCTCAAAGGGGTCTCCGGTGCCCGCACCCTTGAGGACGACTGGGTCGCCAAGTACGAGCTCCCCGTCCACTTCGCCGCACGCTGCAGCACCCCTGCGCTGGACGTTCTCAGCCGTGTCGAAGCAAAGCGGATGGACCCGTCCACCCAGTTCGGCGTCATCGCCGCCCGCGAAGCCTGGGCCGATTCGGGCATCACCGAATTCGACCAGGACCGGCTGGCTGTCGCGTTTGCCACCGGCATCGGTGGCGTCTGGACGCTTCTTGATGCCTGGGACACGCTGAAGGAAAAGGGCCCGCGCCGGGTCCTGCCCATGACAGTGCCCATGCTGATGCCCAACGGTGTTGCCGCGGCCGTCAGCCTGGACCTCGGTGCCCGCGCCGGCGCGCACACACCCGTCTCCGCCTGCGCTTCCGGTACGGAAGCCATGCACCTGGGCCTGGAACTCATCCGCTCCGGCAAGGCGGACGTGGTGATGTGCGGTGGGGCAGAAGCAGCCATCCACCCCATGCCGCTGGCGGCCTTCGCGTCCATGCAGGCGCTCTCCCGCCGGAACGATGATCCCCAGGGCGCTTCCCGCCCCTACGACACCGCACGTGACGGCTTCGTCATGGGTGAAGGGGCCGGCGCCCTGGTCCTGGAGGCCGAAGAGCACGCCCTGGCCCGCGGCGCACGCATCTACGCTGAACTGGCCGGCACGTCCGTGACCGCCGACGCCTACCACATCACCGCCCCGGACCCCGAAGGTCTCGGTGCCACCCGTGCACTCAAGGCTGCCATGTTTGACGGCCGCATCCAGGCTGAAGACGTGGTGCACGTCAATGCGCATGCCACCTCCACCCCTGTTGGCGACAAGCCCGAGTACACGGCCCTGCGCGCTGCGCTGGGCACCCACGTGGACAACGTGGCCGTCTCAGCCACCAAGTCGCAGATGGGCCACCTCCTGGGTGCTTCCGGCGCGGTCGAGGCGGTCCTGACCGTGCTGGCCGTCCACGAGCGCAAGGCACCGGTGACCATCAACCTTGAGAACCAGGATCCTGAGATCCCGCTCGACGTTGTCACCTCCGCCCGTGACCTGCCTGCCGGCAGCATCGTGGCGCTGAGCAACTCGTTTGGTTTCGGCGGACACAACGCC
Source organism: Pseudarthrobacter sp. CC12 (assembly GCF_039907755.1). Classification (NCBI taxonomy): domain Bacteria; kingdom Bacillati; phylum Actinomycetota; class Actinomycetes; order Micrococcales; family Micrococcaceae; genus Pseudarthrobacter; species Pseudarthrobacter sp. CC12. The sequence goes on along the minus strand of NZ_JARDJH010000058.1, from coordinate 8,578 downwards.
GTGGTGGCCATCCGCAGCGTCTAGCCATGTCCGGGCAATCAGCCCGGAAACCCAAGGGAGGCCCCGCCAACAGGCGGGGCCTCCCTTTTTGTTGCTATGGAAGTGTTGCGGGGGACAGGCCACCGCGGGGACGGACGACGGCGGTCAGCCCACCTGGTGGAGCCAGCGCACCGGGGCGCCCTCGGCAGCGTGGCGGAACGGTTCGAGTTCCTCGTCCCAGGCCTCCCCGAGGGCGAGGGAGAGCTCGTGGTAGACGGCGGCCGGGTCTCCGGCGCCGGACTCGTACGCGTAGCGGATCCGGTCCTCGGACACCATGATGTTGCCGTGGACGTCCGTGACGGCATGGAAGATCCCCAGCTCCGGGGTGTGCGACCATCGGCCGCCGTCCACGCCCTGGCTTGGCTCCTCCGTGACCTCATAGCGAAGGTGCGCCCAGCCTCGGAGGCAGGACGCCAGTTTGGCTCCCGTGCCGGGGTTTCCGGTCCAGGACAACTCGGCCCGGAACATGCCGGGCGCGGCAGGCTGCGGGGTCCACTCAAGGTCCGTCCGCTTGTCCACGACGGCGCCAACCGCCCACTCAACGTGGGGGCACAGCGCCGTAGGGGCCGAGTGAACGAACAGCACACCGCGGGTCATTGCAACAGACATTCCATCCTCCATAGCTATAGGTACGTCTTCCCCAACGACCTCTGCCTGGATGAAACTGCCGTGCACTGCTCTGCGGTGGTGGTTCCTTGTGCATATTTAGATGTATCGAATAAAGCCGCGTCCGGACTTGCCGTGCAGCGCGAAGCTCAGGGAGCTTCAAGCCGCACTTGAAAGTTGCCGGACGTGACTCTTATTGTGCCGCACCCCGCAAAATTACGCCAGTGCGATTAGCCACACCGCTCAGGCCCTGGGATGCGCCTGCTGATAACTCTTCCGAAGGCGGTCCACCGAGACGTGGGTATAGATCTGGGTGGTGGCCAGGCTGCTGTGGCCCAGGATCTCCTGCACCGCCCGAAGATCCGCGCCCCCGTCCAGCAGATGCGTGGCGGCGGAGTGCCGCAGCGCATGCGGCCCGGAAGCGGCAGTGTCCCCGAGCGCCTCGAAGAGGGTGTTGACCAAGGCACGGACCTGGCGCTGGTCAACACGTCCACCGCGCGCCCCGAGGAAAAGGGCGGGTCCGCTGCCGTCCTTTACAAGGATCGGGCGCCCCCGGCGAAGCCAGTCGTCAACGGCCACGGCGGCCGGAACCCCAAAAGGGACGGTGCGTTCCTTGTTGCCTTTGCCGACCACCCGGAGCGTCCGGCGGTCCGGGTCAAGGTCGTCGACGTCGAGGCCGGCAAGTTCCCCCACCCGGATCCCCGTGGCGTAGAGGAGTTCCACCATGGCCCGGTTCCTCACGGCAAGCGGTCCGCCGTCCGCGGCCTGCGCCTCAAGTCCCTCCAGGATGCGGGTGAGCTGCGAGGCCTGCAGCACGCCCGGAAGGGATCCTTCCCGTTTAGGTGCCTTCAGGCGAAGGGCGGGGTCGACGTCGATGACTTCTTCCCTGAGCGCCCAGGCCGTGAACACCCGGGCCGTGGCGGAACGGCGCGCCAGGGTGGCCCGGGACGCGCCGGCTGAGCTCTGGGTCCCAAGCCAGCGGCGGAAAGTGCCCAGTTCAAGGTCCTTCAGTCCTGCCACGCCTTCCGAAGCCGCGTGGGCGAGGAGGCTGTGCAGATCGCCCAGGTAAGCCCGCCTGGTGTGCTCCGAGACTGCGCGCTCCCCCAACAGATAGCCGGCGAACGCGTCCATTGCCTTCCCGAGTTCCACGGGCAGTTGTTCATGTTCCACTCCTCTACTTTCCCAGCTGCGTGTGCTGCCCGGCGTGCTGACACGGTTACCCTTTGCCGCGTTTCCAGCCACCCCGCTCCGCCACGGCCAATCCCAGCAACCCCAGCCTGCCAAGCCCTGCCCGGACGGAATCCTGCCCCAGTCCGGCCACGACCGAAAGCTTTTCCACCGACGTGGTGGAGCGAAGCGGCAGCGCATCCAGCAGGATCAGGTCCTCCAGGGTCAGCCCGTCCTGGACTGCCGCTTCTGAAGCCCGTTGCTCCGGCAGTCCTGTTCCGCTCGGCGAGGCGAGCTCGGCCACTTCCGCCGCATCGGTGACGCAGACTGCCCCTCCGTCCCGGAGAAGCCGGTGGCACCCGGCGGAGTTGGCGCTGTGGACAGACCCCGGGACAGCGCCGACGGCGCGGCCCAGCGTCTCAGCGTGGTGTGCCGTGTTGAGGGCGCCCGACCGCCAGCGCGCTTCCACCACTACTGTCACCGCGGACAGGGCAGCTATCAGCCGGTTCCGCTGCAGGAAGCGGTAGCGGGTCGGGGCGGATCCCGGTGGTACCTCTGCCAGGACTGCGCCCTGGTTGGCGACAGCCCGCAGCAGGTCTTCGTTTCCGGAAGGATAGAACCTGTCCACTCCCCCGGCCATGACAGCGATGGTAGGCACGGCTGCGGATCCGCCGGCAAGGGCAGCCCGGTGCGCATGGGCGTCAATTCCGTAAGCGCCGCCGGAAACAATCGTATAGCCGCGCTGCGCCAGGGAGTAGGCGAGGTCTCCGGTGACCGCTGCCCCATAGCTGGTGCTGTCCCGGGACCCCACGAGGGCGATGGACTTCTCCAGTGCAGGCAGCGGCTGTTCCTGCCCGCGCCACCACAGGCAGATGGGTTCTTGGATTCCCAGGTCCGCAAGCTGGGCAGGCCACAGCTCATCGCCGGGAATGATGACGCGTCCGCCCAGCCTGGCCATGGTGGCCAGGTCGCGTTCGGGGGCGAGGTCGGGGATCCGCGGCTGCCAACGCCTTAGAGCTGCTGCCAGTCCGGCCCAGCTGCCGGCCGATCCGCTGTCTGCCAGGAGTGCCGTGATGTCGCGCTCCAGGTCAGGGCCGGCCGCCACCCGACCTGTGGCGATCCGCAGTGCCTCGGTCGCCCCAGCAAGCTGCACCAGGGCCAGGCCCGCCGCATCCTGCGGTTCCATCAGCCGTGAGAGGGCGGCCCGCGCCAGCCGTTCCGTTTCCATGTCCCGCGTCTTTTCCAAGGCCCGTTCCTTTTCCACCCGCAGTTCCATTAGTCCGTTCCGTTCCTGGCCAGCTGTCATGCCGCGGCCGCCGTGGCCTGCCGGAGGCCCAGCGCCTGCCCGATGTCGTTGGTATCGGGCGCGTCGCGGCGCCCCAGGTCCGCAAGGGTCCAGGCGAGCCGAAGGACGCGGTCGTACCCGCGGGCAGTCAGGACTCCGCGCTCAAGCGACTGGTCCAGGATCCGCGTTGCTGCGGAAGCGAGGCGCAGGTCCCCGCGCAGGATCCGTCCGGGCACCTGTGAGTTCGTCTCGAGGCCAAAGCGCTGAAGGCGTTCCGCCTGCCGGGACCGGGCCTCCCGGACCCGGCTCGCCACGGACGCGGTGTCCTCTTCGGCACCGGATTGACCGAAATCCGTCAACGACACCCGCTCCACCTGGAGCTGGATGTCCACCCGGTCCAGCAGGGGCCCGGACATCCTGGCGAGGTAACGTCGGCGCATCGCGGGAGTGCAGGTACAGTCCAGCCCTTTGCCCGAGGCCTTGCCGCACGGGCACGGGTTGGCCGCAAGCACGAGCTGGAAGCGGGCCGGGTACGCCGCGGTCCCGGCAGAGCGGTGAATCACCAATTCCCCGCTCTCCAGGGGCTGGCGCAGGGCATCCAGGACCCGCCGTTCGTATTCCGGTGCCTCGTCAAGGAAGAGCACGCCCCGGTGCGCACGGGAAGCCGCGCCCGGCCGGGGCAGCCCCGACCCGCCGCCGATGATGGCTGCAGCGGTTGCAGAGTGGTGCGGGTTCTCGAAGGGCGGCCGCCTCAGGAGCCGCACCGTGGAGGAGGGCAGGCCGCAAAGCGAATGGATGGCGGTGACCTCCATCGACTCATGGTCGCCGAGGTCGGGCAACAGGCCCGGAAGCCGTTCCGCCAGCATCGTCTTTCCGGCCCCCGGCGGCCCGGTGAGCAGCAGATGGTGGGCACCCGCAGCCGCGACCTCCAGGGCCCGCCGGGCGTCGCCCTGGCCGGAGACGTCCGCCATGTCCGGACACGGGCCGGGAAGAGCCCCGCCGTCACCGGATTCCCCGGAATCGTCAGGCTCGAAGTCCAGGGCAAGTTCCTGCGGATCGGCGCCAAAGTCGAGGGCGAGCCTGGCCAGCGTGCGGTAGCCCCGTACCGTCGCGCCCGGGACAAGGGAGGCCTCGGCCAGGTTGGCGTGGGCCACGACGACCTCGGGGTAGCCGGCCCGCACGGCTGCCATGACCGCCGGCAGGATTCCCCTTACCGGCCGGAGCCTGCCGTCGAGCCCCAGCTCGGCGATGAAGACGGTGTTCCCGGTGGGCTTGATGTCGTTCGCGGCCCGCAGGACGGCCATGGTAACGGCGAGGTCGAACCCGGATCCGCGCTTGGGCAGCGAGGCCGGAATGAGGTTGGCGGTGATCTTCCGGCGGCTGAGCGGAATCCCGGAGTTCTTCGCCGCAGACCGGATCCGCTCCTTGGCCTCGTTCAGCGACGCATCCGGCAATCCCAGGATGACAAATGCCGGGAGGGTCTGGCCGATGTCCGCCTCAACCTCAACCATGTAGCCGTTCAGGCCCACGAGGGCCACTGAGTAGGTCCGTCCCAAGGCCATCACCCCACCCCCTTGAGGTGCTCCACCAGGGGTTCCCCGCCGCCGTCGTCCAGGACCGCGACGACGTCCACGCGCCGCAGGGGCATCCGCAGCTCGCGGTCACGGCACCATGCGGCACCCAGCCGGTGCAGCCGCGCAAGCTTTTCCGGGCCCACCGCCTCGAACGGGTGGCCGTAGTCCAGGGAGCGGCGCGTTTTGACTTCGGCGATGACCAGCGCATCACCGTCCAGGGCAACGATGTCGATCTCACCCCCGGGGCACCGCCAGTTCCGCTCCAGCACCAGCATGCCCAGCGCTTCGAGATAACCCACGGCGAGGTCTTCGCCGCGCCGGCCCAACAGGTCTTTGGATTTCATGTCCACCTCCGCAACCAGCCTGGCGGCGGACGCAGGCCGAAAACAGACGGCCCCTGTCCTATGTGGACAGGGGCCGGTGTGGAGGGAAAGTTGGGCTGCAGCCGGTGCCTAGTTTCCCAGGTCCACATCCTTGGGCAGCGCGAGCTCCTCGTTGCGGGGCAGCTCCTCGACGTTGACGTCCTTGAAGGTCAGGACCCTGACGCTCTTCACGAAGCGGGCGGAACGGTAGACGTCCCAGACCCAGGCGTCCTGGAGGGTCAGGTCGAAGTAGACCTCGCCGTCGGCGCTGCGGGCCTGCAGGTCCACGTGGTTGGCCAGGTAGAAACGCCGCTCGGTCTCGACAACGTAGCTGAACAAACCGACGACGTCGCGGTACTCACGGTAGAGCTGAAGCTCCATGTCGGTTTCATAGTTCTCAAGATCTTCGGCACTCATGCTTCCATCTTGCACCATCTCCGGCGCCCCCGGCGCCGGAGGCCGGTGTCAGTCCCCGTCCGGTGCGTCCGCGTTGGAACCCGCTGCGTCCTGGAGTTCGCCGCCCAGGAGGCGCCAGCTCACCCGGTGGTAGGGCGTCGGCCCGGCTGCGCGGAGGACGGACCGGTGGGCTGCCGTGGCGTAGCCCTTGTTGATGTCCCAGCCGTAATCCGGGTATTCGGTGTGCAGGTGGCGCATCATCCGGTCCCGCTCCACCTTCGCGATGACGCTCGCGGCGGCCACGCTGAGGCACTGCATGTCGGCCTTGACCTTGGTATGCACCGGGGCCTCGCAGGCGGCCTCCACGACGGGCTGGTCGAAAAGGGACAGCTGGTCTGCAGGTGAGAGCCAGTTGTGGCTTCCATCCAGCAGCACAGCTTCCGGGACAACGCCCGCGGCGATGATGCTGCCCCAGGCACGGGTTCCGGCAAGCCGCAGGGCGGCGATGATGCCGAGCGAATCGATCTCCCCGGCGGTGGCGTGCCCCACCGCGGAGGCCACGCTCCAGCGCCGCACCAGAGGATCGAGCCGTTCCCGCTCGGCCGGGCTCAGCAGCTTGCTGTCGCGCACCCCGGCCAGCGGCTTTTGGCGCTCAAGATCCACGACGGCGATTCCCACGCTCACGGGTCCTGCAAGCGCTCCCCGGCCCACCTCGTCAACGCCGGCCAGGAACCGGATTCCCTGGGCTTTGAAGGTGCGCTCATGCCGCAGCGTTGGCGCCTTGGTTCCGCTGGCGGCAGCCTTGCGGGCCGGACGCGCTGGGGTGGCTGGGGAAGCCTGTACCGCGGAGGACATGGTCAGCGGGCCGCCGGAACGCTCTTGAAGACGTCCGGGTAGTTGTCCAGCGTCTTGATCCTGTTCAGCGGCCATGCAATCACCGCAGCCTTGCCCTCGAGGTCCTTGAGGTCGACGAATCCGCCGTCGGTCTCCATGTGCGCGCGGGAGTCTGCGGAGTGGTTCCGGTTATCACCCATCACCCACACCTTGCCCTCCGGGACGGTGACATCGAAGTTGCGGACCTGCGGGACTTCGGCGGGGTTGATGTACGTCTCGTCGATGGCAGTGCCGTTGATGGTCAGTTTACCGCCGGTGTCGCAGCAGACCACGTGGTCGCCCGGCAGTCCGATGACCCGCTTGACGAGGTGCTGCTCAGAGTTGTCCGGCAGGAGCCCCACGAACGTCAGTCCGTCCTGGACCCAGGTGAAGGGGCCCTGTGCCTTGGCCGGGGCCGGCGGCGGCAACCATCCCTTGGTGTCACGGAAGACGACGACGTCGCCGCGGCTCAGGGCAAAGGGCTCGGGAACCAGGAGGTTGACGAAAATCCTGTCGTCGACGTCCAGGGTGTTCACCATTGATTCGGACGGGATGAAGAAGGCGCGGAAGAGGAAGGTCTTGATAAGGAAAGACAGCACCACCGCGATGACAACCACGGTGGCAATTTCCTTCAGCCAGCCCAGGAAGGGATTCCCGGCGGACTTGCCGGCGGCTTTGGACCCCAACCTACTCCGCCTGCTGGCGGGAGCTTCCGGCCCAGTGCCTTCGCCCGGCTCGGAAGAAGAAGCTGGAACGGCCGGTTCCTCGGAAGCGCCGTCATGGCGCGGTTCAGGGTTCCGCGCTTGGTTCTCGGGCATTTACCGTCCGTTCTCTGTTGTGGGCCCCGGTGCAGGCGGCCGTGCTACTGGGGCAAATCTATCAAGCGGCCAGAGGATCTGGACCGGCCTGCCGATCACCCGGTCAAGTGGAACGAGTCCGCCTCCCGGAGCACCGAGCAGGCTGCGTGAATCGGCGGAAACAGAACGGTGGTCCCCCATCAGCCACAGCCTGCCCTCGGGAACCACCGTATTGAACTTCTGCGTGCTCGGGGCATCCCCGGGGAAGACATAGGGCTCATCCAGTGCTGTCCCGTTGACCGTGACTTTCCCTCCGGCATCACAGCAGACCACGGTGTCACCGGGAAGGCCGATCACGCGTTTGACGTAGGTAGTGTCGCTGCCGGCCAGCCCGACCCATTGCATCGCGGATGCAGTGGCATCTACCAAAGGGCCTTTGCCGCTGTTCAGGGGCGCAAAGCTCCCGCGCCCGTCGAAGACGACAACGTCGCCATGCCGGATGGGTTCGGTTTGGAAATCGGTGCGGGAGACAAGGATCCGGTCGCCGCCTTCCAGGAGCGGTTCCATGGACTCCGAGGGAATGAAATAGACATCGAGCCACAAGGACCTGACCAAACCGCTGATGGCGATGGCAAGGATCAGGGCCGGAAAGACGAAACGCCAGCCCATTCTGCGGGGCTGGCGTTTTGTCTGGTGCATGGTCCGTATCCTGGCGCTGGTGCATTGCTCCGGCGCTTGCCGGGTACGGCCGCGCTCCAGCTGGCAATAAGTCCGGAAGACTTACTTTGCGGTGCTGAAGTCGCGCTTTTCCTTGATCTTGGCAGCCTTGCCGCGCAGCGCACGCATGTAGTACAGCTTGGCGCGGCGGACGTCACCCTTGGTGACAACCTCGATCTTTTCGATGATCGGGGAGTGCACCGGGAAGGTACGCTCCACACCGACACCGAAGGAAACCTTGCGGACCGTGAAGGTTTCGCGAACGCCGTCACCCTGGCGGCCCAGGACGAAGCCCTGGAAGACCTGGACACGGGTGTTCTTGCCTTCGATGATGTTCACGTGCACCTTGAGGGTGTCGCCCGCGCGGAACTGCGGAACATCGTTGCGCAGCGAGGCTGCGTCGAGGGAATCGAGAATATGCATGATTGCACTCCTGGTGAACGCCACAGGTCATTCACTTTGGGTCACGGCGGGCAAGTCAGGCTGCTGGAAAGCAGGCCGGGGGCTCACCGCCGAAGTAAAGTCCCGGCTGCTTCAAGGGTTGAGGGAGCCGGTTGTCGGGCTGTTGGCCGCGCTACCCCCTGTGGCAGGTGCGGACCCAGCAGACACAAGGGTTAATTTTGCCACAGCGGCAGGGTTACGCCAATTCGGGCGGAGTTAGTCCCGGCGTTCCGCCGCCGCTAGCTGTACTGAGTCAGGACGTTGGTTACATCGTGAATAGGTGAAGACCTCTTAGGTTGGTGGTTACCACACACAGCCAAC
>NZ_JARDJH010000057.1:0-24555 GCF_039907755.1 Pseudarthrobacter sp. CC12 | reverse complement strand
CAATCACCATCGAGCCCACACTGCACTCAAAGGTAAGACACCGGCCAGCCGCGTCATCAACCTCTCAGGTCAATACACCTAGTTGGCGGCGTGGAAGGCCGGCGGTCCGCGGAGGGCGGGCAGCTTAAGGTTCCGCCACCGGAAGGGAATAACGACGGCGGCCGGCGCGGAAAGGCGCGGCCACTCCGGAATGGCAAGGGAAGCCAGGATCCGGACCAGGGGGCGCAGCCATGCCGCCAGGGCCCACACGGCCGCCTCGCCTCTGGCCAGGACCAGGGCGGTGGCCACTGTGGCCGCGGCGTGCAGGGCCAGCATCAAGGCTCCCGGCACGGCCTCATGGCCGGGCATCAGGGCGGCGGAGGCAGGGAATGATCCGTGGACGTGGGCGCCGTCAGCCGGGGTGAAGGCAACCGACGCCGAGAGCGCATCGAAGGCCCAGTGCAGGCCCAGTTGGCTGGACGCCAGGAGCCCAAGCATCGCCGCGGCATTGATTTTGGTTTTCGAGAGGATGGTGACCGGCGCAAGCACCAGCGCCACAATTCCGGCCATGATCGCCGGATGGGGCAGCAGCACACCGCCGGCCACTACGTGTGCAGCCGCGGCCAGGGTCAGCATGGCCGCGGTAAAGGCAATGACACGGGGGAGACGGAACGGAGCATTCATGCCGGTCGCCGCCTTTCCATCCGCTGTTGCCACCCTCCACTCTAAGGAATGACCGGCAGCGGCAGGTAATCAGCAGGGCAGCTATGTGGATGACGCCGGAATGCCTGCCGTCGAAAACACAGGAAAGCCCCTGGCCGGGGCCAAGGGCTTTGCTGTGACCTGCGGGTGCGCGCTACTCCGCGAGCTTGGCGACCGATTGCGCCCAGGTGAAGAACTTGTTGGTGCCCAGATCCTTGACCGTCTTGATGTTCAGGGCTTCCTTGAGCTTCTGGGCGTCGCTTTCGGACAGTCCCTTCAGCGCCTCCACCGGCGCTTTCGCGAGCTCGTCGATGCCCTTGTCGATGTATTCCTTGTCGAACTTCGAGTTGATTCCAGTCATGCTGTCCTCCTGGTGTCCGGTTGGGGCTCACTGTGCCGGGGGGCACATTCGCCATTCAACCACGCCACTTGGGATTCCGCGCGGGTTTTGCTGCTGGACACCAAGTAGTCCCTAACCTGAATTTCAGGTACCGCTTTCCCTGTCCCCGGCTTGTATTCCCCATTAGCGTGCGGGGCATGAGCACAGATCGAGGGGTATGGGTCAAACCGCTGGACCCTGTTCGCGTGGCGAGGGCCAAAGCCGCTTTTACCACCCGGCGGGTGGTACCGGAGCGGATAGCATCGCTGGTGTCAGGCGCAGTCCGTCCCCGATCGGGCGATCTTGTGCTGGCCCGGATCGTACAGTTGGGCCACCACCGCCACATCGAACAGCCAAACGGCCGGCGTGCCGTGCTGCACGATGATGACGAAATCATCGTCACCTACGGTGACCGGTACGCCACCGACCAGTTCGAATCCCGGGTCCCCGCCACCCTCGGCGAAACCCAGCTGGTCGCCTCCGGCGGGATCGCCTCGGAGGTCCTGAGCAGGAGTATGGCCGTTCGGCGGGCAACGGAAATCGAGCCACTTGGGCTCTTGGGGGACGCCAAAGGACGCCCCCTTAACATCCAGGATTTCGCCCTGCCGCCCGTTTCACCCCATCTTCCCCGTCCCCGGACCATCGCCGTGATCGGGACAGCCATGAATTCGGGCAAGACAACCACCGTGCACTGCCTTGTCAACGGGCTGAGCAAAGCGGGCGTCGCTGTGGGGGCCACGAAAGTTACGGGGACAGGTTCCGGAAACGACTACTGGTGCATGCTCGACGCCGGCGCCCACCTGATGCTCGATTTCACCGACGTTGGCCTCGCCTCAACGTACCGCCAACCAATGGAGGTGCTGGAGACGAAGTTTGCTGAACTGGTGAACCACCTGACGGCGTCGGGCGCCGCCCTAAACCTGGTGGAAATCGCCGACGGAATCTACCAGGACGAAACGTCCCGCCTGCTGGAGGCGAACGTCCTGCGAAACATGGTGGACGCCGTCATATTCGCCGCCCCGGATTCGATGGGCGCGGTAGCCGGGGTTTCCCACCTCCAGAAACTGGGGCACAAAGTCCTTGCGGTAACGGGACTCCTGACCCGGTCCCCCCTGGCCATCCGGGAAGCCGCAAAAGTGACGGGGCTGCCAGTGCTGACCCGTGAAGAACTCACCGAGCCTGGTACCGCGGCATCCCTCCTCGGGATCCAGGACGTCCTGGCGGCCGCCCAGGCGGACAAGGCCGAAACAGCCATTGAAGTCCAGGCCGAGCCCGCAGCCAACGAAGTGATCATTGGACCCTTCACCTCGTCGCCGGAGCGGCAGCCGCGGACAAGGCCGGGATTTTTCGGATTCCCCAGGCCCAGCACTTCCGCGGGAAGTGCGGACCTGTGGTGAACGCAGCGGCCGGAAAAGACAGGCTCTACAGAGTTCCGGGCAAGGTCTACGCCAAAGCCATAGCTATTGGGCTGGGACAGGTGGCCACGCTGGTCGCCTATATCCTCCTGCTGCGCCTGATTGTGGACGGACTGGCCCCGGCCACGGTAGGAGCCGCCGCGGACCTGCAATGGAGGTGGGCCCTGATCCAGGCAGGACTGCTGGGCGTCGTGGCGTTACTGCACGGATGGCTCCGCGCAGCCGGTTTCAATGTTGCGGAGACTGCAGGCTACGAAGCTGTACGTGTGCTGAGGATGACAATGTACGGCCACTTGCAGGGCATGACGCCCCGCCAATTCCAGCACCGGGCCCGCGGCGGCCTGTTGCTGCGCTTCCTTGGCGACCTTTCAATGACACGGCTGTGGATCAGCCGGGGCGTGCTGAGCGGAATCATTGCCGCGATCGTCATGGTGGGCGCGCTGGCTGTCCTGTTCTTTTTCAGCGTCTGGATGTCACTGGCCATCGTGGTGACGGTCGCCGTGGGGGCCGCCGCGTCCTTCCTTGCCGGCCAACGCATGCGCCAGGCGACGCGTGTCATGCGCCGGCGACGTTCGCTGGTGATGAGCAACATCGACGAGCAACTCAACGCCCAGCCCGTGGTGCAGGTCTTCGGCCGGTCCGCAGGGGAATACAGCCGGCTCTCCCATCAAAACGACGAGCTGACACGGGCACTGGTAAGGGTCGCGCGGCTTCGCGGCTACCTCCGCGGAGTCTCCACCGCCTTCGCGTTGCTGGCCTTGGGGGCGGTCCTCACTGTCGGCCTCTTTGAAGTCCGGCGGGGGACAGCGACCATCGGCACTGTGGTGGGTTTCGTCGTCGTCACCCGGCAACTGTCCGGGCCGGTACGAACCCTGGGCCTGGCCCACGACTACTGGCACCGGGCCCAGGTCTCCGTGGGCAAAATCAAGGAATACCTCCGCAGTTCCACCCGGGACCTCGACAGCGGCGGCCATGCTCCGCTGAGAGTCCGGAAGGGTTCCATCAACTTCATGTCCGTGTCGGTGCAGGGCGCGCTGAGCGAGGTCGACCTCCAGGTAGCCCCGGGGGACGTGGTCGCCATCACCGGGGAGGGCGGCAGCGGAAAATCGACCCTGCTGGGCCTGGTCTCCCGAACTGTGGACCCGGACGGCGGATGCGTGATTATCGACGGGCAGATGCTCAGCAAAACCGCCCTGCGTTCCGCCTCCCGGTGGATTGGGGCTGCCGGGCCTGAGCTGCCGCTGATGCGCGGCTCCCTGTGGCGCAATATTACCTATGCGTCCCCCCGGGCCTCCGAGGAGGAAGTGGAACGCGTGCTGTCTGCCACGGGCCTGGACGAGATGCTTCCGGATCTTCCTTACGGGCTGCAGACGTGGGTCACGGAGGGCGGGCTCAATCTTTCGTACAGCCAGCGGCAGCGGATAGCCCTGGCCCGGGCGCTGGTGGGCAACCCGCCGATCCTGCTCCTGGATGAGCCCACGCTTGGCCTTGACCAAAAGGCCAAGGCCGACTTCGCCGCCATTTTGGCCCGCTATGACGGCACAGTCCTGATTGCCACGCAGGATCCCCGGGAGATCGCCATGGCCAACACGGTGGTTGTCCTTAAAGGCGGAGCGGTGGCCGAGGTCATGTCCGGCGAGGAGTACCGGGACAGGGCGTGGCTGGAGTCAAACCTGAGCGGGGAACACCGGCTGTACGGCAACCAGGAAAGCGGAGCCTAATGCACCCCAAGAAGCGCGACCGGGTCCTCATCGCCGCTGCACTGGCCGTGGCCCTGGGCGGAACCGGGGCGTTGGCGGCCAACTACGGCGCAACGGAAGCCGCCCACGTTGAATCAATAGACCTCGCGGCCGGGGCCCTGGAGGATGAGCATCTGTCCATCCAGTTCCTGGGAGACACCATGCTGGGGGACGGCGAGGCGCCCCTGGCAGACGCTGCAGCCTACGAGGCAGCGATGGCGGCGGTCCTTCCGATGATCGATGGTGACCTGGTCATCGCCAACGCAGAAGCCCCAATGACCTACTCCACCCAGCCCCTGAGTCCCGGCAAGCAGTTTTCCTACCACGCGGACCCCATGGCGGCCTGGGCACTTTCCAAAGCCGGCATTGATGCACTGGGCCTGGGCAACAACCACTCCATGGACATGGGAATCGAAGGCCTCGAGGACACCGTCAAGTTGTCAGCAAACTCGGGAATGGACACCTTCGGGGCCGGCCACAACCTGGCAGAGGCGGAACGGCCGCTCATCTGGCACACGGATATGGGGACGATCGGCGTCGTCGCGCTGGGGGAGAACTTCGGGAAGGCAACACGGGCAGACGAAACAACCCCCGGAACGGTTGCCTTCAGCCCGGAAACCGTCCAGAGGGGCTACGACCTGGCCCGTGCTGCCGGCGCTGACTGGGTCATTGCCTACGTTCACTGGGGCGACAACTATACGGAAACCCTCCCTGAACAGCGGTTCTGGGCCCAGGCCATGGTGGATGCCGGCTACGACCTCATCGTCGGCACCGGACCCCACATAGCCGACAAAATCGAATACATCGACAAGGTGCCTGTCGCCTACAGTCTTGGCAATTTCGTTTTCGGCACCCCGGGGCGCTTTGCGTCCTTTGGCAAACAAGGGGTGGGGATATCGCTCGGCCTCGAATTGCGGAAGGATGCCCCGGCCCAGTTCGTGGTGAAGTGCTTCAACACCGACAACGCCATGACCGGCTTCCTGACGCAACCCTGCACTGCGCCCCAAATGGTGAGTGCCATTCCCCTGGTCCATCCGGCGCTTCAGATCCAGGGCGATGTCGCCAGGATGCCGTGCCGCTGTTTCGAGCCGCGGGAGTGAGTGCCCGGCGCGTCCGAAGGCGCAGACGGCCTGTACTCAGGATGCTCGCGGCCGCCATCAGCGTGCTCACCTTCGCTGTTTCCTGCACTGCCGCCCCCGAAGGAACCCCGGCAGGACCGACGCAGTCCAATCGAGGAGGAGACATGGCAAGCCCCACTGCCACCAGTTCGCAGACACGGATGATATCGCCGGGCGAGACAGGCGATTTCGCTTTCAGTGGCCAAGGTCCACTGCAGGACCAGCCCATCCGCGTCTGGTATAAGGCGCCGGACGATCCGTCGTCGGCGCAGATTCTGATGGTCATGACCGGGGCGCACCGCGACGGGGAGTCCTACCGATCGGACTGGCTGCCCCTCATCCAGAACAGCAACACGCTGCTGCTGGTATTGGAATTTTCGAAAGACGACTACCCGGGCGCCGCCAGCTACAACCAGGGCAACATCCTCGACTCCGCCGGTAACATCAACCCGCCAGAGTCCTGGAGCTTTAATGTAGTGGAATCACTCTTCCAGGCAGTGGTCCGGGATACCAACAGCAAAACCGAAAAGTACGCGCTCTTCGGCCATTCAGCGGGAGGCCAGTTTGTCCACCGCTTCATGGAATTCACCCCAACGAACCATGTCAGCGTCGCAGTCGCAGCAAACGCCGGCTGGTACACCATGCCGGACCAAAGCGTTGAGTACCCGTACGGATTGAAAAACTCGCCGCTCGCACCCAAGGCGTTAAGAGACGCCTTTTCCCGGCGCCTGATCATCCTCCTCGGCGCCGACGACGTCGACCCGAAAGATGCGATGCTTCAGCGCGACCGGCAGACAGATGCCCAGGGCGACAACAGGCTGACGCGCGGGTTGGCGTTCTACCAGGCGTCCCGGAATGCAGCCCGGGAAGGGGATCAGTTCAACTGGGCCTTGTCCGTCATACCGGGTGCAGCGCACGACCACAAACTGATGGCTGCTGCGGCGGCGCCTTTGCTCCTCGAAACGCGATAGTCCCGGAATGCCTTCTTAGATATAACCGGCAGCGGCAGAGGAAAGCTGCCAACGCTGATTCCACCCAGGACAGCGTGATCGGCCAGGGCGACGGCGCAGCCGATGCCGGCACCACGGACGCCGGCAGCACTGATGGGACCACCGGAACGGCACCTGCGCCCACAAGCACCGGTGGCGTCACGGACGCAGCGGGTGCGCTGAACGGCAACCTGCTTAACGTTGACGTCAACCTCGATGCGGACGCCGCCATCGCCGCCCCCATCAACGGTGCCGTCGCCGCGAACGCCAACGTTGCGGCCCCCATCGACGCGGCCGTCGCCGCCAACATCGGCTCCATCGACAGCCAGGCGCCATCTCGGACCAGAGCGCCACCATCTCGCAGCACATCGACGGCGCCGCCAACGCCACGGCCGGCCAGCAGTCCGACCTGCAGCAGTAAGCCAAGATGACCCAGACCCAAGGCGGGCCGCCTGCCCAGGCGGGCCCGCCGTCGTCGAGCGCCGGCCTTTCCCAGGATCCGCCGGGCGGGACCATCACGACGGCGGGTGCCCACCTTCCTGCGCTGGCCGACGGCGTGCAGCTGCTTGGCCCGGCGGAAGGCTCCGGCTACCGGGAACCGCCGTCCTTGGTGCGCCGCGGCGACGGGCAGACCCTCCAGCTGACCCGGCTCCTGTACCTGGTGCTGGAGGGGGCGGACGGGACGCGCGACCTGGACGCCATCGCCCGGCACGTCAGCGACGGCTCCGGGCGCCTGGTCAGCGCGGACAACGTCCGCACGCTGATGGACTCCCAGCTGCTGCCGATGGGCCTGCTCCGGCTCGCCGACGGCAGCCAGCCCGAGGTCAGGAAGTCCAACCCGCTGCTGGGCCTGCGGTTCCGCTTCATCGTGTCCGATCCCGAGCGCACGCGCAGGATCACCGCCCCGTTCGCCGCGCTGTTCCACCCGCTGCTGGTGGTGGCCGTGACGGCCGCGTTCCTGGCCGCATGCTGGTGGGTGCTCATGGTGAAGGGCCTGGGCTCGGCCACCCATGAGGCCTTCGAACAGCCGGCCCTCCTGCTGCTGATCCTCGCAGTCACCATCCTCTCCGCCGGTTTCCACGAATTCGGCCACGCCGCTGCCGCCCGCAAAGGCGGGGCGACGCCCGGAGCCATGGGGGCGGGGCTGTACCTGCTGTGGCCCGCGTTCTTCACGGACGTCACGGATTCCTACCGGCTGGGCCGCGGCGGCAGGATCCGCACCGACCTGGGCGGACTGTACTTCAACGCCATCGTGGCGGTGGCCATCATGGGTTTGTGGTGGGCCACCGGGTTCGACGCACTTCTGCTGGTGGTGGTCACGCAGATCCTGCAGATGGTCCGGCAGCTCATCCCGCTGGTGAAATACGACGGCTACCACATCCTGGCCGACGCCACCGGGGTGCCTGACCTGTTCCAGCGGATCAAGCCGACCCTTCTGGGGATCCTTCCGTGGCGGTGGGGAAACCCGGAAAGCAAGGTGCTGAAACCATGGGCGCGGGCTGTGGTCACTATCTGGGTCCTGGTGACGCTGCCGGTGCTGCTGTTCAGCATGGTGATGATGGTGCTGTCCCTGCCGCGGCTGCTGGCCACCGGGTGGGCAAGCGTGGGCAAACAGCAGGAAGCTTTGGCCGCGAGCCTGTCCGCGGGTGACATCCTGGGCGTGACGGTGCGCGCGCTGGCCATCATCGTGGTGGCTGTGCCCGTACTGGGCGTGGTGTACATCGTGGTGCGGCTGCTGCGGCAGCTGGTGACCGGGCTGTGGCAGAAGACGCGCGGCAAGGTTGCCCAGCGCATCGTGGCCATGGGAGCCGTGGCCGTCCTCCTCGGTGGGCTCGCCTGGGCATGGTGGCCCGACGGCGGGACGTACCGCCCGGTGCAGGCCTACGAGCGCGGGACGCTGGGTGATGCCACCCGGACCATCCTTCCAGCGCGCGACGGCGGGGCGCTGCGACAGGGCGCGGCGGGACGAACCGTTGCGCTGTGGCCTGCCGGCACGGCCAAACCGACCCGGGACAACCCCCAGCTGAGCATGGTGCTGGTACCGGCGGGCGCCTCCGCCGCTCCTGCTGCCGGCGGCGGTTCCGACGCAGGTCCCGCTGCTGCGGCACCCTCCTGGGTGTTCCCTTTCGACCGGCCGGCCGCTGCCGAGGGCGACGGGAACCAGGCGCTCGCCGTCAACACCACCGACGGCTCCGTCCAGTACAGCGTGGCGTTCGCGCTGGTGTGGGCCGAGGACGGCCAACCCGTCACCACCACCAATGAGGCCTACGCCTTTGCCAACTGTTCGGGCTGCGCGGCGGTTGCCGTGGGGTTCCAAGTGGTGCTGGTCGTGGGTCAGACGGACGTGATCGTGCCGCAGAACCTTTCCGCGGCGGCCAACTACAACTGTCTTGATTGCCTCACCTACGCCCTGGCCAGCCAGCTGGTCCTGACCCTTGATGGTCCGCTGGACGGGGACAGCAAGCACCAGCTGGAAGCGCTGTGGGCCCAGATCGCCGAGTACGGGAGAAACATCCGCGACGTACCGCTCTCCGATATCCAGGCCACCCTCAACGGATACAGGGAGCAGATCACGGCCATCGTCAAAGGTGCGTCGGTGACTTCAGCTTCCACGCCTGCACCCTCTGTTTCGGCTGATCCCAGCCCGGCGCGCACGCCGTCCGCGGCCGTCGTGGAACCGTCCGGTCCGGGGACGGTGCCTGCCTGGGATCCCAACCCAGCCCCGACGTCCGGTGCCACCGCACCGACGGGACAGTACACGGAAGGCCCGCAGCCGACGTCGTCCGTTGCCTACCCGACCCAGGCGCCCACCCCTGACTCCGGTTACGGCTCCACGCCTGTTCCGGTGCCCACCTCCAGCGCCGGCTGACTGGTACTGGGGGCGGTCAGCAGGCTTTGGGTGGCCCTGAGGGAGTGGACGCGGCTGCCATCCGCCAGATGGTCCCGTCCCAGGACATCCTGTAGCGGATGCCCCAGTCGGAGCACGTTTGGCCGCCGGGACCGTCGGCCGCGGCCTGCTCAGTGCGGAGGACGACATCTGCCGTCAGCTCGTTGCCGGAGCCGTTGATGGTGTTGACGGTCAGGGCGCGCCAGAAGGACGTTCCCAGCCCGGAACTCCACTTGGCCAGTCCGCCTTCACTGGCCTGCAGTTCGGGAGTCAGGACGGCAAAAGCAGTGTCGTAGGCAGCCCGGTTGATTGCCTGTCCATGGGTGAGCAGGCTTTGGATGACTTTGGGTGCCTGCTCGTGGTTCGAATGGTTGGTGGTGATGATGTCGCTGCTGGAAGTCTGCGCCTGGTTGTCGCAGCTGGCCTGGGGTAGCGGTGTAGTGCGGCGGCCCCAGTCTGAAAGAGCCGCGGCGGCAGATGGTGCCGGAGCGGCGTACCCCACGCCCTCGGCACCGTAATTGTTCTGGTCCCGGGTGCCCAGGACCCACGTCCGTTTCGAGCTGACCACCCCCACCACACTGCCGTCCATGAGGAGCAGGGGTCCGCCGCTGTTGCCTGGATTGATGGCCGTGTCCGTCTGGATGAGGCCCCGAACTGTTCCGGCAGGGAGGCTGACTTCCTGGTTGAGGGCGCTGACGCGGCCGGAGGTGAAGGTCAGTCCACGGTCGAGGGGAAAGCCAAGTGCTGCCACCTCAACGCCTTGGGTGGGAAGGTCCGGAGCAAGATTGAACCTGTAACCGGTCACAGCCGTGGGCGTCCGCAACAGGGCCAAATCCAGATTGTCGTTGATCCCCAGGACCGTGGCCGATGTGAACTGGCCGTTCACCGAAACGTTGATGGCGGCCTCGTTCTTTGCCACGTGGGCCGCCGTCATGATCAGGTCGTTGCCCACTAGGAAGCCGGTGCCGACGCCGCCGCCGTCGCATAGTGTTACGGCCACGCGGGCCACCCCTGAGCTGACCAATTTCACGGTCTCCGCCCAGTCTCTTGGCGCGGTTGGAGATGGCGTTGATGTCAGCGATGGCGATGCTGAGGCAGTGGGCACTGGGGCCGTTGTGGAAGCCGACGGCGCGGCGACTGGCGGGGAAGTGGAAGGCGGAGAGGAACTGACAGGGCCGGCCTGGGGTGGTTGGCAGGCCGCGGCGAGGAGCAGGACAGCAACCGCCGGTGTACAGCGGACAAGTCGGCGCGTGGCTGCGAACATCGGGTTTCCTTCCCCCAAGGTGATCACTGGCCCAGCCCCAGTTACCGGTCCAGTAGGCTCACGCTAGCGACGCCGGGTCCCGGCAACAAGCACATCCACTACCTAACCTGGGGCGGAAGCTACCCCTGTTAGAGGCCTACGCCGCTGGAGGCATCTGTTGGGCGGCCGACTTTGCTGGGAAAATGCCATGAGTTATCCCGGAGTCCCGCGTGGTTGCGGGGGTGGGCCCGCGGGACGTGAATTCTGAAGAGTAGGGTAAAAACGTACGGTTGCCCGCAAGGAAGAAGATCCGGACACACGAATGCCCAAACGAGTCCCGTCCCCAACTTCCCCAGCCGTGCCCCGGCGCAGGAACCTGTTCCGCGCCACCGGAATCACGCTTGGCTGGTTCCTGGGTTTCATCGGTGTCAGCGCCCTTTGCGGCGCCCTGGTGGCCGGGTTGATGGTACCCGCCGCAGCGCTGACCGAGACGGCAGTGGCAGGCGGTTCCGCCGCCCTGACCACCGACCTGCCCAATGATGTCTTCTCCGCGCCGCCCGCACAGATGACGCGTGTCCTGGCGGCGGACGGGTCACTGATCGCGACGCTCTTCGACGAGAACCGGACCCGGATCCGGCTCGACCAGATGTCACCCAACATCAAGAACGCGATCGTGGCGGTCGAGGACTACCGGTTCTACCAGCACGGTGGAATCGATCCCGAAGGCATCTTCCGGGCGCTGGCGGTCGATGCCGCCGGTGGCCACCAGGGCGCGTCCACGCTGACCCAGCAGTACGTCACGAACATGCTCAACGAGAACCTCATCGCCCAGGGCAAGGATGCCCAGGTGGTGCTCAACGGGCAAAAGGGCGTGAACCAGAAGATCAAGGAGATGAAGCTCGCCATCGGCCTGGAGGAGAAGTACTCCAAGGACCAGATCCTCGCCGGATACCTGAACGTCGTCGGCTTCAACGCCAACGCGTACGGCATCCAGGCGGCAAGCCAGTACTTCTTCTCTGTTGATGCCAAGGACCTCACCCTGCCCCAGGGCGCCCTGCTGGCCGGCCTGGTCAACGGCCCGTCACTCTACGACCCCACGGTGCACCCGGAAGCGGCCAAAGGCCGCCGCGACCTGGTGCTCGACGCCATGCTGCAGCACGGCTACATCGACCAGCAGCAGCATGACGACGCTGTGAACACTCCGATCCAGCTCAAGGTCAATCCACCGAAGCAGGGCTGCGCCTACGCGGCCCAGGCCCAGTACTTCTGCGACTACGTCCTGCACCAGATCGAGAACGACCCGGCGTATGGCGCCACCCTGGACGAGCGGGACCAGAAGATCATGGCCGGTGGCTTGACCATCAAGACCACCCTGGATCCGCGCCTGCAGGGACCGGCCCAGGCGCAGGTGGATGCCACCGCCGGCGCAAACCCGGACAAGTGGGGCGCCTCGCTGGTGACCATCGAACCGGGCACCGGCAAGGTCCTGTCCATGGCGCAGAATTCACGGAAACTGCCAGACCAGGGCGCCGGGTTTGTCTCCGACTACAACTTCAACGTGGACAGCTCTGACAGTGCCGGGAACAGCCTGGGTGGTGTGGGAGGCATGCAGCCGGGATCAACCATGAAGCCGGTGACCCTGGCCGCGTGGCTGGGCGAGGGTAAATCCACCAACCAGGTTGTGGACGCTTCCAAGCGCCGCTACGGCATCTACTACCCGTGGAAGACCACCTGCCAGCCGGTCCAGGGCTGGTTCGACAGCACCGTGCCGCAATCCTCGGACCTGCAGAACGATGAGCCCAACTGGTACCGGCCGATGACGGTCCGGGAAGGCATTTACCAGTCGATCAACACGGCAACGTTCGCCTCACTCGCGGGTCTTAACGATTTCTGCGATGTCCAGCGCGCCGCCGACGCCATCGGCCTGCACCTGGGCAGCGGAAACGGCAACAAAATCGACCTCTCAACCCTGGGCAACATCCTGGGAAGCCAGAACGTCGCGCCGCTGACCATGGCCAACGCCTTCGCCACGTTTGACGCCAACGGGACCTACTGCTCGCCGATGTCCATCACTGAGGTGGACGATTCCCAGGGCAACAAGATCGGCGGCCAAACGTCCTCCTGCCAGGCCGGTGCCCTGAAACCGGACGTCGCAAAGGCCGTCACCAACGTCCTCCAGGACGTCCTCACCAAGGGCTCCGGCCTCCTGATCCCGCAAAAGCTGGGAGTTCCGGATGCCGCCAAAACCGGAACCAACGAGTACAACAACCAGACCTGGGTGGTTGGCTATACGAAGGGCCTGGCGACGGCGTCCTTCTTCGGCGACCCCTTCAACGGCGGCCCCACCAGGCTGGGCCGCAACATCACCGTCAACGGTAAGTTCTACCCGGCGGTGGATGGGGCATTCATCGCCGGTCCGCAGTGGGCGCAGTACATGCAGGGTGTTGTGGGCCTGTACGACCACGGCAACTTTGACGCCCCGCCGCAGAACCTGGTCAGCGCCCCCGGAACCGTTTCGCAGCCGACGCCGTCGAAGGGCAAGTGACCCGGATGCCGTTTTCGACCGGCAAAATCCCTGACGCACGGGTTATTTGGGTGTCGCGGCGGAGCCTGCGGGTCGCAACCTGATATGCGAATCGCTGATGTGGCATACGTGAACAACATCCTCCGCAAGAAGGGAACCGGTCATGTTCAACACTGGGAATCTAGGAATCAGCATCGGCGCCTTGGTGGCCGTGGGCGTTGCCCTGTACATCGTGCTGGTGGTCCGCCGGCGGAAGTGACCTGCGCCGCGTAACGCAGATCGCCCTGCAGCCAGGTGGACTGCAGGGCGACCCTAATTGTGGCGTCCGGATAACCTCAGAAGCCGGACTGGTTAGTTTCGGTGAAAGTCGTGACAGGCGATGCAAATGCGTTTCCGGCGACGTCTGTCAGATTTGCAGAGGGTGTGTACGACGGCTTTGTGATCCCGACATTTTGCAGTGTGCTGCCAGTTGCCGAGTTGCCGAACTTGATCGTCAGAATCTTGCCGGTTGCGTCCAGTGCCAGGGTCGAAGCGCCGCCCGCTCCATTGCCGTTGGGTCCGAAGGTCGCATTTGCGCTGACGTAGTTGGCGCCCAGGGAGATGGTCCCAATGTTGAAGCTGGTGCAGTCGCCGGTCGCGAAGCTCAGCCCGTCATTAGTTGAGTTCTCGATCAACGTGACGGTGCCGTTGAAGGTCGTGGTGGTGGTGGCGCTGGAGCAGAACTTGGCCGGATCCAAGGCCTCAGAGAATTGTATGGTCACGGTGTCGCCCTTATCCGCCTGATTCGGCTTGGCGCCTCCGCTGCCGTTCGCCAGGGTGACGCTCTGGACGGTGGGTCGCGCAGTGTCCTTGGTGACTGTTGCAGAAACGGCGGTGCTGTTGCCTGCCGCGTCGCTGGTGGAAGCCGTAACCGTGACGGTAACTGTCGGAACAGTTGTGGACGTGTCCTTAAGGCTCGTCAGGTTCAGCGAACCTGTGTTCCAAGTCGCCCCGGAGGCGGTCCCGGGAATGGTGATCGTGCCGTCGGTGACATTCACACTTACGGCTGAGCCGGAGTCGCTGGTGCCGCTGATCGGATAATTTGCCACATTGCTTGCAAGGATGTTTTGCAGTGCATTGAGCTTCAGCACAGGCGCAACGGTGTCCTTAAGGCTAGACGTTGTGGCTGGTCCGCTGGTGTTGCCCGCTGCATCGATAACCGTGACCGTGTAGGTGACGGTGTCATCTTTGAGGGACCTGAGATCCAGGTTCAACGACCAGGTGCCATTGCTGGCAACGGCGGTGCCCGTGACTGCGGCGGGGGATCCTGGGCTCATGGCCGAAACAGATACGGTCGCCCCGGCTTCCGCATTGCCCGCTACGTTGATGGACGGGGCGGTAGTGGCATTGACATACGTCGGGACTTTCAGGGCCGTTGCCGCATCAGGGGCCGAAATGTCCTTGATGCCCGTGGCCGTCCTGGCTGCGCCTGTGTTGCCCGCGGCATCCGTTGCCGTTGCCGAGAACGTCACGGTTCCCTCGTTCAGGCTGCTGAGGTTCATGGTGATGGACCACGCGCCGCTTCCGGACGCGGCGGCCGTCCCCGGAACGGAGTGCCCGGCACCGTCGCTCGCTGTGAGGTTGATCGTGGCCCCTGCCTCAGCGGTGCCGCCGACGGTTACCCGGGAAGCGTTGGCAACGTTGGCGTTGGGAAGCGGGGTGGTGAAGGCAGGAGCCGCCGGCGCCTGGGTGTCGATCTTGACAGTCTGGTTCTGTGTCGTCCCGGCGTTGCCCACCTTGTCAGTCGCGAAGTAGGACACCGTGTGTGTCCCTTCCCCGGCAACCGGAATGGTGGCGGCGGCGCTCACCGTCTGCTGCGCGCCGCCGTCGACCGCGTACGTAATGGAGGCGACACCGGAACCGTTCGTGCCGTCGTCGGCCGTGACTGTCACGGTGACGGGGCTGGTGCTGTTCCAGCCGGCCGCGTTGGGGGAGGGCGAAACGGAAGCTGAAGCAGTGGGCGGCATGGAGTCGCTGCTGACGGCGTTGCTGCGCGGGCTCTCGGCGCCGGTCCAGAGCGCTATGGCCGGAGTGACGGTGTAGTACCAGGTGCCGCCCGGGACGTTCTGCTCCGTGCAGGTGAGGGTGGTGACGGTTCCGGCGCAGCCGCCGGTGGCCGGGATGGCGGTGCCGCCGGTTGCTGCTGAGTAGCGGGCGACGGTGTAGCCGGTGGCGGGACGGCCGTTGACAGTGGTGCCGTTGGCCCAGGTGACCGAAAGTGCGGCGCCGTTGGCGCTGACCGCGGGTTTGGAGCCCGGAGTCAGGGCGTCGGCAGCGGCGGCCGCGTTGCTGCTGCTGGTGGTGGAGGCCCAGAACGCGTAGGCGGCGGTGCCCGAGCCGAGCAGGAGCAGGACCGCGGTGATGATCCAGGCCAGCCTGCGGGACGGCCGGCGGCCGAGGAAAAGGGACGCGTTGCGGACGGCGAGGCTCATTTCCGGACCTCCGCCGTCACTGGGACGCTGAAGGTTGTGCCCTGGCAGGCTGCGAGTGAGGTGGTGTCCATGGTGGCCGCTCCGGGGAGGGTGATGAGTGCCGACGAGTTCGCGGCAACGTAGGTTGCGGGGGTGAGGGGTGCGGCAGTGCCAGTGAACCTGACGCCGGTGGTGGTGCAGCCAGGGTGCGCGGCATCCGCCCTGGCCAGCCCGTTGCCGGTGACGCTGTAGACCTGCACCGGGTACGGGTTGGGGTTGGTAAGGCGGAGGACGACGTCGGCGCTGCCGCCAGGGTAGAGGGCTGCCTTGGGGTTGTCGGCGGCGATGAGGGCGTCCACGGTGACGGCCTGCAGGGTGCCTGCAGCTGCCGATCCGCTCCCGGCGCCGGTGCCGCTCCAGAAGGCGTAGGCCGTTCCGGCGCCGACGCTCACGAGGATTCCGGCAAGGGCAGCTGCCTTGAGGCCCCGGTTTCTTGTGGTGGTCATCTCAGTTCCCCTGTCCTGATCCTGAGTAGCTGAGCTGGAGGGTGGCGCCTTTGCAGCCGTCCTGGTTGGTGGACGTGTCCAGCATTCCCACCCGGGGCCACGCCGTCTGGGCGACGTTGAGCCCCTGGAGCGAACCGCCCGTGGCCGGGACTGCCAGCGGGTAGGGGCCGCTGTACTGGGTGACGGCGAAGTCGGCCGCCGTGCAGGGCAGGTTGGCTGCCACCGCGGCCGCGCTCCGGGTCACACCCGCGACGGCGACAGACAGGTTGGTCAGCGACAGCGGCTTGTTGATGGGGTTGCTGATCTGCAGGTTCATTCCGGCCGACGTGCCGGGGGACAGGGTACCGGGGACGTTCCCGGAGATGCCGAACTGTTTGATGGTGGAGTCCAGGACCAGCTGGACGTTGGCGTAGGCGTACTGCGCCTTGCCGGAAGAGTCCTTGCCGGTGCCCACCAGGTAGAGGCTGGACGTTCCGGTGGGGGAGGCGTTAGTCGTGGCCACCTGGAGGGTGGTGGAGTCTCCGGTGGCCGGGTTCGGCGAGAACGATGCGGTGGCTCCGGCCGGCAGACCGCCCAGGACGCTGAAGGTGATGGGTCCGCTGAGGTTGGTGCGGCTGAGCTGCAGCGTGTACACCGCGGTTGCCCCTGGCGGGATGCTCACGGAGTCCGGGGTGGCAGTCATCGAGAACGAGCTGGAAATCTTGTAGTTCACCGTGAGGCTGGCGGTTACGCTGGCGGAGACCTTGCCGCTGGTTGCGGTGATGGTGATGGAACTGGTGCCCGCCGGCGTGGTTGTTGCGGTGGTGGTGTTCAGGGTGGCCGTAGTGGGGCTGCCGGAGATGAGGGGGACGGACGACGGCGAGAAGGCACCGCTTGCCCCGGCCGGAAGTCCCGCGGCGGTGAGATTTACCGTGCCGCTGAAGCCGCCAGTGGAGGTCACGGTGACCGTGTACGCGGCCTGCTGGCCTTGCTGGACGGACTGGCTTGCAGGGGAGACCTGCACCGTGATGCCCGGTTTTGGAGTATTCGACGCCGCGACCAGCGCCCCCGCGCTCACCAGCAGCAGTATCAGTGCGACAAGTGCTGCCTTGATGCCGGTCCGCCTGCGACGCCGCGGATGTCCGTCCTGCTCGTGCACCCTGTGCCCCTCTTTCCTTGGTGCAAATGACGGCAAGCCGGGGGCGGATTCGCACCGCCCCCGGCCCGCTCGCTTGTTAGCGGCTGGTGACGTTCACCGTGATGGTGGCACCCTTGCAAGCGTCCTGGTTGTCCGCGGTATCGAGGAACGTCAGCGTACCGGTGCCCACAGTCGTTCCAGTGGTTTTCGCTGTAACCGTCACAGGCGTGGTGGTGGCGTCGACGGTAAACCAGCTGGCGAGACACTTCGCGTCGCTGGTGGCCACCGTCGGAGCCAAGCCCGCGACAACCGTGCTGGAGGTGTTCGAGTTATCTGCCGTGTAGGTCACAGCCCGGGTCTCACCTGGCGCAATACCCGCGGCGAATGAGGAGTGCAGGGTGACTTCGTTGTCGCCGGCTGAGGCTGCGGCGGATCCATTACCGCTACCAGTCGTGCTCCAGTAGGCGTAGGCGGCGCCGCCGCCGGCTGCCAGCAGCGTCGCGGACAAGGCAACAGCGGCGATCTTGTTCTTCTTGGTCATCTTGCGCATGGAGAAGCTCCTTGAATGTGTGATTGAGAACCCGTTCCCCCATTGGTGGCTCCATCCAGGTGCCTTCCGGTGGATCGATGACCCAATGTTTGTCGGAGCGAAACAGGCGCAACAACAGGTACCGGTACCCGAGTTTCTGGAACCTCAAGGAGCCGGGTACTCGGTAAGCGCTGCCACTACCTGCGTTCTCCGCGCTCTTTGGGGCTGGACACTTCTCCGCGGATGGCGAAAACCGCGGCGCACAGGGCCAAACCAAGTAGTCGACGTTCGCTGTCTTCGGGTACTGCCCCAGCAGCGCTATGGAGCGCTCACATTGAGCCAATCTTGCGTATCCGGGACACCCGTTTTCGACGCGCAAAAGCGAACGTGAAGCGCACCTTCCCTGGCGCATCAGAAATGTGCGCCTCGAAAAGTAGCTGGCGAGTCGGAGATGAATCTGCGCGTCACGGGCCCAGTCGCGCGTCGATAGTGAGCCTCGGTCGCGGAGGGAGCGGAGTCAGCTGTTCTACCGCGTATCCACGTCCTCGAACACCAGGAACGTCTGCGTGTCGAGCACGCCGGGCATGGTCTGGAGCTGGTCGAAGATGACCCGGCGCAGGTCGATGTTGTCCACGGCGCGGACCAGCAGGATCACGTCGAAGTCGCCACCCACCAGGGCGATGTGGTGCACCTCGGGGATGGCGCCCAGTTGGTCGCGGAGCTCGCGCCACGAGTCCTGCTTCAGCTTCAGGGTCACATAGGCGGAGGACTTCAGGCCCGCCTTGATGGGATCAACCAGCGCCGTGAAACGGGTCAGCACGCCGTCGCCGGTCAGCCGGGCAATCCGGGAGTAGGCGTGGGCCCGCGAGATGTGCACATTCTCCGCCACCTGGGTCACGGACATCCGGCCATCACGGGTCAGCTCGGCAATGATGCGACGGTCAATCTCGTCCAACGGAACTTCAGCAGCTTCCTTGCCCGGCATTTTGTCCACGGCTCCTGTCGGTAATCCACATCACAGTTACAAATCGTCTTCAACAATAGGGCCTATAGAGCAGCTTCTCCACGATTTGCCCATCCAGTAGATACGAAACCGGCCTCAGGGCAATACTGGGAGGGAATAGTGGCTACCGAAGGACGGACCAATGACGATCTCCGCAGACCACACCGCACCGGACACCACAAGCACGGCAGCGCCCGAAAATGCGCTGACGGAAGCTGTGAAGAAGTTCGGCATCACGGTGGAGGACTACATGCTCCCCGCCCGGCACCAGATCCAGATGGTGGATCCGGACGGCAGGCTCAAGCCCGAAGGTGAGCAGGGCACCCAGCCCGGCCACGAATACCCCGTGCCCGGCGACAAGGAACTGCTGGCAGCGTACGAACAACTCGTCGTCGGCCGCCGCGTCAACGACCAGAACTCCGCCTTGGTCCGGCAGGGCCGCATGGCTGTCTATCCCTCCAGCCACGGCCAGGAAGCCTGCCAAGTGGCCGCCGCCCTGTGCCTCTCCGAAGGCGACTGGATGTTCCCCACCTACCGCGACGCCGTGGCCGTCATGACCCGCGGCGTGGACCCGGTGCAGGTGATGACCATCTTCCGCGGCGACTGGCACGGCGGATACGACCCCCTCAAGTACAAGGTGGGCATCCAGTGCACCCCGCTGACCACCCAGCTGCTGCACGCCGTCGGGGTGGCCCACGCCGCCAAGCTCCGCGGCGAGGACACTGTGGTGCTGGCCATGTGCGGCGACGGTGCCACCAGCGAAGGCGACTTCCACGAGGCCCTCAACTTCGCCGCCGTCTTCCACCTGCCAGTGATCTTCTTCGTGCAGAACAACAAGTACGCCATCTCGGTGCCGCTGGCGCACCAGTCCGTGGCGCCGTCGCTGGCGCACAAGGCCGTGGGCTACGGCATGGCCGGCGAACGGGTGGACGGAAACGACGTCGTGGCGCTCCTCGCCGTCCTGGACCGCGCCGTGAAGCTGGCCCGCGAAGGCTCAGGACCGCTGCTGGTGGAAGCCAACACCTACCGCATGCAGGCCCACACCAATGCCGACGACGACACCCGCTACCGCGAAAACAGCGAGGTTGCAGAGTGGCGGGCCAAGGACCCGGTCAACCGGATGCGCACCTACCTCACGGACCGCGGATTGCTGGATGACGACGGCGAGGCCCGCATCCGTGAACACGCTGAGGCCGTTGCCGCGCAGCTGCGCGAGGGCCTCGGCGAGGACGTGCCCGTGGACCCGCAGGAACTCTTCCGGCACGTCTTTTCTGTACAAACTCCGCAGTTGAAGGAACAATCCGCCATGCTCGCCGACGAACTCGCCCGCGACGCCGCAGCTGTCGATTCGAAGGAGGCCGGCAAGTGAGCCCCACCATCACCACCTCATCCGAGGCCAACGGCAACGTTTCCGCCGCGACCGCCCGCGCCGCCGCCTCCGCAGCGGCGTCCGCCGAAGCCGCCGGCCCGCAGCCGGTCACCATGGCCAAGGCCCTGAACACGGCCCTGGCCGACGCCATGCACGCCGACTCCTCCGTCTTGGTCTTTGGCGAGGACGTGGGCATGCTGGGCGGCGTCTTCCGCATCACCGACGGCCTCACCGCCACGTTCGGCGAGCAGCGCTGCTTCGACACCCCGCTGGCCGAATCCGGCATCGTGGGCATGGCCGTCGGCATGGCGATCAACGGGATGCGCCCGGTGATCGAGATGCAGTTCGACGCGTTCGCGTACCCGGCGTTCGAGCAGATCGTCAGCCACGTGGCCAAGATGCACAACCGCACCAAGGGGGCCGTGAAACTGCCCATGGTCATCCGCATCCCGTACGGCGGCGGCATCGGCGGCGTGGAACACCACTGCGATTCCTCCGAGTCCTACTACGCCCACACCGCCGGCCTGAAGGTCTACACCCCCGCCACCGTGGCGGACGGCTACCGGATGCTCCGCGAAGCCATCGACTCCGACGATCCTGTCGTTTTCATGGAGCCCAAGAAGATGTACTGGACCAAGGACTCGGTGGACCTTGGCGAGCTGCGGCGCCAACACGCGGAAGGTACGACGGCGGGACGCACCTCCGAGGGGAGGGCCGCCGTCGCGCGTCCCGGCACCGACGCGACGCTGATTGCCTACGGTCCGTCCGTGCCCACCGCCCTTGCCGCGGCCGAGGCCTCCGCCCTGGAGGGGCGCTCGCTGGAAGTGATCGATGTGCGGACCATCGTGCCGTTCGATGATGAGACGGTGTGCGAGTCCGTCCGCAAGACCGGCCGGGTTGTGGTGATCGCCGAGGCGCACGGCTTCGCGTCCGTGTCCTCTGAGATCGTGGCCCGGGTGCAGGAACGCTGCTTCCACTACCTCGCCGCACCTATCCGCCGCGTGACCGGCTTCGACGTCCCCTACCCGGCGCCCAAACTCGAGAAGTACTACCTGCCCGGCGTGGACCGCATCCTCGACGCCGTTGACGACCTGCAGTGGGAGAACTGACCATGAGCGAACCACGCGTGTTTTTACTGCCCGACCTGGGCGAAGGCCTCACCGAAGCCGAACTGGTGGCCTGGCATGTCTCCGTTGGTGACGAGATCGCCGTCGACCAGCCCATCGCCGAGGTGGAGACCGCCAAGTCCGCGGTGGAGGTACCCTCCCCGTACGCCGGGATCGTGGCCGAGCTGCACGGCCAGCCGGGGGAGACCCTGGACGTGGGGAAGCCGCTGATCTCGGTGACGCCGCTTGGTGCTACTGCCGGGGCGGCCGCGGTGTCCGCCGCGGATGATGCCGCCCCCGCCCCTTCGCCGGACAGCATTCGTCCTGCGGACGATGCTGCCGGCTCAGGAAGGCCCGATGCCACTCCCGGGGCGGCATCATCCGCGGCAGGTGAGGCGGAAACGTACCGTGAGGAAGAAAAAGCCGGGTCCGGGAATGTCCTGATCGGTTATGGGACCCCTGGTGGCCATGGCGTTGCCCGGCGCACCCGTGCCCCGAAGGCCGCCGTCGCGCTCGCTGAACCTGCTCAGGCCAAGCCCACCGAGGACGACCTCAGCCTCCTGCGCACCCGCGTGCCGGGCAAGCTTGGTGCCGTGATTTCGCCGCTGGTCCGGCGCATGGCCCGGGAGCACGGCGTGGACCTCGGGGAAATCTCCGGCTCCGGCGACAGCGGCCTGATCATGCGGCGCGACGTTGAGGCTGCCCTGCGGACCACTGCACCGGCGGAAGCCCCAGCAGCCAAGCCTGAGGAGACCAAACCAGTCGAAACGCAGTCGGCCGCCGGACCCCGGGAGGCCACCCCGGCCAACCCCGTGGACGCCCGCACCGGACTCGCCGTCTCCGCCCGCACGCCCGTCCGCGGCGTCCGCAAGGCCGTTGCCGCGAACATGGCGCGCAGCCGTTCCGAGATCCCGGAAGCCACGGTGTGGGTGGACGTGGACGCCACGGCACTGATGGAGCTGCGCGAGGGGCTGAAAGCCAGCGGCGCGGCGGTCCCCGGCCTGCTCGCATTCATTGCCCGGTTCGTCACTGCCGGGTTGAAGAAGTATCCGGAACTGAACACCCGCATCGAGACTGCCGGCGATGGATCGCAGGAGATCGTGGCCTTCGACGGGATCAACCTGGGCTTCGCGGCGCAGACCGACCGCGGCCTGGTGGTGCCCTCGGTCCGCGGGGCCGAGAAGCTCAGCGCCCGGGAGTTGGATGCGGAGATCCGCCGCCTCACCCAGGTGGCCCGCGACGGCAAAGCGACCCCCGCTGAGCTGGGCGGCGGAACGTTTACGGTGAACAACTATGGCGTGTTCGGCGTCGACGGTTCGGCGGCAATCATCA
The DNA here is from genome assembly GCF_039907755.1 of Pseudarthrobacter sp. CC12. NCBI lineage: Bacteria > Bacillati > Actinomycetota > Actinomycetes > Micrococcales > Micrococcaceae > Pseudarthrobacter > Pseudarthrobacter sp. CC12. The sequence goes on along the minus strand of NZ_JARDJH010000057.1, from coordinate 2,168 downwards.
ACCACCCGGAGGTGGGCATCCTCGGCGTGGGCCGCATCATCGACAAGCCGTGGGTGGTCAACGGCGGGCTGGCTGTCCGCAAGGTCACAGAACTTACGCTGACCTTCGACCACCGGGTCTGCGACGGCGGCACGGCCGGAGGCTTCCTCCGCTTCGTGGCCGACGCCATCGAGAACCCGCAAGGGCTGCTGCTCGACTTGTAGCATCCTGATCCCCTGAGTTCCCCGGGCATTTGTTGAGCCTAACCAGGTACCCAGGGCCGCCGACTGTTAGACGGGAAGACCTACGACTCGCATCCTCCACGCCGCCTCCGGGCACTCCTGCCACTACCAAGGCATATGTGGACCATCGACCTTCGGTAGTCAACGGGGAAGTGGCCTTTGGTAACGTCGCGCAGCGGACTCTCAGTTCCGACCATGTGGTCTGCGACGGCGCGCTCAATGTTACTGGACGGCAGCGGCCTGGGTTGCCGCCGTGACCCGCTTCCAAAGCTGCGCTTCTCAACTGGTAAACCGCAGCGCGATCACCAGGCCGATCAGCGCCACCACGCCGGCCAGCAGCATCGCCGCCCTGGGACCGCCGAAGTTCAGGGTCCACCCAATGCCGAACCTGCGGGGAACCACCAGTGCCGGATCCTCCCGGTTGATGTAGATCACGCCGCCGCGCCAAAACTTGTCGTCGTCGCGGTGGGTGAGGCCGGTGTCTTCCCCGTTGCTGCCGCGGTCCCGGTTGTTCCTTGCCAACACGGCAATAGTTGCCGCCACCGAGGCCAATACCGGGATTACGATTACCAGAGGTGCCCATCGGGATACGGTCCCGGTCCACATCAACAGCGACGAACCCATCAGTCCCAGGTCGATCATGGCCACCAGGCCGAGCAGGGCTTTGGCGCCCAGCGTCATGTAGTGCCGGGCCCAGCGCGAGGACCCCAGGGGGCGGGCCGGGTCAAGATCGGGCCTGCTGCGGACCACGGCCGCGGCGATGCCTCCCAGTAAAGCCGTCAGCCCCAGCTGCATAAAGACCAGCGAAAATGCGGAGCCGACCGACTTCACTTCAATCCTGTTCGGCACGCCGTTGGCGCCATAGTGCACTGTCAGGTTCTGCGGCATGGACGGGTACATCATGATTCCGATAACCGCCGTGGCGAGGGTGACGGCCACGGCGGGGGCCAGCCAGAGCCAGGGAAACCGTGGGGGATTGGTCCGCAGCTCGGTGTCCACCGCTATGCCCTGGTGCAGGCCCTGGAACCAGCCGCCCGCAAGTTTCGCCGCGCGGATCTCCTGGTGGGCCAGGAAGAAGCAGCCATACCAGGTACCCACCAGCACCAGCACCGACAACGGCAGCAGCAACGGCTGCCCGGTCACAGCGACGCTGGCCACGCCTGCCACCGCGACGATGCCCCCGCAGAGCAGGACCCGCCGCCGGTACAGGCGCGACTGCGCCGCAACCACCGGATCGGCAGCATACTGGGCGGGGATGCGGACCCCGAAGGGAACAGTGCCGCTGGAGACCGACGGAAGTACCAGTGCCAGCAGCAGAACGAGGCCCAACAACACCAGGCCCAAAATCACGGAAATAATCATGGCGTGCCCTCCTGCTGTGTGGCGCCAAATGAATCGAGCAGTGTCCGGCAGGCCCTGAGTACCTCATCTGCGGGAAGTCCACGAGCCACGGCCTCGGCCAGGAGGGTCGTGGCCCGGGCGGTCCAGTCAGCCGGGAGCTGGTCCGTCGCCGGCGCGGTCACCACCGCACCAGTGCCGCGGCTAAGGCGGATCAAGCCTTCCTGCCGGAGGAGATCGTAGGCCTTGTTGACAGTATGGAAGTTGATGCCGAAATCGGCGGCGAGCGTGCGGGTGGGCGGCAACGCGCTCCCGTCCGTCAAAGAACCGTGGGCGATTGCCTCCACGATCTGGTCACGGATTTGCTGGTAGATCGGGACGTCGGCACCCAAGTCCACGCTGAGGATCAATGCACCCACCTCCAACCCTTTGTTCTATTAGTTATAGAACAAAGGCGAGATTGACGCTAGGGCCACTGGCCCGCTCTGGGCCCGCCCCCGCCGTCGGGCGTCCAAATTTTTTCCAAGAGGGGTCCCTGTTGCCTCATTGCAATACCTCCGGGAGGACTAATACGTTGCCTCAAATGAGAACCTCCGTTTTCGCGTGATC
>NZ_JARDJH010000056.1:0-26874 GCF_039907755.1 Pseudarthrobacter sp. CC12 | reverse complement strand
GCCGTGGGCATGCTCAACATCCTTCCACGAGCACAAGCTCGCTAGGTCAAGGAGTCAACAAAACCGGGGGCAGTCCCATGATTCCGCATCACTCCCGCGCGATCCTCGTCTGCCAGGAATCGAACATCACCGATCCAGAGATCATCGACCTATGCCATTCCATCGTCACATCCCAACAGGACGAGATCACGCAGATGCAGTCGATTCTTGACCGGTACGAGGCCGACTGAGGGAGGAAGTCACGGTGGGAGATGGACGGCTGCTGGTGCCCGGGGAAAGTTCAAGACCTCTCGGGGCGGCCTTGGCTGTCCTCCAATTCCCTTTTGCGGCGTTTCTACTTTATCCCTTGAAGTGGTCTCCAGCATCGAGAGAGCGAACACGCGGAACGGCTCACGATCCATGGCTTCACCCGGTAGCAACGCCCGGGTACGGTAACAATACTGCTGATGTGATTCTAGGGCGCTGGCTAACGAAGGGAAGCGCATGTCCGCTTACCTGAACCTTGCGATCACCTTCGTGGTTGCGCTCGTGGGAGTGGCTGGCCTGTACGCGCTGCACCAGTTGACTGCTGTGGCGAGGAATCCGTTGGTCAGCAGGCCCTACACCAGCGGCTGGATCCCTGAACAGCATGCCCTCTCGCGGTATCACGCCCGCTACTACCCGGTGACGCTGGTCTTCCTGGCGTTCGACGTTGAGATGCTTTTCATGTACCCGTGGGCTGTCGTGGTGCCTCGGATGGGCGCATCGGCTGTCATAGAAATGTTTGTCTTTTTGGGCGTGTTGATGGCCGGCGTGCTGTGGGCCTGGCGCGAAGGAGCCTTCAAGTGGGCCTGAAGAATGTGCTGGCACGGGCTGCGGTGACACGTTGCCATGTGTTTTTGGTCGAGGCCTTTGCGGGTGCCCGGCCCAGGATGGCTGTGGAACGCTTCATCGCCGACAAGGGATGGGTGGAGGCTCTTTCACCTGGCGACGCGGACATCCTCTGCATCTGCGGAGAGGTTCCGGATGACCAGACCGACGCTGTGGAACGCCTCTGGGATCAATTGCCGGGCCCCAGGAGCAGGACCGTGGTCACCGGGCCGGAAGACACCCGGCGTGCGCTGGACGGCTGCGTCGAGGAGTTGCTGGACGTGGACGAACAATTCCGGCTCGAAGCGGAACGCAGCGCTACTGAACCGGAACAGGACGAGAGACAAAACGAGGGCGACGGGGACTCCCATGCGGATATGGATCAGGAAGGCATGGACCACGGCGGGAAGGACGACGGCGACGGCGACTCCAAGATGAACATGGACCACGGCGGAATGAGTCACGAGGGCATGGACCACGGGGGCATGGAGATGCCGATGCCGGACGGAATCGGTTTGGCGGGCGAGGGTAAGGACCGCGACGGTCTTGACCTGGATGTCTTGAAGGTGCCGCTGGGCCCGTATCTTCCGTTCTGGCCTGCCGGATTGGTCCTGCACTGCGAGCTGCAGGGGGATATCGTTTTCGCGGCCAGGGCTGAGTACGCATTTGGCTGGGCCGAGGAATTCCCTGTTGGCGGGCCGTTGGGGACGGAGCGTGCCGTCTTGGTGCGGCAGTCGGATCTCGCGTCACGGCTCCTGGCCTTGGCCGGCGCCGCGCGGGAGGCTGCGAAGGTGCGGGGTGTTCGGGATGCTGCCCTGGATGGTGCGGCGTTGGATGAGTGCCGGCGGTCGCTTGCAGGATCCGGTACACGGCTGCGCCGGGACTGGCTGTTGCGGCGGACGTTGCGGGGAGTCGGCCGGATTCCGCAGGGCGGGGAGCCTGGGGAACTCGGTGGCACGGATGCCTGGGACCGGCTTCTGGCCATGCTGGATGGCACTGCGGCGGCCGGCACTGCCACCGCGGGTGGAGTGCCGTTGGGGGTCCTGCCGGACCTGGTACGGGGACTGGAGTTGTCCGTGGTGCGGCTTATCGTTGCAAGCCTCGACTTTTCGGCCCAACCCGCACCGGCAGTGGAAGGGCCGGCGCGATGACTCCGGGCGTGGTGCAGCAGCTTCCTGCTTGGGGTCCGCTGGCGGCCCTGGTGGCGCTGGCGGTGGTGGCCTTGTCCGGTGCTATGGTCAATGGAGTTCTCGCTGCACGCTTTAGTGGGCGCCGGGGCGGCGGTTTCGCTCCAGTTGCGGAGGCGGCCCGGCTGCTGCGGCAGCGAAGGCGGTCCACTGTGGCCGCCGATGAGCTGCTGCGCAGGGTGGGCGTGGCAGGGTTGACGGTGGCCGCGGCGCTGAAGGTGGCCGTGCTGCCGGTGGGTGCCTGGGTGGTGTCTGACCTCGCCGTGGGGCTGGTTTGGTTCAATGCGATGGACGTCCTGGTGTGGGCCTTCGTGTGGCTGGCCGGCTGGGGGCAGAATAGCGTGTTTCCGTTGGTGGGCGGTTACCGGTTCCTTGCCTTGGCCTTGGCCTATGAACTGCCGTTGATGTTTGCGTTGACTGCTCCTGCCGTGGCGGCGGGCAGCTTGCGGATGGGTGACATCGTGGCCGCGCAGGAGGGCCTGTGGTTCGTGGTGTGGATGCCGGTCGCCTTCGTGGTGTTCCTGGCCGCGGTGCTGGCTTTTTCACTTCAACGGCCCTTCACGGCCCCCATGGCCGCAGACATCACAGGCGGCGTGACGGCAGAACTTTCCGGTGTGGACCGCTTCCTTGTCCTGACCGGCCGCTACTCACTGCTGTCGGTGGGTGCCGGCTTCGCCGTGGCATTGTTCCTGGGCGGAGGGTCCGGCCCGTTGCTGCCGGACTGGCTCTGGTTCCTTGGCAAGACCGTCGTCCTGCTGTGGTTCCTCGTGGCCCTGCGCCGCCGCATCCCGCAACTGCGCCCGGAGCAACTGATGGCACCGGCCTGGGTGGTGGGCCTGCCCCTGGTCCTCCTGCAGGTCCTCCTTGTCGCCGTCGTCACCATTAACGGAAGGAGCAGCTGATGCCCGGGGCAGTACTTTTTGCCGTCCTTGCCCTAATTGCCGTTGCCACCGGGGTGGCGGTGTTCCGCACCGATTCAATGGCGCGCGCCAGTTACGCACTGGCCGTGTCCTTCGTGGCCGTGGGCCTGATGCTGCTGCAGTTCAGGCTGGAGTACATCGGGGTGATCACTGTCCTGATGATGGTCATGGAGATGGCGGTCATGGCGATCTTCATGATCATGTTCATGGGCATGAACCCGGCACTGATGCCCATGGACATGGTGCACAGCAAGAAGCTGTCAGCGGGAACCGCCGTCGGGCTGTTTCTGCTGCTGACGGCAGGGATCCTGCTCGCGGACTGGCCGGAGGGCAGAGGTCCGGCAGGTGGTGATCTGACCGCGTCCCTGGGCGAAGCCATCATGGAACCCAAGATGCTCGTGATGCTCGTCATCAGCCCGGTCCTGTTCGCCACACTCGTGTCGGCCCTGGTCCTGGCAAACCCGCGTGGGAGGTACAGCGCCTACCCGCTGGTCCCCGCAGAGGATGGCGACGACGACGGACAGGGCAAGGGACAGGACCACCCAGGCGGTTCCGCTGGACATGCGGACCACAGCGCGCACGGGATGGACCACGGCGCCGGACAAACTGGGGGTCACGCTGATGGGCACGGGCAGCACCACGGAGGCGGTGGGCACAAATGACACTGGAACTGGCGTTAATTGCCGCGGCCGCCCTGTTCTGCGTGGGCCTGTATGGCGCACTGTCCCAGCAGGTGGTGGTCATGGTCATGATGGGCCTGGAGCTCATGCTCAACGGCGTCATCCTGGCAGCAGCCGCTTTCTGGTGGTTCCTCGCCCCGGCACCGGACGGCCAGGTTCTGCTCCTGGTGGTGATCGCCGCCATGACGGTGGAAATGGCCATGGGCTTTGCTGTTGCCATCCTGCTGCACCGCTCCCGCCAGACCGATATGACCGAGATGGCATCGGACCTGGCCGGATGAGCTGGCTACTGATCCTGCTTATCGGGCTTCCGGGTGCCGCCGGAGCAGCGCTTGCCGTGGCCGGGGCGAAGGCAGACCGTTTCGCGGCCGTGTTCGCCGTCGTCGTCTCTGCCCTGGTGCTGGGCGCCGCCTTCGCAGCCGCGGCCCTGCGCCCCTCCCTGTCCGTGCCCTTCCTGGCGGGAAGCGAGTTCGGCCTGGACGTCGAGGCCCTCGGCGCGCTGCTGCTCCCGGGCGTTGCCGGGGTGGCCTTGCTGGTCCTGATCTACTCTGCCGCGTCCGGCATCGGCACGCCCGCCCGGTTCCATGGCCTCATGCTGATCTTCATCGCCTCGGTGCTGGTCACCGTGACTGCCACCACCCTCTCCGCACTGCTCTTTGCATGGGAGATCATGGGAGCGGCTTCCTACGCCCTTATCGGGTTCCACTGGAGGGAGTCACGGCGCGTGTCGTCCGGGTTGACGGCGTTCGTGGCCACCCGCACCGCGGACCTTGGCCTGTACCTCGCGGCGGGGGCGGCGATGGCCGCCGGCGCCTGGTCAGGGGATGCCATGTCCCTGGCCGGCCTGGACAGCCTTCCCGGGCCCTGGCGGGACATTGCTGCCGCCGGGATACTGGTGGCCGCGCTGGGCAAGGCGGCGCAGCTGCCATTCAGCTTCTGGATCTCCCGGGCCATGGACGGACCCAGCGCGGTCAGCGCCCTGCTGCATTCGGCCGCGATGGTGGCCATGGGCGGGTACCTGCTGCTGCGGGTCCAGCCACTCCTGGCCGCCACAGGGTGGGCGGCGGACGCGGCGGCGTGGGCGGGTGCGGCCACCGCCGTGATCCTGGGCTTCATCGCGATAGGCCAGCAGGACCTCAAGCAACTCCTGGCGGCGTCGACGGCGGCGCAGCTCGGGTTTGTGGTGATGGCCGCCGGCGTGGGTGACGCCGCCGGCGGGGCCGCGCACCTGATGGCCCACGCCGCAACGAAAAGCGCGCTGTTCCTGGCGGCGGGCGCCTGGTTGGCGGCACTCGGCACCAAGAAACTGGCCGACCTTCGCGGGGCCGCCCGGCGCTGGCCCCTGCTGGGTGGCGCGTTCACCGTCGCGGCGCTCAGCCTCGCCGGGATTCCTCCGCTGGCGCTGTGGGCCACCAAGGACAACATCCTCACCGCAGCGCGCGAACACTCGTTTCCCCTGTACATTGCCGGGCTGGCCGGCGCTGTTCTCGCCGCCGCCTACGCCGCCAAGGTTGTGGCACTGATCTGGAAACCGGTGCTCCCGGAAACTGCGTCCGGCTACGACACCGAGGAAACGGGCAGCCGTAAAGTCACCCCGTGTCAGATGGTCCCCGTCGGAGTCCTCGCCGCCGGCGCCGCTGTTTCCGGCCTCCTGGTGCTGGGCACAACAGGTGACATCGTCCGCGGGCTGCTCGGCAGCAAGGCTGAGTCCTCCCTGCTCGAACTCGCCGTATCAGGGCTGCTCGCCGTGGCGGTCCTGGTTCCGGTCTGGGTGCTTGGCGTCAAACTTCCACCACTGCCGGGGGCGCTGGCCTGGCTCCACATGGAACGCGCCGCCCACATCGTCCTTGTACGCCCGGTCCTTGCAACCGCCCGCTCCCTGGCCCGGTTCGACGATGCCGTCCTCTCCCGCGGCGTGGAGCACTCCGCCGAAAAGATCCTGCAGGACGCACGAAGCCTCGACCGCTCGGACGCCGCGCTGGATCACGGCACCGATGCAGCGGCCGCTGCCACCTCCCGACTGGCCGGCCGCTCCGCCATCGCAGACCAAACCATCGACAGCGCGGTGAGCAGCCTTGCCCGCGCCGTCCGTCACGCAGGTGCAGCCGCCCGCCGGCCCCAGACCGGCCAACTGCATCACTACTACGTCCAGGCCGCCGCAGTGATTGTGGTGGGCGCCGTCCTTCTGATCGTCGTGAGGTAACTTTGCTCAGTCTCGCCATCCTCTTCCCCCTCGCCGCAGCAGCGGCAGTCCTGCTCTCCGCCGGACGCGAAGGTGTGGCCCGCGCCCTCTTCCTCGGGGCGACCGCCGTCGAGGTGGTCCTCACCGCGACCCTGTGGGCCGGGTACCGGACACCGGGACCGGCCGGCCTGGCCTACGAGGAACGGCTGCGCTGGATCCCGAACGTGGGAAGCAGCTACCACGTAGGGGTGGACGGGCTTTCACTGCCCCTGATCAGCCTCACCGCCGTCATCTTCCTTGCCTGCGCAGTCTACGACTGGGGTGCCAGCGACCGCCCCGCCCCCAGGGCAGCGCTGTTCCTGTTCCTCGAAGCCACCAGCGTTGGACTGTTCGCCGCCCAGGACCTCATCCTGTTCTTCCTGTTCTTCGATCTGTCCATCGTTGGCATGTACTTCGTCATTGCAGGCTGGGGTCACGGGAACAAAGCACGGTCGGCCCTGAAATTCTTCCTCTACACCTTCCTTGGCTCGCTGGCGCTGCTGTTGGGGTTCATCGGCCTCTACCTCGGCGCCGCGCCGCACACGTTCGATATTCCGGAACTGCTCCGGGCCCAGCCGCTACGCGACAACCCGGCCGGTCTGTGGGTGCTTGGCGCCGTCGTCGTCGGCCTGGCCATCAAGACCCCCACCGTCCCGTTCCACACCTGGCTGCCCCCGGCACACACGGATGCACCCGCCACCGGCTCAGCCGTCCTTGCCGGCGTCCTGCTGAAAATGGGAACCTACGGCTTCGTCCGGATCGCGATGCCGCTGCTTCCCGACGCATGGCGGGCGTGGGTCCCCGCACTTGTGGCCGTGGGCGTGGTGTCCGTTCTCTACGGGGCCCTGGTGGCGCTGGCCCAGAGCGACCTGAAACGCATGATCGCCTACACCTCCGTGAACCACATGGGCTACATCGTCCTTGCCCTGGCCGCTGCCGGTGCCGGCGGCAGTCCAGCGGCCCGGGAAACCGCAGTGACCGGCGCCGTCACGCAGATGGTCAGCCACGGCCTGATCACCGGCGCCCTCTTCCTGCTGGCCGGAGTGCTGCACAGCCGTGCCGGGACCTACGACATGGGCGCCTTCGGCGGCCTGGCCTCCCCGGCACCCCGCTTCGCGGCGTTCTTCGCCGTGGCCGCCTTCGCCTCGCTCGGCCTGCCCGGCTTCAGCGGCTTCATCGCCGAATTCCAGATCTTCGCCGGCAGCATCGGCGCCGTCCCCCTGACAGCCCTCGCCCTTCCCGGAATCCTCATCACCGCAGCACTGTTCCTGCGCGCGCTCCAACGCGTGTTCACCGGGGAACCACGGGGAAAGTCCCAGGGGCTGGCAGACCTTCGTCCGGCAGAAGCCTGGTCGGCAGGGGGCCTACTGGTCCTCTCGGTGCTGATCGGCCTCATCCCGGTGCCCTTGCTGGACACCATCAGCCCGGCCTCGGCATCTCTGGTCAGCCTGCTGGGAGGGTAGGCGCCAGTGGAATCCATGAATCCAGGCGCTGACGCCCTCGCGCTGCTCCCGGAAATCCTGATGCTGGCAGGGGCCATCACCGCCCTGCTGGCAGGCTCATTCCTTGCCAGGGAACGGCAATGGATCAGCCGGATCCTTGCACTGGGCGCGCTGGCAGCAAGCGCAACCGCGGCTGCTGCCGCCCTGGCTGGAACGGCCACGTCCGCTTACTCCGGAAGCTACGCGATCGACGCCGGCACCGGCGCCGGGCGGCTGGTGGTGGCAATATCGGCCCTGCTGGTCATCGTGCTGGGCACCGATGAACTCCGCGGGACCGAGCGCGAAAGCGAAACCTACACCCTGATCCTGCTGGCCTCCCTGGGCGCCACCGTGCTTTCAGGGGCCGCCGACCTCCTGGTGCTCATCGGCGCGTTCCTCCTGGCCAGCATCCCCCTCTACGCCCTGATCGGCATGGGAAGAACCAGGGCCGGCGCCGAGGCTGCCCTGAAAACCTATCTCCAGGGCGCCTTCTTCGGGATCCTGCTGATGTTCGGCGTCGCGGTGCTGTATGCCGCGGTCGGAACAACGTCCTACGCCGGCCTCGGCCCGGGCCTGGAACACGCCGCCGGAGCCCTCATCGGGGTAGGACTGGTGGGCGTCCTGGCGGGCCTGATGTTCAAAGCAGGTGCCGTTCCGGGCCACTTCTGGATTCCGGACGCCGCCGAAGGCGCCGGCACGGCAGCAGCCGCGTTCGCCACGACGGTGCCTAAAATCGGTGGGCTGCTGGCGGCTTACCGCCTGCTCGACCACATGCCCGGAACCATCGCGTGGCCGTTGCTCGTGGCCCTGTTGTCCGCAGTGACCATGACCCTGGGAAACCTGGCAGCCTTCAGCCAAAAGAATCCGCGGCGCCTGCTGGGCTGGTCCACGGTCAGCCAAGCCGGCTACCTGCTGATGCCTGTCGCAGTAGCGGGGGCTGTGCCGCTGGCCCTGCCCTCCCTCCTCGTGTACCTTCCCGGTTACGCAGCCGCCAACCTCGCCGCGTTCGCCATCATCGGAGCCTACCCAAACCGCAACCAGCTCAGGGCCTACGAAGGATTGTCCACCGCCCGGCCCTGGCATGCAGTAACACTGGTGGTGGCGCTCCTCAGCCTGGTCGGAACCCCACCCACGGGAGTGTTCCTCGCCAAACTGACCATCTTCTCAGCATCCTGGGATGGCGGTTTCTGGTGGCTTACCGTCATCGCCGCAGCCAACACCGTCGCCAGCCTCTTCTACTACCTCCGCTGGCTGGCCCCAGCCTTCCGCACCGCCTCACGCGATTCCCCCAACTCCGGCGACTTCACCCCGCAACCCTGGCCGGGAAGCGTGGCCATCGCCGCCGCCTGCGTGAGCCTGGCTGTGGGGATCGGCGCAGGCATCATCTGGGATGCCTTTGCCTGACTGCAGGAACAGCGGCACCGGCCCAGGTTCGCCGTTTAGCACATCCTGTGTTCATTCAGCCTCTATTGGGGAAGAAGAAATTAGCCTGAGTTTTTACTTATTGCGGAACCGTACCGCCCAGCGAGGCCAGGGACAAGCGTTCGCCGTGGTGGAGGATGCTGACAAATCCCACGAGATCATGCGGATCACCCGCCACGGGCACCCGTCGGCCGTGCTGGTATCGGCCCGTCACGAACAATGGAACAGGATCCGGCGCTAACGGCTCTGGCTCGTTGACCTGGCGCAAAGGCAGGGCGGTCGGGCAGGAGTTGGCCCGGGGCCTTGGAGTTCTGGGCTTCCTAGGCCAGGGCGACGATCTGTGCCGGGGCCGTGTCGGCTCCGGCTTTGGTAGCCCAGACACTCTGCGTGCCGGTGGTAAGCGACGCACCGATCACTTCCGTGCCCACAGTCTTGGTACCGGGCCTACAGGAAGGCTCGGACCTTTACTGCGTACGGGCGTTCTGTCCGTGACGTTCGTTCTCCGGCGTCACCCTCGCCTTGTGCCCAACTGGTCTAAGGCCGGGGTGCCGTTCCCCTTGCCGGCAAGGCGCTCCTTACCGGCGTGGCGCCGTGCCCATTGGGCGGCGGTTGCACAGGTACCCCTGGGGGGTATATAAAGGTGTGGTGGCGGAGAGGAGCATCATGACCGAGAATATTGACACGTTGTCTTCGGTGGCGGTTGCGGGTCATGGGTACAGCACCGACAAAGAGGCTTACCTGGGGCGTTTGAAGCGCATTGAAGGGCAGGTGCGCGGGATCGCCCGCATGGTGGGTGAGGATGCCTATTGCATTGACATCCTGACCCAGGTCGCGGCAGTGAACAAGGCCCTGCATGCCGTGAGCCTGGGCCTGCTCGAAGAACACATAGGGCATTGCGTGGTGAATGCCGCAGCTGCCTCCGATGAGTCCGGCGAAGCGAAGGTGAAGGAAGCGACAGATGCCATCGGGCGCCTGTTGCGCTAGAGGACTGAGGGAGAAACTGCCATGAGTGTGACGACAACGATCAATATTTCCGGGATGCACTGCGGCCACTGCGTGGCATCGGTGACCGAAGAGCTGCAGGAGCTGGAAGGCGTCGAGTCCGTGGACGTTGCCCTGAACCAGGACGGCGTCTCCGTCGCTACCATAACGTCCGGCGCGGAGCTGGATCCCGAACGGGTTGACGCGGCGATAGCTGAAGCCGGCTATGCCGTCGTGGCCGGAGGTTAGGCGTGGATGCGGAAACTCTCACTCCCGGAACGCGCATTATTGAACTCGACATCCAGGGCATGACGTGCGCGTCGTGTGTTGCCCGGGTAGAGCGGAAACTGGGAAAGCTTGAGGGCGTGGACGCCAGTGTGAACCTGCCGCTGGAATCGGCCCGGGTCAGTGTCCCGGAGGGCATTTCGGACCAGCAGATTCTCGACACCGTGGCTGCCACCGGCTATTCGGCCGCGCTCAAGGCTGATCGGGCAGTGACGGAAAAACAACGGCGGGATGCGGCGGCCGCTCACCCTGCTGATGCGGGCGGTGATGATCAGGGGTCCGCGGCGAAGGCCGTTGCCGGGACCCTGCGGCCCAGGCTCCTGGTTGCAGCTCTTTTCACGCTGCCGGTCCTGGTGGTCTCCATGGTTCCCGCCGCACAGTTCCCGCACTGGGGCTGGGTTGCATTTGCCCTCAGCGCCCCTGTGGTCAGCTGGGCCGCGTGGCCCTTCCACCGCGCGGCGGCCATCAACGCCCGGCACCTGGCCTCCACGATGGACACGCTGGTGTCCATCGGGGTCAGTGCCGCCTTCCTGTTTTCGGCGTGGCAGCTCTTTGCCGATCCCGTGTTGACGCAGCACCCCGCCATGGACATGAGTGGCCATGCCCTGTACTTCGAAGTCGCAGCGGTGGTGACAACTTTCCTGTTGCTGGGCAGGTATCTGGAAGCGAACGCCAAGCAGCGGGCAGGCAATGCCCTTCGAGCGCTGCTGAATCTTGGAGCCAAGGAAGCCACACTTATCCGAGACGGGGTGGAGTCCCAGGTCCCGGTTGATCTGCTCGTCCCCGGCGATGTCTTTCTCGTCCGTCCGGGGGAAAAGATCCCCACCGACGGGTACGTTGTGGAGGGCCAGAGCGCTGTCGATGCTTCCTTGATCACGGGCGAATCGCTGCCGGTCGAAGTTGGCGTGGATGACACCGTGATCGGGGCGACGATCAACGCGAACGGCCGGCTGCTGGTCAAGGCCACCCGTGTGGGCAGTGAGACGACCCTTGCCCAGATGGGCAAACTCGTCAGCCGGGCCCAAAGCGGCAAGGCGGCCATCGCCCGGCTGGCCGACCGGATCAGCGCGGTCTTCGTCCCGGTGGTCCTGGGCATCTCCGCAGTAACCTTCGCGGGATGGCTTCTGAGCACCGGTGATGTGCAGGCGGCCTTCACGGCCGCGGTAGCCGTGCTGGTCATTGCGTGCCCGTGCGCGTTGGGTCTTGCCACCCCGACGGCGCTACTGACCGGGACGGGGCGGGGTGCGCAACTGGGCATCCTGATCAAGGGACCGCAGGTTTTGGAAGACACCAGGACGGTGGACACCATCGTGCTGGACAAGACCGGAACGGTTACCAGCGGCAAGCTGTCGGTTTCAGCTGTCCAAAGCCTCGGCGAAGCCAGCGGGAATGAACTGCTCGCCCTGGCCGGGGCGGTGGAGGCGGCCAGCGAACATCCCATCGCCCATGCCATTGCCCGGGCTGCAAGGACGAACGGCCCGCTGCAGGCGGTGACGGACTTTGACAGTGCGCCGGGCGGGGGCGTGCGCGGCACGGTGAACGGCCGTGCTGTGGTCGTCGGGCGGGAAGGATGGCTGCGGGACAACGGCATTGACGGCCCTGTCGGCGGCGGGCAGATGCTGAAGGCGCTGGAGGAATCCGGGGCCACGGTGATCTGGGTAGGTGTCGACGGGGAAGCTGGCGGCTTGATCAGTCTCACCGACACGGTCAAGCCCGGCTCTGCCGCCGCGATCGCCCGATTGAAGGAGCTGGGGCTCCGTCCCGTTCTTCTGACCGGGGATAACGCGTCGGCGGCGCTGACCGTTGCTGCCCGGGTGGGCATCCCGGTCGAAGATGTGATGGCGGGGGTCCTGCCCGAAGGCAAGATTGAGGCCGTGCGCCGGCTGCAGGAGTCCGGGGCGACAGTGGCCATGGCCGGGGACGGGGTGAATGACGCCGCGGCCCTGGCCCAGTCTGATCTGGGCATCGCCATGGGCAGTGGCACGGACGTCGCGATCGCCGCGGCAGATCTGACGGTCATGGGCAGTGACCTGGGGCAGGTTGCACAAGCCATTGAGCTCTCCCGCCGCACGCTGGCGACGATTAAGTCCAATCTGTTTTGGGCGTTTTTCTACAACGCTGTCGGGATTCCTGTCGCCGCAATGGGGCTGTTGAACCCGATGATCGCCGGGGCTGCGATGGCTGCCAGCTCGGTTCTGGTGGTCAGCAATTCACTGCGGCTGCGCCGCTTTGGACGGCCGCGTAAAATGTAGCCCCACGCTTTCGGCGGGGATGCTGAAGGCCGGTGATTCACTGCCCCCAAGGCAGTGAATCACCGGCCTTCAGTGGTTTATTTGCCGGGGCGGACGAAGGTGACCGCGCCCTTGGCGGTCATCCAGGTCAGCGGGTGTACGGCGGTTTCGTTCCTGCCGTTCAAGCCGGAGCTAAGGACCTGACCGTTGCCGACATAGATCCCGACGTGGCCCGGCTGCATGACCATGTCACCGGGCTGGGGATCGTTGACCACGGTGCCGTAGTTCAGAAACTGCATCGGGCCGAGGTCTCCGACGGGGATCCCTGCAGCGTTGAGGGCGTTTTCCACCAAGCGGGTGCAGTCCTGAATCATGCCGATCTGGGCGTACGCGGAGGACACCATGATGGCGTTGATGCCGCCCGCGGCCGGTGCGGCCACGGGAGCGGCAGCAGCAGGCGTGATCGTTATCTGGGCCTTAGCTGGGGCGGCGGCCTGCGTTTTCACGGCGGCATGCCCGGCGGGAATGACCGCCCTGGGCGCCTCAACCGCGACCGGCTTGGGTGCCTCCACGACCGGGGCCGCAGTGGTCTTCACAGCCGGACGTTCGAAGGAGATCTGGACCCTGGCATCGGCGCTGAGCGGCGCCAGGACCTGGCTGGCGACTTCCTGCGTGGAGGCCGGCTCAGCGTTGCGCTGGGTCGGGGCTTCGGCTGCCTGGGCGGCGATGCCGCTGGTCAGGACAAGGCCGGATGCCGCGGCTATGACAGCTGCCTGGCGGCCTGCGACACCGGCGTTGCCGGCGACTGACTTGGACAGGACCGCAAGGGTGCTGGTCTGGACGGGGACCGCGCGGTGGCGGCCGTGAGTTTTGCGCATGGGCATGAAAGAGGCCTCTCCCACTGCCTGCGGGGTTAGCTGTCGGATTCGGATGGGAGACACCCGGCCGGACCGGCACGAAAAGGCACCGGGCACGGCTTCACCCCAAGACCTGCCTGCAGCAGGCCACTGTTGGGTTCCCCGTCTCTGCCGGACGAAAGTTGCGAACGGATCCCGGGCAGCGGCAGAGTTAGGCAAGTCTGGCCGGAAGTGCCGCATTGGAGAAACCGGCACGGCTTAGACCGTACTTCACTCCAGCATTCTTTGTCACATTTGAATAACGGGAGATGCGGATCACAGTAGCACCCCCTTCCTCGTAATACCCCCTCCCGGTATAGTATTGCTTGTTGTCAGTGAAGTGGTATGTCCCGGCCGGCGCTCCGCGCGGCCTCTCACAGCCGTTCAACCCCAGCGCCCATTAGCCCTTCGTCAAGGAATGGAAACTGACATGTGTGGAACTGAAAACCGTACCCAGCTGCCGCTTGCCTCATCGGCATCGTCATCAGGATGCAGCTGCTGCTCGGCCGGAGCCTCTTCTGCCCCCACCGCAGCCACCGGTACCGGTACCGTCGAATTCGCTGTGGACGGCTTGACCTGCGGGCATTGCGTACAGACGGTTGAGAACGCCGTTTCTGCCCTCGATGGGGTGGAGTCCGCCTCCGTGGACCTTGTCCCGGGCGGCCGTTCCCGCCTGCTGGTGCGAGGCGCAGCTGACGCAGCAGCGATGCGGGAGGCTGTCACCTCAGCCGGGTACACCCTGGCCAGCAGTTAGCGTCTGCACTTCCCCGAAGTCCCTCGTCTCCGCGGGGCATTGTGCTTCCGGGAGCAGGCGGCCCTCCGCGAGGATGTGGCCCGCTTGCCCACAGGCCGGGCGGGCCGTGCGCCTGAACCAAGCGTCACGGATCACCCGGATCCCTGGCCGCCGCCGTGAGGAACGGTGCAACGGAATGCCACCCGGGCGCGTTGAACCACAAGGACGGGACCGGCAGGAACACCCTGCCGGTACCCTTGCTTGAGAGTACCTGCACGAAAAAGGAGGGAGGAGGCGTGACCGCAACACACCGTCGTCGTCTCACCGCCTTCTTCCTGCGGGCGGGGTTCCTGACTGCGGCGCTGGCCATTATTGCAGGCATTTTCGGTATGCATGTGATGACCGGCGCCCACGACATGCCCTCAGGGCCCGCCATGTCAATGGCAGGGTCGGGGGGGACGACGCAGCTGCAAACAATGCCGGCCAGCCATGCCCAGGCCATGGGGATGTCAGTAGGCGTGGCCTCCAGTGATCCCGTCGCCACGGGTTCCTCCTCCTCTTCTTCTTCCTGTGCCCCGGCAGGGCCGTGCACCGAGATGTCAGCCGGTGGAGGGGCCTGTGTCCTGGCCCCGGGAACCACGACTCTCTCGGCTCCGTTGCCGGGGCCGGCGCCCTATGAGCTGCCTGATTTTGGTGCCGCCGCCGTGCTCGGCAGCACGTATTCCTACTCACCGGGCAGCGCCTCCCCCGGTGATCTCTGTATCAGCCGGACGTAAATCACTCCTCGGCGCCATGCTTTTTCACCGGCGCGCACTCCAGCCATCGGCGTGTATGACACAGGCCGGGCCCGCACGGGTCCGCCGCTGCATGCCAGCACACGGGCGCACTCGCGCTGCTGATACTTTGAGGACCCTGATTTTGATGAAAAGAACTTTGACATTTTCTGCTGCGGCCATCGCCGCGGCCCTCGCCCTGGCCGGCTGCTCGACTGGGTCGGGATCTGGTGGCTCTGAGAGCGGCGGGATGTCCGGGATGAACCACGGCAGCTCCGGGATGTCATCCACCGCCGCCCCCGCAAGCTCAGCGGCGGCTGGCTTCAATGATGCGGACACGATGTTCGCGCAGATGATGATCCCGCACCACACCCAGGCCGTGGCCATGAGCGACATGGTGCTCAAAAAGCAGGGTATCCCTGCCGCCGTAACCGACCTGGCCACCAAGGTCAAGGCGGCCCAGGGCCCGGAAATCGGAAAAATGACCGGCTGGCTGCAAACCTGGGGCCAGCCCACAACGATGCCCACCGGTGCTGCTTCTTCGCACAGCATGGAGGGGATGATGAGCGCCGATGACATGGCCAAGCTCGAAGCCGCCCAGGGCGTCGAGGCCGCCAAGCTGTTCCTTACCCAGATGATCGCCCACCACGAGGGCGCCGTCATGATGGCCAGGACCGAAACCACGGATGGCAAGAACACTGACGCGGTCCAGCTCGGCAAGGACATTGTCAGCTCCCAGGAAGCCGAGATCCAGGAAATGAAGGACCTGCTGGCCACCCTGTAGTCAGCGCCCCAACGGGTGCCGGCCCTCTTCCCCCTGGGGGCCGGCACCTCCCCTGTCACCCTTCCCGGTTACCGTGGTCCGCCCGGTTGGCCGGTCCGTCCTTTGGAGTTTCCCGTGTCCCTGCCCTTTTCATCCCTTCCCCGGCCTGCCGCTGCCCTCGCCGCGGCCGGCGCCCTGCTGTTGACCCTGTCCGCCTGCTCCCCAGGATCGTCGGACCCCTCCGGCGCACCAGGTGCCGCATCCCCCACGGCCGGATCAGGGCTTCCCAGCTCCCACGTCCACGGACTGAGCGTGAACTCCGAAACCGGACAAATAATGCTGGCGACCCATGAAGGGCTCTTCGACATCTCTAAAAGCACGTCCGTCCAAATCGGACCCAGCATCGACTTGATGGGTTTCACGGCGGCCATGGACGAGGGCGTGTTTTACGCCTCCGGCCATCCAGGCAAAGACTCAACAATGCCCAACCCTCTGGGACTACTCAAGAGCAGTGACGGGGGAAAGACCTGGGCACAGGTCTCCCGGCAAGGGGAGTCGGACTTCCATGCGCTGACGACGACCAAGTCCGGATTTGTCGGCTTTGACGGGACCATGCGGGCCAGCACGGATGGCACCACGTGGAAGACCGTTGCTGCCGGGTTCGCCCCGGCCGTCCTGGCCGGTAACCCGTACAGCGACACCGTGCTCGCAACGACCCCTGAGGGTCTCCGGCGCTCGGCCGATGCCGGAAACACGTGGACCTTGATCCAGGGGGCGCCGGTGATTCAGTTCGCCGCTTTCGCCAGCGCCGCGGAAGCAGCAGGTGTCGCCCCGGACGGCAGCGTCTATACCTCCGTTGACGGGGGCCTGTCCTGGAAGCGCACCGGAAAGATTGACGGCAGTGTCCAGGCCGTGGCCGCCTCCGAGGGATCCGCGGGCAGTCCGTGGATCTGGGCCGCCACGACTGCCGGGTTGGTCGTCTCTACCGATGGCGGGGCCACCTTCCGTCCCGCTGACGCCGCCTGACGCTGATGGACATCGGCGGGTTTTTTGCCTCCACCGTTACCTCCGGCGCGCTGCTGATCGCCATCCCGCTGGCGATGACCGCGGGCCTGGTATCTTTCCTGTCCCCCTGTATCCTGCCCCTGGTCCCGGGTTACCTGGGTTTCGTCTCCGGCCTGACCGATCCGACACAACCGAAGAACCGGCGCCGTGTCCTGGCCGGCGTGGGGCTGTTCGTGCTCGGATTCGCTGCAGTCTTCACCCTGTACGGGGCCGCCTTTGGTGCGATCGGTTCCTGGTTGCTGCGCTGGCAGGACGCACTTATGCGCGGCATGGGCGTGGTCGTAATCCTCATGGGGCTGGCGCTCCTGGGGCTGGTGCCGTGGCTGCAGCAGACCCGTAAAATCAACCTCGGCCGACGGACGGGCCTGGCCGGGGCTCCACTGCTGGGGATCGTGTTCGGGCTCGGCTGGACACCCTGTATGGGTCCGACCCTGAGTGCCGTGCTCTCGCTGAGCGTCACGACCGGCAGCGCCGGGCGCGGTGCTCTGCTGGCGTTCGCGTACTGTCTGGGCCTGGGCATTCCTTTTGCCCTCACCGCCCTGGGACTGGGGTGGGTCAGCAACGCGCTGACCTTCGTCCGTCGACACATCCGGGCCGTCAACATCGGCGGCGCCGCCCTGCTCATCATTCTGGGCCTTCTCATGGTCACCGGGGTCTGGGTGCAGTGGATCTACCGGCTGCAGAACCTCTCCGGGACCTTCCTCACCCCTATCTGACACAGGCGGGCCCCGCAGGGCACGCCACCTAAGGAGTTTGCTATGTTGACCGATCTGAACCGGCGCCGCTTCCTGGGACTTTCGGCCGCGACCGCCGCGGCCGCGGCCCTGGCGGCCTGTACCGGAAACCAGACCCCGGGGACCGCGCCGGCGCGCATCATGCCGACGGACCCTGTGGTCGCCGAGTATGAAGCACGCCGGACCTCCTCGGGGAGGACCGTGACCCAATCGCTGCAGTCCGTTGCCTTCACTGCCGCCGTGGCGGACAAAACCGTTACGACCTGGGGGTATAACGGAGCCCTTGCCGCCCCGACCATCCGGGCGAAGACCGGGGACCGCCTGAACGTGAATCTGAAAAACGGTTTGAAGGACGCCACCAGCATCCACTGGCATGGGCTTGCCCTGCGCAATGACCAGGACGGCGTCCCTGGCCTGACCCAGGACCCGGTGGCCGCCGGCGCCACGTTCACCTACGGTTTCCAGCTTCCCCACCCGGGCACCTACTGGTACCACTCCCATGTCGAGATGCAGCGCGAACGCGCCCTGTACGGAGCGCTCATCATCGAGGATCCAGCCGAGGAACTCGTGTATGACCGGGACTGGGTCATCGTGCTCGATGACTGGCTGGACGGCATCACCGGCACCCCGGACGACGTCGTGAAGGAACTCTCCGGTGGCATGTCCATGTCCGGTTCCATGCCCGGAATGGACCACGGCTCCATGTCCGGGTCGATGGGATCCTCCCCTTCCCCTTCGTCGTCGCCCGCGCAGGGATCATCGGGCATGAGCCATATGCTGATGGGCTCCCGCAGCGAGTTTTTGGGTGGTGACGCCGGGGACGTCCGCTACCCGTTCCACCTGTTCAACTCAAAGGCACCGGACCAGGCCGAGATCCTGAGCGCGAAAGCAGGAGAGGTCATCCGGCTGCGGATCATCAACGCCGCCGGGGACACCGCCTACCGGGTCGGGATCCCGGGCCAGAAACTCACCCTCACGCACACCGACGGGTTCCCGGTCCAGCACCAGGACGTTGACGCAGTGGTCCTAGGCATGGGCGAACGCATCGATGCGCTCCTCACCGTCGGGGACGGCTACACCCCCGTCATGGCGCTGGCGGAGGGCAAGACCGGCCAGGCACTCGGGTTTATCAGCACCGGCACCGGCAGGAAGCCCCTGCCCGCTGTACTGCCGAACACACTGGAAGGCACCGTCGTTGACGGCGGACAACTGAAAGCCGATCCCAGGGTCACCCTGGCGGACAAAACCCCTGACCGGACCCACGACGTTCACCTCACCGGCAGCATGATGAAGTACGACTGGGGCATCAACGGAAAACGCTTCGACATGAACAACCCGTACGGCAACACCTTCGATATCAAGGCAGGTGAACGGGTTGAAGTGAATTTCATCAATGACACCGACATGTGGCACCCCATGCACCTGCACGGGCACACGTTCCAGGTTTCCGGCGGAGGGGCACGCAAAGACACCGTGATCGTCCGGCCCCGACAGACCGTCACGGTGATCTTCGACGCCGACAACCCGGGCCAGTGGCTCACCCATTGCCACAACGCCTATCACGCCGAACGCGGCATGATGGCCGTCTTCTCCTACACCAAGTAAGGGCCACGGCCATGAACACCCGTACCGCGACAGAACTGTTCTTTCCCTCCCCCACCGTGAGTGCCTTCCAGCTCGGGCCGTTGACGATACGCTTTTATGCCCTGGCGATCCTGGCAGGCATTGTCGTCGGGGTGTGGCTCACGGCACGGCGGCTGCGGGCCCGCGGCGGCAGCACCGTTCGGCATTGTCGGAGGAAGGCTGTACCACGTCATCACCGACAACCAGCTTTACTTCGCCCCCGGAAAAGACCCCTGGGGTGCGCTCAGGATCTGGGAGGGCGGCCTGGGGATCTGGGGAGCGGTCGCTCTTGGCCTCGTCGGCGCCGCGATCGGCGCCCGCCGCGCCGGGGTCCCCTTCACCGCGTTCGCGGACGCCGCAGCCCCGGGACTGCTGATCGCCCAGGCGCTGGGACGCTGGGGCAACTGGTTCAACAACGAACTCTACGGCCAGGCCACCGACCTGCCCTGGAAACTCCAGATCCACGCCATGAACCAGGCCACCGGGCAGGCGCTGACCGGACCCGACGGCAGCCCCGAGATCATCGGCTACTTCCAGCCGACCTTCCTCTACGAATCGCTCTGGTGCCTCGCGGCGGCATCACTGCTGATGTTCCTGGACCGCAAGTACCGACTCGGCGCCGGGTCGGTGTTCGCGTTGTACATCACCTTCTACACCGCCGGCAGGTTCGTGTTCGAATTGCTCCGCTCCGATCCCGCCAACACGATCCTGGGGGCTGCGGGTGAACACCTGGGCAGCGGCACTGGTGTTCATCGCGGGGCTGGCTCTTTTTCAGGCCCGCAGGCGCCTGCCCCGCTCGGGACTCGGGCCTGACCACGGCAGCACGGCGCAGCCCACTTCCGACATTGAAAGCAAAGGAACACCGCTATGAGCAACGCAGCCAAGCGACGCAGTGAACACCAGGCGATCGTCGCCTCCATCCGGGCCACCAAAAAGCAAAACAACGCAAATGGACCCTTCTGGTCTACGGCGGCTTGGGCCTGCTCCTGACGGCCATCATCACCATTGTTGCCATCACCGTGGTGGGCTCCCTCCAGGAACGCAACCAGGCCGCGGACGCCGCCCGCAAACCCATCGAAGGCGTCCAGACGTTCACCGGCCTTTCCCGCAACCACGTCCAAACCGCTGTGGAGTATCCCCAGGAACCCGGCGTGGGAGGAGACCACGCCCCCATCTGGACGAACTGCGGCATCTACACCACCCCCGTCAACGAACAAAGCGCAGTCCATTCACTGGAGCACGGCGCCGTGTGGCTGACCTACAAGCCCGACCTTGCCGCCGCCGACATCGCAACACTCACCAGCCTGGCCCGGGACAAACCGTACGTGCTCCTCAGCCCGGACGCGAACCAAACAGCACCGGTAAAGGCGACGGCCTGGGGAACCCAGCTCGAACTAACCGCAGCCAACGACGCCCGTATCCCCGTATTCATCCGCGCCTACGCGCAATCCAAAAACGCACCCGAACCCGGCGCCGCCTGCACCGGCGGGACCAACGGCTGACCCGCCCCACTAAGGACCATCATGAAAAACTACCGCAAGCCAAAACAGCAGAACGATTACCAGTCACGCTATCGGCGGCACCGGCGGCTGGTTCGCACCGGGCAGGTCCTCATGGCCCTCGGCGCCCTCGTGGCCATCGCTCACTGGGTCGCCCACCTCGCGCCCACAGGGCAGGGACCGAGCATCACGGAGGACATCTTCATCGGCTACCCCACCGGCGCTTTACTGCTCCTCGCTGGCGCTGTCATCGCCGGACGCACCGAGACGAAATAGCACCGGCATGCCGCCCCTGGATGTTGTCCTGACCTCCTGGACGATGAACTGGCCAGCCCTGGCTCTCTTTACCACGGCCGCACTGCTCTACGCCCGCGGCCTCCGGGCCGCCCGGCAACGGAGGGTCCGCTGGCCGTGGCGGCGGACCGCAACCTTCTACGCCCTGGGCCTGGGCAGCTTTGCGGTGCTGAGCTTCGGTTTCACCGGCGTGTACAGCCACGATCTGCGGTGGGTCTTCACCCTGAAAATCACCTCATACCTGTTCATCGTTCCGCTGCTCGTCACCGCGGGCAAACCCCTCACCCTGGCCCGGGCAACCCTCGGGCCCGCCGGGACGGCAAGGCTGGACCGGTTCCTGGGACACCCGGTGATGCGGGCCCTGGCCAACACGGTGGTCGCCGCGCTGCTGGGCCTGGGAATTTTCACGCTCTTTCTGACACCCCTGTTCTACCCCTTGCGGACCGGCCCGTTCTGGGACATGGCCCTCACCGTTCTCGTGCCGCTCACCGGGATGCTGATGGTCGTGCCCATCATCGAAGATGCCTCCTCCAAAACCGTCAGCGCGATGATCATCGTCGAATTCATCTACGTCTTCATTGAACTGGTCGCCGACGCCGTGCCCGGGATCATGATGCGGATCAGCCCGCAAATCCTGGACGGGGCCACGCAAGGCCTGAGCGGGCATGCGGGCTGGCTCCCGGGACCGCTCCGCGACCAACAACTCGCCGGTGACCTGCTGTGGTTCCTGGCAGAAACAGTCGACGTGCCACTGATCATCCTGATGTTCGTCCGCTTCGCCCGCAGCGACCGGAATGAAGCACGCTCCTACGACAACCTCACCGACGACCAGCTCGAGGCTCTCAACCGCGAACACCTGAACGGCCGCACCCACCTGCCCCAAGGTCCGCCCTGATCCCCACTGCCATGGCGCCTTCACACAGTTCCCGAACGCGCGAGAACTCCAACCCCTGCTACCGACCTGAGCCACCAGCCACGTCAGCCGAGCCCCTCCCGTAGGACCACTCCAAAATCCGCGGTACACCCCAAGGCGCCGGCACGCCCTGCTCCCCCTCTTGGAGTCACTGCGAACCGGGCCCACACTCACAACAGCAAGGGATGATCGTGCACGATTTCACACCCCCTTCTCCCCCTCCGCCTGCTGAAGGAAAGGCCGCTGTCCTGACCCGCCGAAGACTGATCGCCGCCGCCCTCCTGGGCGCGGCGGGCATCACGGCACTGGCAGGATGCGGCTCCAATGACACCCTGGCTAACCAAGCGAAGGCGGGCGATAACAAGAACTACATCGCCGGGGACGGGTCCGTCACCGAATATGCCCCCGCGCAGCGGATCAAGCCGGTCGTCCTGACCGGCAAACTCTACGACGGGACGGTGATCAGCTCAACGGACTGGGCCGGCAGAGTTGCCGTACTCAACTTCTGGTACGCCGCCTGCGCCCCTTGCCGCCTCGAAGCCCCCCGCCTTGAGGCCCTCTGGGAGCAGTTTCAACCCGACGGAGTCCGGTTCTACGGCGTCAATATCCGGGACGAGGAACAGGCTGCGGCCGCTTTCGAGCGGACGTTCGGGATCACGTATCCGAGCATGCAGGATAAGGATGGCGGGATTTTGCTGGCCATGGCACAGTACGTCCCGCCCCAGGCCGTACCCTCCACCCTTGTCCTGGACAAGCAGGGACGGGTTGCCAGCAGGATTCTCGGCCTGGCGGACCAGGGCACCCTCAAATCCCTGATCCTCAGCGCGCAGGCTCAATGAGACCAGAAGGGGAACAGGTGGGTGCTCAGAACGTTCAGGATTTCGAAGAGCTTCAGGGCCCGGGGCAAATCGCTTCGGGCTATCCCGCACCGGTAAATGATGCCTTCCACCGCCTGCGGCCCGGAAGTGAGGACCCCGGCGACCATCAGGGAATGGAAGTCACGGCTGAATGCGTGCTCACTGGCCATCAGTCAAAACCGAAGTCGCGACAAACATCAAGCGTCCCGACAAGGGGACAAGAGGCAGGGTCCCGCATCAGCCCCAGCACCCAACCTGGAAATGATCATCGTTGATGAAGCCGAACGAATCAGCGGGACTTCCCTGGAAATGCTGCGCCGCGAGCCTGACAACATGGACTGATCCGAGTCGTCAGGGACCTTGCAAGCCGCCGAGCCGAGAAAGGCAGTAACCTTCGGATTCTTGGCCTGGCTACCCCAGGAGCGATGCCCAGAGCAAGCAAGGGAAAGTGAAGTGTAAACCTGTCATGGATATTTTTCTGTCCGTCCTTGGGCTTGCGGTTGTATTGGTTGGCCTGAACGACATCTT
Organism: Pseudarthrobacter sp. CC12; assembly: GCF_039907755.1. NCBI lineage: Bacteria > Bacillati > Actinomycetota > Actinomycetes > Micrococcales > Micrococcaceae > Pseudarthrobacter > Pseudarthrobacter sp. CC12. The sequence goes on along the minus strand of NZ_JARDJH010000056.1, from coordinate 3,939 downwards.
TCATACCCTGCTGCATCCCAGCGGCCGGGGCCGGGTAAGTCACTGGATCACTGTGGGAATTTGGTGGACCTCCCGAATGACCGGGCACAGACTCGGGCGCATAGCCGGTCCAACGGCGTTGGTAGCGGTCATTGCCGTCTGGGCCTTGCTGCAAACACTGGGTTGGGCGCTCATTTACTATCCTCACGTCCCGGAAGGCTTCAGTTACTCCCCTGGTTTGGACCCGGGCCGGTACAACAGCTTCTCCGAAGCCCTCTACATATCCCTGGTTACCCTCGCCACCCTCGGTTACGGTGACGTCGTGCCCGTCATTCCCTGGCTCCGCCTCCTCTCCCCTATTCAAGGCCTGATCGGATTCGCCCTCCTGACTGCCGCATTGTCCTGGTTTAACCAGATTTACCCCGCACTTGGACGCAGACGGGCACTTGCTGCCCGGTTGCACCACCTGAAAGAAAACCAGTACGCCGAATACATCAACGAGGTGGGGGCCGTGACCGTAAGCCGGGTACTCGAGGAGTTAACCGTCGGCGTCATACAAGTCCGGATCGACATGACACAAAACGCCGAGACCTACTATTTCCGCGAAACCGACTTCCGTATAGCCCTGGCCGCCTCCATCCCTTACGCGGCCACAATCGGCGCTAAAGCCCAAAACTCCGCAGACAAGGACATCCAACTCAACGGCGGGATTCTCCAAACGGCCCTTGACGACTTCGCGCAAACCCTCAACAAACAATTCGGCATCGCAGGCACGTCCAGCACGGAGGTTTTCAATGCCTTCACCAAGGATCACGGGCACCCAGCAGGGTAAAACAGCAGAAACCGACAGTAGACCTCAGCTTAAGCACTGGGCTGTCAAGTCTTTGGATCAGGGGCCCAGTATCAAACGGACAAGGGACCTCCAACACATCAAGTCGCTATCCCGCGCTGATTCCCCTGCCGCGGCCGTTGTTCGGCGGGGAAAAACTGCATGGATGAAGAACGGCAACAATTGGATAGTCAGTAGGCTTGCCAATGTAGGACCGAAAGGGGCATTCTGAAATCTCCAGCGTCGACGTACCGGGTACGACTGAAATGGGTCCCGGTGACGTTTCCTGAGGCATCAGGATACCCAGGTGGAGGCGTACCGGCTAACTATAAGGGAAGGTAAGGGAACTATGCGCATAAAGGAAAAATCCTTTGCAGGTGCCAGCGTTCTGGCGTTAGCGATCGCCTTGACAGGAGGCCAGGCGGCCGTAACCAGTCCGGGTGACCAGGGCGGGAACACAAGCAGCCGGCCGGTGGCCACGACCGTTCCCACAACACCAAGTGTGGGCAACTACGAAGGCGAACTCAACGGTGACACACGGACGTTCGCGCTCACGGCTGTGGAATTCAGCCAGCAGATCGCCACCTTCCCAATCCAAACAGCTCAAGTACTGGGCTGGAAAGTTACCGGCAGCGACAATAGTAAAGCTTCAGCCCCCGGGCCCACCCTTGTGGCATACGAAGGTGAGAAGATCAAGTTTGTTCTTACGAACGAACTGGACCAGCCTACGAGCTTGCATCCGCATGGGACCCACGAACCTAACACCGCCGATGGTGTGGCCGGTATCGACTTCGACCCCGTCCAGCCCGGGAAAACTGTCGCCTATCCTGCCTACGCCCCCGGACACGCCGGGACCTTCGCCTACCACACGCATACGAACACCGCCAAGCAGGAACCGCGGGGCCTCGCCGGGATTATCACGATCCTGCCCAAGCAGGTCCCTGCCAAAGACAATCCTCAGGTCGACGTGGCCATGACTCTTCAGCAGTTCAATCCCTCCGCTGATGACGGCATGACAATCAGCGACGGGGCCCCGGCCGTGCCCAAACCCGACGGACGTGGAATGTGGCCCTTCAACACGATCAACGGCAAGACCGGCGACGCCGCCGGTGAACCGATCAACATCAACCAGGGAGACCTGGTCCAGATCCGGCTCTACAACGCTTCGGGCATGACCCACTCCATGCACCTGCACGGAATGGACATGACACTCGTTGCGATCAACGGCCACCCCACTACCCCCACGACCGTCACCACCCAAGCCATCGCACCGGGCGAATTCTTCACTCTGCAGTTCAGGGCTGACAACCCTGGCAACTGGGTCTTCCACTGCAGCTTCCCCGATCACCAAGCCGACGCCGGTAAATCCGGTTATCAAGGCGCTCCTGTAGGGATGACACGCATCTTCCACTACAACGGATTCGAGCCCGTTCCCGCGGACTACTTCGGCCCGCCCGCTCAATAGGATTCACCCCAACCACGTCCCCACCAGCAAACTATTCACGCCTTTAGCGGGAATGACAGCGTCCAATGCTGCCCGCAGACGGTCAAGATCCGCGGTCACTCCCGGAGGCGGCTGTTCAGTCATCCCTCCATCAAAACAGACGGGCACCTCCAGAGCGGAAGGACCTGCTGACGGGGCAAACCGGCAGGCCCTCGAAGGCAGATGCTACATGCGGACGGCTCTTGCTGGGCGAAGGGAGGGGCTGGACCGGCCTGTACCGGCCTCAGGAAGCCTGCCCGGTGCGCGTATGGTTTGTTCCCTGGGAGTTCAAAGCCTGGCCGTTTACCGGAGCACCCTTACCGCTCCGCGGAGGACAGAGCGCCGGGGACTTCACCCTCACTAAAGAAGGCGTTTTCGCGTCACCCAACGCCGGATCTGGCGTTCATACCAACACCTGACGACGTCAGGCCGAACAACAAGGAGCCCTTGAATGGATTTGCATAATCGACGCGGCGTTGTGACAGGCGCCGGCAGCGGCATCGGCCGGGTGCTGGCCGTGGAGCTGGGCAGGCGGGGGGCTGATCTGCTGCTGGTCGGCCGGCGGCCTGGGCCGTTGGAGGAAACCGCTGCGATGATCCGGGCAGCGGGCGGCCACGCCCGGGTATTGCCGCTCGATATCACCGCTGGTTGGGCCCCGCAGCAGGTCATCGAGACCGCTGTCGAACACGGAGCGTTGGAGTTGTTGGTGAACAACGCCGGTAATGTCCGCGCCGGAGAACTGGAAGACATTCCGAAGATGATGTGCAGGCGATGATCAATCTAAATCTCACTGCACCGATCCTGCTCACGCGACTGGCCCTGCCCCGCCTGCGCCAGGTCCCGAAGGACAGGGGGGCTGTGGTGCTGAACGTCTCCAGCGGTATTGCACTGACCGGTCTTCCCTTCTACAGCGTCTACGCCGCAACCAAGTCCGGAATCGCCAGGTTCGGCGAGGCTCTGCGGCGCGAGCTCCACGAAACCGCCGTCCACGTCGCCACCGCCTACCCCGGTGCCACCGACACTGACATGATGACCACTTCCACCGCCGGGGAAGAACTGGGCTTTGGCCGCCAGCACGTAGAGGACGTCGTCGCTGAAATCCTCACCGGCCTGGAAAACGGTGAGCATGAAATCAATACCGCCATCGCGACCCGCCGGAAGATGCAGGAACTCAACGCCCGGGACCCTTTGGCGGTCGACGCAGCCCTGGCCCCGCGCCTGGCCGCCATGAAGGAAGCGGTGAGCAACCACCGCAGCATCTGAAGCAGCCCCGACCCCAACCGCCGGGCAGTGTCCGGCCGGGCCTGAGCCGACAACAGGGCCTGGGTGCCTGCAGCCTGTTCAGTGGGCGTCTTCGCAGCCTCGCCGGATGGGCGGGCATGAAGGTCCTGCCGGGCCCATCCCGGGTTTGATGTGGATGGAGGATGGAGTGTCCTGATCGCACGGGCTGCCGGCCTGGCGCGCTTTCAAGGGTGTTTCCCCGCCGGTGGCCGGTGCGTTTTGGTCTGTAACGTTTGGCATGGCTTATTCGAGGAGGATCTGTTGGAAGCGTTGCCGCTGTGGTTACTGTTGGGACTGCCCCCGGTTTTGTTGACTCCTTGACCTAGCGAGCTTGTGCTCGTGGAAGGATGTTGACCATGCCCACGGC
>NZ_JARDJH010000055.1:0-27034 GCF_039907755.1 Pseudarthrobacter sp. CC12 | reverse complement strand
CTGGTGCTCCTGGCCAACGACCAGGACCAGGCCATGGACATGTGGGACCACCTGGTCCGCGTGGGCATCGACAACGTAGCCGGCTACCTCACCAGCATCGAAGGACTGCCCACCTACACCCCCAAGCTGATCCAGCCCGAGGAACTCGAAGGCTTCGACGCCGCCATGGTCCTGGACGTCCGCAACAAGACCGAGCACAAGGCCGGGCATGTCCCGGGCTCGTACCAGCTCAGCGGCGGCCGGCTCATGTGGCACCTCGATGAACTCCCCGCCGGCGGCACCATCGTCTCCTACTGCCAGTCCGGCGTGCGGAACTCCGTAGCCGCCAGCGCCCTGCGCCGCGCCGGATACAACGTCGTCGAACTCGACGGCAGCTACGCCGCCTGGAACTCCTGGCAGAACAGCGTCCCCGCCGTCTAACCAAAGCAGCAGTGCGAACACTAATTGAGTAAAACCAGGGTGCGGCGGCACGGGTGCGTTCACCCGGGCCACCGCACCCTGTTCAGCGAAGTACCTACCCAGGAGGATGACATGTGCAGGGCAGTGACATGCAAGAAATGCCATAAGACAACATGGGCCGGATGCGGCCAGCACGTAGACCAGGTCCTGCGCGGAGTTTCCAGCTCCCAACGCTGCCCCGGTCACGCACAGGAGAGCCGGACCGGCAAGGGCTTCTTCGCAAAACTCTTCGGGCGGTAGGGCAACTTAGCCGCCCCGGAGCCACGGTGAAGCAGCCGACACCGCAGGGGCTGCTGAACAGTCCATCACGAAGGATCATCATGCAGAACGAAAGCACGCCGGCGGACGCAGTACCGGGAAGCGCAGCAGTCCCGGTACTGCGTGGACGCCGGGAAAGCCGACCCCCGCGACTGCAGCGGCGCGTGATTCCGGTTCTTGTCAGCGGCCAGATCCTTGGCGGGATCGGGATGGGGGCAACGTTGTCCCTGGGCTCCCTTCTGGCGGCACAGCTCTCAGGATCCACTGCCTGGTCCGGGATGGCCGCAACAATGAGCACCCTCGGCGCAGCCCTGGCCGCAGTGCCCCTGGCCCGTTTGGCGCAGGCCCGCGGCCGCCGCGTCTCGCTGTCCACCGGCGCGGTGATTGCCGGGACCGGCGCCGTCACCGCCATCACCTCGGCGGCCATAGGCGCCTTTCCCCTGCTGCTGCTGGGCCTGATGCTGCTCGGGGCCGGGTCAGCCGTGAACCTGCAGGCCCGCTTTGCCGCCACCGATCTTTCCCGTCCCGCGTCCCGCGGCCGCGACCTTTCGATTGTGGTGTGGTCCACCACGATCGGCGCTGTCCTGGGCCCGAACCTCTTCGACCCCGGCGAAGCGGTCGGCGCCGCTCTCGGCCTGCCGCCGCTGACCGGCGCCTTCGCCTTTTCCGTGGCTGCCCAACTCGCTGCCGCCGCCGTCTATGCAGGAGGTCTGCGACCGGACCCGCTCCTGACGGCAATGGCCTCGCGGGCGCACGACGCTGCGGCTCCCCGCCCCCAAGGTGGCCTGGCGGTGCTGCGAAGCAACCCCCGCGCCCGGTACGCGGTGGCGGCCGTGGCCCTCAGCCACGCCACGATGGTGGCGCTGATGTCCATGACCCCCGTGCACCTGCGCGCCCACGGAGCCAGCCTGACCGTCGTCGGACTGACCATCAGCCTCCACATTGCCGGCATGTACGCCCTCTCGCCCCTCTTCGGATGGATGTCGGACAAGGTGGGGCGGATGCCCACCATCCTGGCCGGGCAGGGAATGCTGGTGGTTTCGCTGGTGCTGGCAGGGGTAGCCGCGGATTCCCGCGGGGCAGTGACCGCCAGCCTGATCTTTTTGGGACTCGGCTGGTCGGCCTCCGTGGTGGCCGGGTCCGCACTGGTCGCTGAGTCCGCGCAACCGCAGGACCGGCCCGCGCTTCAAGGCGTCTCTGACTTGGGCATGAATGCCTCCGGTGCCGTCGGTGGCGCGCTGGCCGGCCCGGTGCTGGCCGCGGCCGGGTACTCAGGGCTGGGCCTCGCCTCCCTCGCTTTGGTCGCCGTCGTGATCGGGTGGACCGCCTTGCAGCCACACCGCACCCCGAGGGAAATGGAGCAACCATGACTGTCAACAACCAGAACGACGAGGGCAGGGGTGCAGGCAGCGCCCAGGCCCTGAGTCCCAGGGGACGACGGCGACGACAGCCCGTTGGAGGAGTTCTGGGCTGGTCCCGGAAACGCGTTGTCAGCGCCATCGCCATTGCTGCGGCCTCCGCCGCTTTCCTTCTGGCCGCCACCGGTACGGCGGCGGTCCCAACATCGGGCTGGACCGGATATCTGTTCGTCGCCGCCGGCTCGATCCTCGCTGGCCTTCTGGCCGGCAGTTACGTGGGAGCACCCATAGGCGCGGCGGCCACCTTCTGTGACCTGCGGTGGCCCGTGGCAGGTCTCCTCGGCCTGGTATGGGCCAATACCTATCGGGGTGACCAGCCACCGGCCCAGATCGCGGTCGGCATCCTTGCCCTGGCCGTGATGGCCTGGGCCCTGCGTGCGCGCCTGGAACTGGAGCGCCAAGTCTCTCTTGCACCGGATCCCGAGAATGCCGAAGCCGAGGTCTGCACAGACTGCCGCCCGTTGTTCCCGGCCAAGCCACAGCAACCCAGCTGAAAACCTGTCCGTTGGAACTGCAACCCTCTACCTAACCGCCCCGGGCGGCGGGCACGAGCGGTGGGAGTCCACGCTATGGGGCGGACGGCGGGTTTCGCTGCTGGCGCATTGCTCTCCGCACCCATCGCCGGCGCCTCCAGCATCCTGCCGCCGTAGGGAGAGCCGCCGCCGGGCTACGCTGAGCCTAGGCTTAGGCCTTCTCGTTCCCCGTTCCCCATTCGGCAGGATCCCATGGCCGCTCAGGCTCCAACAGAGTCATTCATCCCGTCACCGACCGTCAGCGCGTTTCATCTGGGACCGCTGACGATCCACTTCTACGCCCTGTGCATTCTTGCCGGTATCGCACTCGCCCTCTGGCTCGGGTCCCGGCGCTGGCAGCAGCGCGGCGGCCAACCGGGCCAAGTGCTGGACATCTGCCTCTGGGCGGTTCCGGCCGGAATCATCGGTGGGCGGATCTATCACGTCATCACCGACCCCGAACTGTATTTCCTCCCCGGCCGGGACCCGTGGAATGCATTCGCCATCTGGGACGGCGGCCTCGGTATCTGGGGCGCCGTTGCCCTTGGCTGCGCCGTTGCCTGGATCGGCTGCCGCAGGCTGAAGGTCTCCTTTGTCGCTTTCCTGGACGCCGTCGCCCCCGGCGTCCTCTTCGCCCAGGCGCTGGGCCGCTGGGGAAACTGGTTCAACAACGAACTCTACGGTGATGCCAGCACCCTGCCCTGGAGGCTCCAGATCCACCAGATGGACGCTGCCTCGGGACCGCTGTGACGGACGCGTCCGGGGCGCCTTTGGTGCTGGGGTTCTTTGAACCGACATTCCTGTACGAGTCGTTGTGGTGCGTGATCGCCGGGGCCGCCATCCTGTTCCTCGATGCCAGCTTAAGGCTGGGCGCGGGAAGCGTGTTCGCCCTCTACGTGAGCGGTTACTCTGCCGGACGCTTCGTCTTCGAGCTGATGCGCTCCGACTATGCCAACCTGATCCTGGGTCTGCGCGTGAACACCTGGGTCGCGGCCCTGCTGTTTGCCGCCGGCGCGGTCGCGTTCCTTGTGCTGTTCCGCCGGCCCCGGTCCAGGACCCGGCCGGCGCCCCTCGAACCGACCCTGGCTTAGGCGGTACCGGACTCAACCGTGATCTTTTGCGCGCCGCTGCGAGGCCGGGTGTGCGGTACCAGCGGTATCAGCAAATGATGATGATCAGGTCGATAGTGTCCCCGCCGTAGTACATCATTTGTGCGCCGGATTGGCCCTGGCTTTCGAGCTCGGGCGCCCGCATATCCCCTCTTTATCTGTTGTCGGGGACGACAAGGACGGGGCGGTGCTGGTTGTGGATTAGGGACCCGGAAACGGATCCTTCGAGGAACCTGTCCAACCGTGCCAGGGGCCCGGTCCGGTCGGCGCCGACGACGAGCAGGGATGCGTCTGTGTTCTCTGCCAGGCGGCTGAGGGCTTTGGGGACGTCACCGTTGAGAACGCGGAGGGACCACGTCTCCCCGGGCTGTCCGAGTATGGATTCCAGCTTTCGTTGCAGTTGTCGGGATGGGAATTCGGCCTCTTCATTGATGGTCGGGTCTAGTGAAAGGGCTGTCCGTTGGCCTTCAGGTTCCCATTCCGTAAGGTAACTGGCTGGATCTACGAATGCGCAGACGAGATGCTGTCCCAGGGCTGCCGCGAGGCCGGCGGCGGTACGGATCAGGCGCTCTGAAAAGGACCATCCGACTCCGAGCACGACGGGTCCGTCCGGCCATCCGTCATCCGGCATGATGGCTTCTGGAGAGGCGTGCGGCGGCGGCGATGAATGCGGCGGTCCCGGTGGCGGCCGCCGCGGCGTAGGCCATGGCGGTGTAACTTCCGAGCCAAGTTGCGACTGTCGGGCCCACTGCCGGGGCGAGGGCGGTAACAGCTGTCAGAGGGGCCGAGAAGATCCCTTGCAGGGTGCCCAGGTTCTGGCTTCCCCAGCGGTCTCCTACGATCGTGGCCTGCAGCAGTGTCTGGCACCCGCGGACCGCCCCGGCGAGCATTCCTGCCGAGATCAGCAGCGGCACCGGGCCGGGCAGAAACGCCAGTAGAAGGACGGTGCAGGCTGCCGCCCCGGCGATGACCGGTAGCCGGGCGTCGAGTGGGATGGCAGCGAAGAACAGGCGCCCGCCGACCTGTCCGGCGCCCACGAGGCCGAGCCCAACCGCGGCTGTCGTGTAGTCGGATCCTTTTTCCATCAACAGAGGGATGATGTTCAGCGTCACGGTGTAGAGCCCTAGGCAGAGCAGGATCATGAGCGCCTGCAGACCGAGGAATTCCGGGCTTCGCCGGACAGCCCGCAGCATCACCCGGTGGTCAGTCGCTGCGCTGCCAGGGGCGGCCGGGGCCCACTTCCGGTTCAGGTATCGGGCGTGCAGGGGCACGGTGACGAGTCCCATAATCCCGGCGAGGATGAGGAAGGCGCCTCGCCAACCGAACGCGGATGTCAAGGCTGCGGTGACGGGCGCGAAAATGGTGGAAGCGAACCCCGCCACGAGGGTCAGCACGGTCAGGGGCCGGATGCGGGCGGGTCCGTACCAGCGGCTGATCACCGTGAAGGCAGGCTGATACAGCACGGCGGCCTGCGCGGTGCCGGCGACCAGCCAGGCCGCGAAGAACACGAGGAGGTTCGGTGCCGCCGCCACTATGACCAGGGCCAGGATTCCAACGAGGGATCCGCCGATCATCAGGGTGCGCGGGCCGGTCCTGTCGAGGATCCTGCCGACGGCGATCCCGGCCGCCGCGGATACCAACAGTCCGGCGGAAAAGGCTCCGGTCACGAAGGCCGGGTCCCAGCCGGTGTCCTCGCTGATGGGGCGGACCGCCGCGATCAATGCGTAGTAGAGCACGCCCCACCCGGTCGTCTGGGTGATGCACAGCGCGGCGAGACCGCCGCGGGGCGCACCTTCCGCGACCAGTGCGTGGGCCAACGCCGGGGCGGCCACGGCCTAATTCCCGGTCAGCTCCGCGTGAAGCGTCTGGACCCGGGCCTTGATGTCATCCCGGACCAGGCGCATCCGTTCCATGCCTTCGATGCCGCGTTCTGAGGGCTCGTCCGTATCCCAGACCTCAAGCCGCTTGCCCTCGGTGGCTTCGACTTTTGCCTCGTTGCCCAGGACGATCACGACGTCGACCGCGTCCAGGACATCGTCCGTGATGGGCTTCGGGTGTTCGCCGGTGATGTCGATGCCGAGCTCGGACAGGGACTCCACGGCCTGGGGGTTCAGTGACTTCCCGGGTTTGGTACCGGCGGAGTAGACGGTGACTGCCCCGTCGGCGAGCTGGTTCATCAGTCCGGCGGCGAGTTGGGATTTTCCGCCGTTCTTGCTGCAGACGAACAGGACGCCGGGTGTTTTCGTGGTCTCAGTCATGCGTTGGATTCTTCCTTGTCTGGGCTGGGTCGTGGAGCAGTGATGAGGCGAGTGCCTTGACCCGGTCGTGGATCTCGTCGCGGATGATCCGCACGGCCGCCACGGGAAGGCCGGCCGGGTCTGCCAGTTCCCAGTCCTCGTAGCGTTTGCCGGGGTAGATCGGGCAGGAGTCCCCGCACCCCATCGTGATCACCACGTCGGAGGCGCGCACGACGTCGTCGGTGAGGGGTTTGGGGTAGTCCCGGGTCAGGTCCAGGCCCATTTCGGACATCGCCGCGACGACGGCGGGGTCGAGTTCGGCGGCGGGGACGGAGCCGGCGGACCGGACGCGGATTCTGCCCTTGGCCTCGACATTGAGCAGTGCTGCGGCCATCTGGGACCGGCCGGCGTTCTGCACGCAGACGAACAGCACCTCCGGGACGTCGCTGCGGACGCCGTCTTTGGATGTGGCCAGGGCGTTGAGCCGGTCGTTGGCGAAGTGCTCGGTGGTGGAGGGCAGGTACGTTTTGATTTTCGCGGTCCGGGCCAGGGCGGTGTAGGACTCGAAGACGTAGCGTTCGACCGTCTCTGCGGCGAAAATGCCGGCGAACCGGTCGGCCAGCCGCCCGCTGATCCTGTGCAGGAGTTCGGTGTTGTCCTGCAGCCCGAGGGCCTGTTCATTGTGGTCAATCACGTCAGCACTCCAATGTGGTCAGTGGCCAAGGCAGGTGTATTTGGGTCAGTTTTCGCCGGAGCGGCCGTGGGCCAGGCCGGTGGGGAATCCGACGAGGACCGGTTCGGGTGCTCCGCAGCAGCCGCCGGCGGTTTCGGCCACAAACCCTGCGGGGACGGCTGCGGGGACGTCGCAGCTGGTGCCGATGTCCGAGGAGCAGACGCCGGTTTCGGGGAGTTCGAGCTGGACAGCGTCGGCGGCTTCACGGTCCCCGGCCAGGGCAGCGGCGACGGAACGGACCTGTTCGTAGCCGGTGGCGAGCAGGAAGGTGGGGGCGCGGCCGTAGGACTTCATGCCGACGATGTAGAAGTCCTGCTCGGGGTGGGCGAGCATTTTCGCGCCGTGGGGTTCTACGGTGCCGCAGGAGTGGAATTCGGGGTCGATCAGTGGGCCAAGGTCACGCGGGGCTTCCACGCCGGGGTCGAGTTCGAGCCGGAGTTCCCGAAGGATGTCCAGGTCGGGGCGGAACCCGGTGGCCGGTACCACGACGTCCGCGCGGAGAGTGCGGCCGTCCGTGGAAGTCAGGGTGACGGCTCCGTCGGACGCTGCGACGGAGGCGATTCCGAAGCCGGTGTGAAGGTCCACGGCACCGGACTCGACGAGGCTGCGGAGCCGGGCCCCGAGCTGGCCCCGGGCGGCAAGCCCGTCGGCGTCGCCGCCCCCATAAACTTTCGCTGCCGAGGCGCCGCGGATCGCCCAGACGATCTTCGTCCCGGGTACCTGGGTTGCGAGCTCGGAGAGATTCAGCAGTGTATTGGCTGCCGAGTGGCCCGCCCCGACGACGACGGCGATGCGGCCGGCGAACGCTTCACGATCGCGGCCCAACACGTCAGGCAGCGGTGAGGAAATGTGGTTGGCTGCCCCGGCTTCGCCGAGTGCGGGCAGGCCGGAGGTTCCAAGCGGGTTGCGCGTGGACCAGGTGCCCGAAGCATCGATGACAGCTGCCGCCTGGTAGTCGCGGACTTCTCCGTCGGCCTGTTCGACCCGGACGACGAACGGCGTGGTGCTGCGGTTCCGGCTGTGGGTCTTGTCCATGCCCTGACGGGTCACGGCGACGACGCGGGCGCCGGTGTGCAGGCTGGATGCAATTCCGGGAAGTGCAGCCAAGGGGGTGAGGTAGTGGTCGATGAGTTCGCCGCCGGTGGGCAGCGCCGTCGGCTCCGGGGTTTCCCAGCCGGTCGCGGTGAGCAGGCGGACGGCGGCGGCGTCGGTGTTGTACTGCCATGGGGAGAACAGCCGGATGTGGCGCCACTGTTCAATGGCTGCCCCCGCCGACGGGCCGGCTTCAAAGATCAGCGGTTCCAGGCCCCGTTCGAGCAGGTGCGCCGCGGCGGCCAGGCCGACGGGGCCGGCGCCGATTACGGCGACCGGAAGGTTCTTCGCTGGATCCATGGTGTCCTCTTTCATCCGTTCTGGTGGTGCGGTTTGGTATTCGGGGGTGCCTGCCGGCGGGTGTGAGGCCGGCAGGCACCAGGCGAGTGGGGTTAGCAGCAGTCTTGGTCGTCGCAGCAACCTGAGTCGCCGCAGGATCCGTTGGTCATGAGGTTCACCCCCTCCCCTGTTCCCGGTTTAGGCGTGGGTTGGTTCTTCGACTAACGCGGTGGCGATGCTGTCCGCGTCGTCCAGGGCGGCGAGGTAGCGTTCGGCGTCCAGGGCCGCGGCGCAGCCGGTCCCGGCGGCGGTGATGGCCTGCCGGTAGCGGTGGTCCACGGCGTCGCCGCAGGCGAACACTCCTGAGAGGTTGGTGACGGTGGTGGGCGCGTCGACCTTGATGTAGCCCTCGCCGTCCAGGTCCACCTGGCCGGTGAGCAGTTCGGTGCGGGGGACATGGCCAATTGCGACGAAGATCCCGGTGGCGGCCTGTTCGCGGGTCTCGCCGGTGACGGTGTCCGTCAGGGTTACGCCGGCGACCTTGGTGTCGCCGTGGATCTTGGTGATGGCGGAGTTCCAGGCGAATCGGATCTTGGGGTTGTCCTTGGCGCGCTGGGCCATGATGCGGGAGGCGCGCAGCTCGTTCTTGCGGACCACCACCGTCACGGTCCTGGCGAAGCGGGTCAGGAAGGTCGCTTCCTCCATCGCGGAGTCGCCGCCGCCGACCACAATAATGTCTTGCTCGCGGAAGAAGAAGCCATCGCAGGTCGCGCACCAGGAGAGCCCGTGGCCGCTGAGTTTCTTCTCCTCGGGCAGGCCGAGTTCCTTGTAAGCGGAGCCCGTGGCCAGGATGACCGCGGGTGCTTCGTGGGTCTCCCCGGCAGCTGTGACCACGCGCTTGAGGTGGCCGGTGAGCGTCACGTCGGTGACGTCGTCGAACACCACCCGGGCACCGAATTTTTCGGCCTGCTGCTGGAGACCGTCCATAAGTTCGGGACCCTGGATGCCGCCGGGGAAACCGGGGAAGTTCTCCACCTCGGTGGTGTTCATCAGGGCACCGCCCGCGGTGACCGCTCCGGCGATGACGAGAGGCGCCAGCCCGGCACGGGCGGCGTAGATCGCCGCGGTGTAACCGGCGGGGCCGGACCCGATGATGATCAGCTGTTCAGTCATGGTTCTGCTCCTACTTGGCTGCCGGGATGAGGGACGCGATCAGGTCCTCGATGCGGGTCTTGATCTCGTCACGGATGGGACGGACGGCGTCAACGCCCTGGCCGGCGGGGTCTTCCAGTTCCCAGTCCTCGTAACGCTTGCCGGGGAAGATGGGGCAGGTGTCGCCGCAGCCCATGGTGATCACGACATCGGATTCCTTCACGGCCTCGGTGGTGAGGACCTTCGGAATCTCGGCGGACATGTCGATACCGAGTTCGGCCATGGCCTCCACCGCGGCCGGGTTGACCTTGTCCGCAGGCTGGGAGCCGGCGGAGCGGACCTCGATGGCGCCCTTGGACAAGGTGGTGAGGAACGCGGCGGCCATCTGGGAGCGTCCGGCGTTGTGGACGCAGACGAACAGGACGGACGGCTTCTTGGTGGTTTCGGTGCTCACGGTTTCTCCTGGGATCAGTTGGGTGTGGCTCTGGTGTGATGAGGCTTTTGTCCCCGCACCGCCTTACTGACTAGACATTGATGATTGTCGATGCAGGAAGTATCGAACAATATATCGACGTTTGTCAATGTCTGTGGGGTTTCGGGCTTAGGCGGCATAAAGGCGGGGTGCGAGGTCGCTGATGCGGCGGGCGATCTCAGCGAAGGCGCCTTCGAAGGCGTCCTCGGTGTTCAGCCGGAGGGGATCCGGAACGGACCAGTGGATCCCACCCAGGTTGGGGATTTCCTCGTGGGCGTTATCGCACACGGTCACGATGAAGTCTTCATCGTCCGCCACGTCATCCAGCCGGCGCGGCGGAAGGTCTGCCAGGGCGACGCCGTGGCGGCGGGCGACATCAATCGCGCCCGGGGCAATGCGGTCCGCGGGGTGCGTACCCGCGGAGGTCGACGGGATCTCACTGACCTGGCTCCAGAGCGCGACGGCCAGTTGGGACCGGGCGCTGTTCCGGGTACAGACGAAAAGGATGCGGCGGGCCCCTTGTTCCGCGCCGGGCGTCAGGCCCTCCAGCGCCCCTGCAGCGAGCCGGATGTAGCTGCGGCGCTTATCCGCCTCAGAGCGGTGACGGGTGGTCAGGCCCGCGCCTTCAAGTGTGCGCAGGTGGTGGGAGAGCAGGTTTGACGACATTCCGAGTTCGGCTTGCAGTTCCGTGGGCGAAAGGTCCCCCAGGGTCAGCAGGTCCACGATTCGCAGCCGCGCAGGATCGGCCAAAGCGGAATGCCGTGCCACACGCGCAGAGAACGCGGCATCTAGTTCAATATCCATTGAGTCAATGATCATTGAAGCATAAGGATTAGTCAAGCGGTACCCGCTGATGCCGCCAGCCCCGGGAGGCCGGAGCGGGCGGCATCAGCAGATGGCAAAGCCGGACCCTCGAGGTCCGACCCGGAGAAGTCATTGGCTTATGCGCGCCCCTGGCCCGGCCGCCCACTGTGAAGCTGAGCTGATTCGGAGGCCGGCTCCTGTGGAAAGAAGCGCCGGCGGGCCCAGAGGGCCGCGTATACAAGCGCAACGAGGGCGGGCACTTCAATCAGCGGTCCGACGACACCGGCCAGCGCCTGCCCGGACGTGACCCCGAAAGTGCCGATCGCGACGGCGATGGCCAGTTCGAAGTTGTTACCCGCGGCAGTGAACGCCAGGGTAGTACTTTTCGCATAACCCAGGTTCAGCCAGCGGCCGATGGCCATGCCGGCACTGAAGACCACCAGGAAGTACACGAGGAGAGGAACTGCAATCCGGACAACGTCCAGTGGCCGCGAGATGATCGTTCCGCCCTGCAGGGCGAAGAGCAGAGTGATGGTGAAAAGAAGGCCGTAGAGAGCCCATGGCCCGATTTTTGGCAAAACTCGGCTCTCGTACCATTCGCGGCCCTTCGCTTTCTCGCCCAGGGTGCGCGTGAGGAATCCAGCCAGCAGCGGGATGCCCAGGAAAACCAGCACCGAAGCGGTAATGGCCCAGAAGGAGAAGTCGGCACTGGTCGTGGGAAGGCCCATCAGGGCGGGCAGCCATTGGAGGTAAAACCAGCCAAGCGCGCCAAAAGCGATGACCTGGAACACGGAGTTGATGAACACGAGCACGGCGGCCGACTCGCGATCCCCGCAGGCGAGGTCATTCCAGATCATCACCATCGCGATGCACCGGGCAAGGCCCACAATAATCAGCCCGGTCCGGTATTCGGGCAAGTCCGGAATGAAGATCCAGGCCAGGGCGAACATGAAAGCCGGAGCCAGGATCCAGTTAATGATCAAGGAGGTGACCATCAGCTTCCTGTCGGCCAGCACACGGTGGGCCTGATCATAACGAACCTTGGCAAGTACGGGATACATCATCACCAGCAACCCCACAGCGATCGGCAGGGAAACCTGACCGATCTTGACCGCCTCCAGTGCGGTGTTTAAACCTGGAACCATACCGCCCAGAAGCAGGCCGAGCGCCATGGCGGCGATGATCCAGACGGGAAGGAAGCGGTCAAGCGTGGAGAGTTTGCCGACAACCGCGGCATCTGCCTCCGGTGCAAGAATCCCGGCATTGGTGCTCATAGGTCTCCTGAGATCAGATTGATAAATATCGATATACACTCTCGCCAGTACATCGATAAATGTCAATTTGATGCATAATGGATGGATGAACTCGCTGTCCATCCTCGAACCGGTCACGGCTGAAGCTTGCTGCGCCCCCGCGGGAACGCCTGCCCTGGGCGCTGAGGAGGCGAAGCAGAAGGCCCTGATCTTTAAGGCGCTGGCCGATCCGAACCGGCTGCGTCTGCTCTCCATCGTCAAAGCCGAGGCGTCGGGCGAATCCTGCGTGTGCGACCTCACCGAGCCGCTGGACCTGAGTCAACCCACCGTCTCCCACCACTTGAAAATCCTGGTCGACGCCGGCCTGCTGCATCGCGAGAAGCGCGGTACGTGGGCGTATTACTCCCTCGTTCCCGGCGCGCTGGAGCAGACGGCTGGCCTACTGGGGTCTCTTTGAGCCAAAGTCCGGTGCCTGGCGTCATTGTCCGGCCGTCGCGGGAATCCGACTGACCCGAGGTCCAGCGGATCTACCGTGAGGCAATTGCGACGGGTCAGGCCACGTTCCGGATCGAGGCACCGGACTGGCGCCGTTTCCACGCTTCACGGCTTATTTCCCACCGCCTTTTTCCCTGAGAACGAGCCGAGCATGCGACTTCACCTTGCCCACGGGTTCAGGGTCGTGGGGCGGCGGGAAAAAATTGCCCGGATGGCCCATGGCCCTGCTACCGGCCAATGGAAGGACACCGTGCTGATCGAACGGCGTACACGGGTCCTTTAGATCTAGTGCTGCCAGTGCGGCGGCAGCGAAGCTAGTCCCTGGGAATTGACGACGCGACCGCACCCCAGGAGGACATCATGAATTCCGAGACCCCGACCACCGAGGCCCGGTTGCACGCGATGCTGGAGAACATCACGACGGCAGCCGCCAACACGCGCCAGGCGATGGACTCACCGGGCGATGAGAACTGGGTGCAGGACGGTGAGTCGGATGCCGAGTACCTGCGCTCGATCCAACGGGACACGATCGCCAGACTGGACGCCACCGCCCGGGACATCGAAGCCCTGCTGGCTCAGCGCCTGGACGGCTAGGCCGAAGCGACCGCAGCCCCCGCCAAACGTCGGCGGGGGCTGCGATCCGCCTCAAGCCGGCTGGGAGCTGAGTGCAGTCAGAGCCGACAACTTCTCTTCACCGGTGGGTTCTTCGGGCAGCAGCGGTATGAGCGCTACCCGGTCCGTCAGGGTGTGCACTTTCGCGATCTGTTCCATTTCGCTCGCGGCGCGGGCCTGGAGGAACGGCGTCTGCGGGTGCGCGGCCGCAATCGAGTTATTGATGACCCAGGCCCACGGATGGATACCAGCCCTCTTCAGGTCACCCTGCAGTTCTTCGGCTTCCAGCACCGGTGTCGTTTCGGCCAGCGTGACGAGAACGACCTTGGTCTGCACCGGGTCCTGAAGTCGCATCAGCGGCGTCACGAATCCCATGGTGTCGCCGACCTGGCGTGCGATCTCACGGTGGTACGAACCGGTGGCGTCCAGGAGCAGCAGTGTGTGGCCGGTCGGTGCCGTGTCGATCACGACAAAGTGCCGGCGGGATTCCTGGACTACCTTGGAGAATTGGCGGAACACGGCCACCTCGTCGGTGCACGGGGACAACAGGTCCTCGGCAAGGGCCGCACGACCGTCGTCGTCCAGGTTCCGGCCCTTGGTCTCCATCACGTGGCTGCGATATTCCTCGATAGCCGCTTCCGGATCGATGCGGGAGACCGTCAGGCCCGGAATGGAACCATGAAGTGTCTCGGTGAGGTGCGCCGCGGGATCCGTCGTCGTCAGGTGCACCGCATGCCCGCGTTTGGCCAGAGCGACCGCAATCGCGGCAGCGACAGTGGTCTTCCCGACCCCGCCTTTGCCCATGCACATCACCAGGCCATGGCCATTAAGCTCCACTTCGTTCACCAGCGCGGCCAGCGGGGCGTCCTCAACCTCGGCGTCCAGCGCGCCGGCATCGCTGATGTCCGCGCCGGAAGTGGCCGTAAACAGGGACTCAAGTGCCGGAATGCCGACCATGTTGCCCGGCTTCAGATCCAATATGTCGCGCGGAAGTGAAGCGACCGCCTCAGGAATGGCCGCGATGGCGGCAGCCTCCCGGGCGCGCAACGCCTGCGCCAAGTCCTCGTCCCCTGCCGTCTCCGGCAGGACACCGTTGACGACGACATAACCGCCGCCGATCCCGATCTGGTTGAGTTCGAGATAGGTCCGCTCAATTTCTGTCAGTGATGATGTCTGCGCGCGGCTGACCAGGACAAGCCGGGTCCTCGCCGGGTCAGTGAGGGCCTGGACCGCCTTGGCGTACACCTGCTTGTGCTTCTCCAGTCCGGACAACGGGCCCAGGCAAGAGGGGTCTCCCTTGCCGGCTGCGAGGAAATCGGTCCACGAACCAGGAAGCTGAAGAAGCCTGATGGTATGGCCTGTCGGGGCGGTGTCGAAGACGATGTGGTCATACTCCCCGTAGGACTTGTCGTCGGCGAGCAGGTTGGTGAACTCATCGAACGAGGCGATCTCCGTGGTGCAGGAGCCCGAGAGGCTCTCGGCGATGCCGACCAGTTCAGATTCGGGCAGCAGGCCCCGGACGGGCGCGATGATCCGCTCCCGGTAGGCCTCGGCGGCCTGCTCCGGGTCAATTTCCAGTGCCGACAGGCCAGGCACATCCTGGATGGGCGTGACGGTGTTCCCGATGGTCATGCCGAAGACCTGTCCCACGTTGGATGCAGGGTCGGTGCTGACCAGCAGGACCTTCTTACCGGCCCTGGCGAGCGTGAGGGCTGTCGCGCAAGCCACGGACGTCTTGCCCACACCGCCCTTGCCGGTAAAGAACAGGAACCGGGGCGTGTTCTCAAGAAACTTCACGTCAGAACCTAGCCGCAGCTCGCGGAGCCGCCGCAGCAGCCACCGGAGGTGTTTTCGGTAAGCCCGAGGTCCGGGCGGGACTGCTGCTCGACACCGGGTTCGCCCAGCCCGGCGAAAGTCAGCAACTGCCCCCTGCTGGGGTAGTTACCGGTGGCGACCGTGACGCCATCGACGATAGTGAGCGGAAGGCCCTTGGATCCGACCAGGTGCATGAAGCCGCGGACCGTCTCGTCCGCTGCGAACGCTGTTGGTTCGCTGGCAAGGTTGTGCCGGGCAATGTCCACACCGAGGCTCTGGAGGTGACGCACATCCGCAGTCACCTCCACCAAGGACTGGTCCACGTCAGGGCCGCACACGCCGGTGTCACAGCAAAGAGCGGATTCATAGATTCGGATAGCAGGCACGTCGTTCTCCTTGGCTTTTCGCGGTGGTTCGATTCGATACCGAAACACAGAATCCCACTCATTCATGCGGTCGCTCCGGCACGGACGCCCCCAAATGGGTGGAACCTTCCTCCAAGCATATCGATGATCGTCGATGCATGAAAGGGCAAAGGGAGGTGATCTTAACTACGACCGTTACTTTCCGAGGAAGAGTCGGTTCGCTAAAAGACCTACGCCCAGTCGGTCTAGGCCCTGGCCAACAATCTGACCCCGTCCGGACGCAGCTCACCCGCCGGCGATACGTGTCGATACAGAGTCTGGCGGGTGATTCCGAGTTCGGCGCAGAGATCGCCAACTTTGGTTTCCGGTTTGCCCATGGAGGCCATGGCGAGCCGGAGTTTGGCCGGGGTCATCTTGTAGGGGCGTCCGCCCTTGCGACCGCGGGCACGCGCCGAGGCGAGGCCGGCGAGGGTTCGTTCCGAGATCAATTCGCGTTCGAATTCGGCGAGGGCGGCGAAGATTCCGAAGACGAGCTTGCCGGACGCTGTGGTGGTGTCGATGGCGGCGCCCTGCCCGGTGAGAACCTTGAGTCCGATGCCGCGTTCGGTCAGATCATGGACGATGTTGACCAGGTGTCTCAGGTCCCGGCCGAGTCGGTCCAGCTTCCAGACCACCAAGGTGTCGCCGTGACGCAGGGCTTTGAGGCAGGCGGCCAGTTGGGGCCGGTCGTCCTTTTTCCCGGAGGCCTTGTCTTCGTAGAGCGAGCCAGTGTCGATGCCGGCGGCCAGGAGCGCGTCGTGCTGCAGGTTCGTGGTCTGGGATCCGTCCGCCTTTGAGACGCGCATGTACCCAACCAGCATGGCCACTCCCTCCGTCACGTATACGTTCGTTTAAGTGACGGCAGGATTCCCTTCCGATGCGAACTGGAAAGATGTCACTTAATCCGTTACTTATTCTACGTCAGGCAAAGGGTCTACCTCCTTCTGTTTGTGACAGAAAGTCGAGGGGTATCTGAAGCTCGGCGAAGGTGTCCCGAAGACCGCGGAGGGATTCTTCACTGCGGCACCCGCAGCGTGCGAAGTCGAAGAGGTGCTTCGCGACCACGGGATCCGTTTTGGCTGCTGCGATGCACGTGTCCAGGGTTGTGGTCACCTGGTTCCAGAGCTCGTCCAGTGTCGGCTGCTTCTGTGCACCGGCGGCGCCTGTCAGTGATCCCGGCGGGGTTCCATCGCTGATCGGTGCCTTCGGTTCGGGACGCAGAAGGTGCCCGGAGGTACCGAGGGCTGTCAAAGAGCCGTCTTCGATCATTTCCATCGCGGCGGCAGCGGCTTCGAGCAGTTGCTGCTGTCGGGTCCAGTGGAGGGTCTCGAACGGTTGCCATGAGTGCAGGCCGGCTCGGAACGGGTGGCCGCAGTGGTCCCAGACCCGCCGCACGTCCTCCAGCTGCCGGCCGTATCGTCCCTGGGCCGTGGTGAGTTCATCCAGCAGGGTCCGCAGCAGCCGAAACCATACCCCGGCGTGCACCGAGCGCCCGGGAAGGTCCACGAACCCTGTAGTTATTGCCTGCCAGGTGCGGCGGTCCAGGACGATTAGCGATTCCGGAAGTTCCCGCTGGTCATCGGCGGGAGTTGCCCACCTGATGTAGTCCGCGGGGTGTCCTTCGTATGTCTCCAACCTGCGCCGATGTGCCGGGCAGCTGGCCATGAGCGGCAGTTGCCAGAAGAGCAGTATCGTCGGGCCGGACTCCAGGCATTCGCGGCATCCCAGTCTGATCCCGCTTGTTGAGAGCCAGGGAACCCAGTTTCGAGGAGCATAAACAATGCGGCGCCCGGGTGGCAGGAGCAGCGAGAACTGGTGCACGTAAGTTTCGTAGGTGTCGGGTACAGGGGTGAGGGAGTCGAAGAGCCATGGCACCCAGGCAGCCATGGTCATGGCGCTTACGCGGCGCTGGTCGAGGCCCGCGCGTTTGGCGAGTTCGTCGAGCAGGTGCGGTGGCGGGTTCAGATCCAGCTCAGCGTCGTTGAGTTCCCGGTGACCGAGTCCGTGTTCGAGCAGCTGGTGGGAGTACATGCCGTAGCTGGCGGCTGTCCGCCGCAGCCAGGAGGATAACGACTCCGTTGCTGCAGGTGCCGGATGCAGGGGCCAGCGCTCCGGGGGTCTCACATCAGTTCGCGTTCGAACAAGCGGCGCCGTTCCGTGGGTCCTGCATAGTCGGCCATGACCAGGGTGCGGCGATTGATGCGCTCTTCACCGCTTTCCACCGCGGCGATCGCCGCGGTCGTCAAGAGCCGGGCGAGTTCGCCAATGGTTCCCTCACTTCGGGCGAGCAAGTACTGCGCCATATCGGCGGTAGCAATGTCCGAGGGGCGCTGCAGGGGCAGGGCGGCCGCGAAGCTGGCCAACAACGACAGGGTGTCCGCCCCGGTGTTCCACAAGGGAAGGACGATGGGTTCAAACCGGTTCTCCAGCTGATCATCGGAACGAACCGCAAGATATGCCTCCCGGGTGCCAACGCCGACGATCGGGATGCGCAGCTCGTTGCCCAGGAATCGCAGGAGATTGAGGAACTCCCGGCGGCTGTTGCCCTGTCCGGCGAGGACATTGTGCAGCTCGTCGATGACGAGCATGCGCACGCCCGTTAAGCGCAGCAGTTTCAGCGAGATCTGCTCCACGTCAGCCAGGCGCCGCCGTGGTTGAAGAGGCGCCCCAAGCGCCGCCAGGAGCGCGATGTAGAAGCGCAGCACGGAAGGCTCAGACGGCATCTGCACGCACAACACCGGAATGCTTTCCCGCTCTGGCTCGGCCACGGCCGGGTGCCCCCGGCGAAACTTTTCCACGATCATCGACTTGCCGTTGTTCGTCGGCCCGATCAGCAACAGGTTCGGCATCCGCTGTTTGTCCGGCCAGGACAGCAGGGACTCCAGGCGGGTCACCGCTTCCACCGCGCGCGGGTAGCCGATCCACCGGTCGGCGCGAATCAATTCAACCCGCTCGTTCGCAGGCAACCGTGCCGCGTCCCGCACACCCGGGTGCAGGTGGGACAACTCCGGTGCCTCGTACTCGGGCATGGTCACCACTGCTCGATCTGATCGAAAAGCGGCACCCGGGCCGCATCCGCGACCGTGTCCGATGCCTGCTCAGCAGTGGCTTCCGGCGGGAGTAATGGGGCCGGTGTCCCGGCCCGACGCGGCGTCACTGCATTGCGGCGCTCGGCGTCGCGGCGCATGCGCTTGGTAGTCTTCGAGGCAGTTCTTGCGATCTCCCGCATTTGCCCGATCGTGCGGAACAACGCCGCCTCATCCACTTGCGCTACGCCGCGCTCGTGTAGCCGCGCCAAGGCGTGCCGGTGCTCCCACAGGCTCACAGACGGGTTAGCCATCGTCCGGTAAGGAACCTCCACATAGTGAGCCCCCTCCGGTTCCAACACCCAGATTCTGCTGATGTCCCTGGGATCCCGGCGGATGAGGAACGGCCCAAGCGTTTCGCGCCGGCTGATCCACGGTTTCAGCGCATTCGAGAAATAGTGGACATGGTCGATGACGAAACCCGTCCTCGTCAGGGTACGCCGCACGACGGGAAGGAAATCGACAAGGAACGCTGTCGGGTTCGTGGCAACCGGCGGCCGCCCCGTCACCGCCGCCCCTTCTGCCCACCGTCCAGCCGGCGTCTGCCCCAGCATGCTGTGCATGGTGCCGTGGTAGCTGGTGACGGCAAGGGCCATCCATTTCTCCAGCTCACGCAGGGTCAACGCCGCCTCTCGGTCCGAGTCATAACGGCCCCGTTCGCTGGGGTTGGAAAAGGTGGTCCCGGGAAGTTCGTGAATCTGCTTCATGGCAGTGCCGATCAGGCGTTCCACGATCCCGCCATAATGAGGCCGGCCCAGCGGACGGTAGGCCAGCTCGATACCGTGCTGATCGCATCCTCGCCGGAGCGCCTCGCTCTTGAATTCGCTGGCATTATCTAGGTAAAGCAGTCTCGGCTTCCCGCTCATGGGCCACCCCGCATCAATACCCAGACCTTCAAGCCATGGTCTTTTGTCAGTCCCGGCATGCGCCAGGCACAGCCCGACCGACACCGCGGAGGGCGCCTCCAGAGTCACAACCATGCCTATGATGCACCGACTGTAAACATCGATCGCAACAGTCAAATACGGACGACCAATCGGTCGCCGCTCCCGCTCGTCAACAACGACCACGTCGATGACCGTGTGGTCGATCTGCACCCGCTCCAAAATCGTGCCGACGACCGGCACCTCGTCCCCAGCAGACTGCAGCGGCCGCACCGCATCGGGCCCTCCCCTGCGCCGGCCTACCTCAACCGGATTCAACGCCCGGATTCGCCGTTCCACCGTGTTACGGGCCGGGACAGGAAGCTGCCGTGCGCGGCAGGCCGCAGCAATATCCCGATACACCACCGCCAAAGTCCGCCTCTGCCGCGTCAGGAACTGCTTCCGCACCATCACCCGGACGAGGTCTTCGACCTCCTCTGACAGCCGTACAGTCCCTTTCCCTCCGGAGGAACGGCTAGGAGCCAAATCCGTCAACAAACCAGAACCACCGCGATGGCGTCTGATCAGCACGTACACCTGGCGCCGCGATACGCCCAACGCCGCGGCCGCAGCATCAACCGCTGCCCTGCCAACAACCGTGCGCGCAGCCAAGGGCCCGATCACGGCCGAAACCGACTTCGTCCGATCCCAGAGAACATCCGGCATCGTCAACGTTCCCGGCTCACGAATCGGCGCCGATTCCGCATCCACTCCGACACCTCCCTCGGCGTGCAGAGGAGTAGTAAGCAAAAACGACCCTAGTGCAGAGGAGTACGGAAAAACCAGTGCTCAACACCCGCCTGCACAACCGCGAAAACAGGCTGCCCGCTGTGCACGCGAGTATGGAAAATGACAAATGAGTCGGCTGGGTTGTAGCAAATACGGTCGTTTATGAACACGCGTCCGGTTGGCTGTGGGGTGCCACACGGTGGCGAAATCAACGATGAAAAGCCAGGTTCAAGCCGGGGACGTCATTTCCCCGCCTCCTGCGGAAGCGATGCGCGAATCAAGTCGCTCAGGGTCGCGCCGACCTGATCAAGTGCTTCAGCGGTTCCCGAGGCTCGGCACAGCGCGACGGACCCCTCAACGGCGCAGACGATGAGGATCGAGAGCTCATCGGCCCGGTTCCGTGCAACACCGGCCTCACGCAGGCTACTCGCCAGGAGCCCGCACCAATCCGCGAACACCGCCGACGCAGCGGCTACGGCTTCCCCCGAATCGCCGTCACGAGGTTCGGTCACCGCAACCGATAGCACCGGACACCCAGCGTCGAAACTGCTTTTCTCCAGAATCCCGCGCCAAACGGACAAGAACGCGTCGAGCCCCTCAGCCGGACCTGCCTTCAGTGCGGAACCAAGTGTTCCCGCCACCTGAGCACCGGCGAACTCGACAGCTTCACGCGCCAGCTGGCGCTTGCCGCCCGGGAAATAGTGATACGTGGATCCGAGCGGGGTCCCGGCATGCTTGGCCAGTTCCCTCATGCTGGTCGCGCCCAGCCCGAGCCGACTCAGAAGATCAGCCGCTCCCAGAACCATCCGCTCTCGGGAACCCGTCACGGACATGCTTCGCCTCCTCGATTTGTCACGCCAACATTCGCTCACCTAGTGTATATGACAGTCGTTATATATCAATCGTCATAGGAGCTGCCATGCCCGCTCCCTGCACCAGGTTCACGGAGCACCAGACGTAACGAATCTCCTCAACACGAATCCCCAAAGAACGGATCTCATATGCGCGAGTTGAACTTCCTCAGCACCGGCAAGCTGGACTGGATTGAACGAGACAACCCGGAAGTGATCAGTGGCGGAGACGCGATCGTGCGTCCGATCGTCGTTAGCCGCTGCGACGGTGACACCCTGCCGATCCACCACCGCGTCTCGCGGGCGATGCAGGCCGGGTTGAAGGCCGGATTGATCGACCCCGCTGTGGGAAGCATCTGCGGTGCCGTGCCATTCCAAGGACCATTCGCCATCGGACACGAAGCGATCGCAGAAGTCGTCGAAACCGGTTCGGACGTGAAGGGCATCAGGGCCGGCGACAAAGTTGTGGTGCCCTGGTCGGTCTCATGTGGTCGGTGCGAGACGTGCCGCCGCGGCCTGACCTCCAAATGCACCACTGTCCGCGACGGACGCACACTCGCCGCGTACGGGTTCGGACCGGCAAGCGGCCCCTACGGAGGCATGGTCTCGGACCTGTTTCGGGTCCCATTTGCCGACCACATGCTTGTCCCGCTTCCCGATGGGCTCGACCCGCTGCGGGTCGCCGCAGCCAGTGACAACCTT
This sequence comes from Pseudarthrobacter sp. CC12, assembly GCF_039907755.1. Classification (NCBI taxonomy): domain Bacteria; kingdom Bacillati; phylum Actinomycetota; class Actinomycetes; order Micrococcales; family Micrococcaceae; genus Pseudarthrobacter; species Pseudarthrobacter sp. CC12. Next base: position 5,639 of record NZ_JARDJH010000055.1, on the reverse strand, counting down.
TCCGACGCGTGGCGAACCATCGTCCCGCACCTGAAGGCCCGACCCGACGCGAAGGTCCTGGTAGTGGGCGGCGGCGCTAAGTCGATCGGCCTTTATGCAGCAGGCCTGGCCGTCGCACACGGCGCTTCGGTCATCGACTACGTCGATACCAGCCACCGGCGCCTTGAGGTTGCAGATTCCCTCGGAGCCAACGCCCATCAGCGCCCCAAGAGATCCGCCATTCCCGGGCCCGCCTACGACATCGTCGTCGAGGCCTCCAGCAGCACCGCCGGCATCCGCCATGCCATCCGCGCCACCGCCCCCGGCGGGATCTGCACAGCAGTCGGCTATTACGTCGGCACCAACACCGGAATCCCCCTGATGCACATGTACGCCAACGACATCACCCTGCATCTGGGCGTCTCCCACCCCCGCGCCGTCCTGCCCGAACTCCTGAACTGGGTCCACCACAACAACTTCCCCGCCGAAAGAGTCACCAGCCACCTAGCCGACTTCGACGACGCCCCCACCGCGTACGCCCAACACGCCACCAAACTCGTCCTGCACCGCCCCGCCCTCATCCAGAACTGAGCAGAAGGAACACGAATATCCCGCCCCCAGTGCGGGTCACAAAACAGCGCGATGGCGCGTCGTCAGCCGTTTTCGACGCCAGGAGTCTCATCCAGCCATCGGGCCATCGTCAGAGTTTCAAAACCGTGGGGAGACGACGGGGCAGACCACTAATTTTGGTGCGGGCCAACGAGTCCAGATACGAGCTCCGCCAGCTGCCGACCCCGTAGATCGACCTTTAGGGACTACCACCACATGACGATCTTTACCACCAAATCAGACGTTGCCAAGGACGGAGCCCCGGACAGCAGCGCCGCTCATCATGGCGGCAGTTGTCTGCACGGTACTGGGCGGCGGCGGGTCACCGCTCCCATTTTCGACTAGCTCAAGACCGATCGCAGACCCCAGCTGGCCAAGGAGCGGAAAATCCACAGGCGAACGGTTCGAAACCGCCAAACGGAGCTGTGAAAAAACCGCCATTCTCAGTTAACAGTCACAACGAGTTATGTGACGAACTTTGGATTCGCTAAGAGTTACGATCGGGTTGTCACTTTAACGAGCGTATAAATCACAGAGGAGAACCGTGGTGCTGGTCGGATATATGCGGGTCTCCAAGGCCGACGGCTCGCAGTCCACAGACCTGCAGCGCGACGCGCTTCTGGCCGTCGGCATCGACACTGGCTCTCTTTATGAAGACAGGGCCTCCGGGAAGAAAGATGACCGGCCCCAGTTGGCTGCCTGCCTCAAAGCCATGCGCCGCGGCGACACGTTGGTTGTCTGGAAACTCGACCGGCTGGGCCGGGATCTGCGGCACCTGGTCAACATCGTCCACGACCTGACCGAACGGGGCATCGGACTGAAGGTACTCACCGGGCAGGGCGCCGCCATCGACACCACCACCGCCTCCGGAAAACTCGTCTTCGGCATCTTCGCCGCCCTCGCCGAGTTCGAACGCGAACTCATTTCCGAGCGCACCCTGGCCGGGCTGGCCTCGGCACGAGCGCGTGGCCGCAATGGCGGACGTCCTTACAAGATGACCCCGGCGAAGCTTCGTCTCGCCTTGGCGTCAATGGGCCAGCCTGGAACCAAAGTCAGCGACCTCTGCACCGAACTCGGGATCACCCGCCAGACCCTGTACCGGCACGTCTCACCCACAGGGGAACTGCGTCCGGACGGTGAGAAACTTTTTTCCAGATAGTCTGCCGGGCAGTGAATGGGAAACGGGAAGGGGCCTAAGCCTATGGTTCAGCGCCGTGGGGCGGCTACTTGTCCCCCGCCGCTGTCCTAATACTCTCTGGGTCAGCCTGTGGGGCGGCTGGATATGTGGTCAGCGGGGCGCATGCGAATGACCACGATGAAGCCGGAGAGCGCAGTCAGGCCGGCGACGGTCAATACGGCTGCCGGGATGCCGTAGGCGTCGGCGATGAGTCCCGAGAGCAGGGCGCCGACGGCAAACCCGCCATCGCGCCACAGCCGGTAGATGCCGACTGAACGTGCCCGCCATTCGGGGTGGGCGACGTCGCCGATCGCTGCAAGCAGCGTGGGGTAGACCATGGCGGTGCCGGCACCGAGCAGGACGGCGGCGGCAAGCCAACTTCGAAAGTCATTCCCGAAGGCAACCATGCCCAGCGCCAGGGCTTGGACGAGCATGCCGCCGGCAATCAGTGGTTTGCGCCCGGTCCGGTCCGAGAGCGCGCCGGTGACCAGCTGCCCGGCGCCCCAGACGGCCGGGTAGGCGGCGGCGAGGATGCCGACGCGTTCGATGCTGAGCCCTGCGGCGGCGAACAGGACAGGGAACAGGCCCCAGGCCAATCCATCGTTGAGGTTGTTCACCATCCCGGCCTGGCTGACGGAGGACAGGGACCTGTCACGGAAGCTGGTCAGCGTGAAGACGGAACGGTTGCTCAGCCCAGCCTGGCTGCCGGCGTGGACCGGGACATGGGCGGCGGCTTCGGCCTTGGCGTGGTGGTGTGTTTCGCGGATGGTCAGCACGGACAGGCCGAGGCCGACTGCGATGAAGGCAGCGCCGAGCAGGAACGGCCCTGGACGGAGCCCGAAGGTGGCGGCAACGTAACCGGTGGCCAGTGCGGTGCCGGCGACGCCGAGGTAGCCGGCTGCTTCGTTCAGCCCCATGGCCAGGCCGCGGCGTTCGGGGCCGACGAGGTCCATTTTCATCATCACGGTGGTGGACCAGGTCAGGCCCTGGCTGAAGCCCAGAACCACGTTGGCTGCGACGATCCAGCCCCAGGATGGCCCGTAGATCAGCAGGACCGGGACCGGGAGGGCGATGAGCCAGCCCGCGACCAGGACCGGTTTGCGGCCATACCGGTCCGAGAAGGTTCCGGCGAAGTAGTTCGTGACGGCCTTGGCCAAGCCGAACGCCAGGATGTACGTCAGCGCGGACGTGTACTCATCGAGGTGGAAGACCTTTTCGGCGAGCAGCGGCAGGACGGTGCGTTCCTGGCCGAGGGTGCCGCCCACGAGGGCGTTGACGGCGACGAGGAGCATGAACTGGGCCAGGTTCTGCCGCAGTCCCAGCGTGATGGCCTCTGTCGTTCGAGGCTGCCGGCGGGTGTTGCCTGAGATCACTGGCGGGTCCTGTCGGTCTTAGGGGTGCGGGCATCGGGCTGATCCGACGGCGGTGCCCTCAGTGGAGCGGGCCGTTCACCCGCCCGGAGCCGGTTGATTCTGAACGCACCTGCACCGGCCCGTCCCGCATCGCCACACCGGAGGTCCAGAGTCAACGGTTGCAGAGCCATGTGTTGCGGTGATGGGGTTTTTCGCCCGGTCGCTGGCTGGTCAGCGGGCTTGGACGGTGGCCATCATGCCTTGGTCTTCGTGGTCCAGGATGTGGCAGTGGATCACGGTGCGGCCGGGGAAGTCGTTGAAGGCTACCCGGACTTTCACCCGGCTGCGGGCGGGGACGTTGACCACGTCCTGCCAGGTGGGTTTGGTTACGTCGCGGTCGCCGTCCTGGATGACCTGCATGGGCCATACGTGCAGGTGGATGGGGTGGTCCATGGGGCTGGAGTTGGTCAGGGTCCACTCCTCCACGGTCCCGGCCGCTGCCGTCTCGTCGACCCGTTCGGGATCAAACTTCCGCCCGTTGATGGTGAAGGCCATCATGCTGCCCATCCCCGTGCCCGAGCCCATGTTTCTGTTCATGCCCGTGTTTGCGTTCATGCCCATGGCGAAGTTCAGGGTGCGGGCGGCTGTAACCGGTTCGTTCCGCAGATCGCGCAGGGGCCGGCCTTCGGGCACGGGCCCGGGGTCAGTGCCCGCGCTTCCCGACACGGCCAGGGAGAGCAGGTCGACCGGGCCACTAGCGGATTGGTTGCCACCCCCCATCATGGCGTTCATGCTGCCGCGGTCCACGGGTGCCGCTGTGAGGGTGGAGGATCCGTCGCGGGTTTCCACGAGCAGCTCTACGCGGTTGCCGGGGGCGAGAACCACTTCGGTGACGTCCTCGGGGACCGTCAGGCGTCCGAGGTCCCGGCTGAGCAGCCGCAGCTGCTGTCCGTCTAGTGCTAGGCGCAGGTAGCGGGAGGGGCAGGCGTTGATGATCCGCCACCGCTCCCGTTCTCCGGGCGCGGCGCGCAGTTGCGGGCGGAGCTGGCCGTTGACCAGGACGATCTGCCCTTCACGTCCCATCATCTGCTGCATCTGGTCCGGCTGGGCAAGGTTGCCATTGGCGTCAAGGGACAGGTCGGAGACCACCATTACCCTTTCCCGGGTGACCGGGACCGCGTCGGGGTCCTCCACCACGATGGCGCCGTAGAGGCCGGCGGCGACCTGGTCGGCGACGTGCCCGTGGCGGTGGGGGTGGTACCAGTAGGTGCCCGGCGGGTGGGCGCCGGGCAGGGTGAACTCGTAGTCGAAGGACCCGCCCGGGTCAATGCTGACGAAGGGGTTGTCGCTGTTGCTCTGGGGGGAGACGTGCAGTCCGTGCACGTGCAGGTTCGTGGGAGCCTGCAGCCCGTTGCGCATGGTGATCCGGATGGTGTCGCCCGCGCGGACCCGCAGGGTCGGCCCGGGCAGGGAGCCGTTGAATGCCTGGACGTTGGCCTCCTGCCCGCCGACCTGGACCCGTGCCGGCGCGGCGGTCAGGTCCAGTTCCAGCACCCGGTCGCGGCTGGCCAGCACCTGGGGTTCGGTCAGGTCCTGACCCCCGGTGTGTCCGGATCCGGGGCCGGGGCCGGTGGTCAACCACAGCCCGGCGCCGCCGACAGCCGTGGCGCCGGCCCCGGCCGCACCCAGTGCCAGCAGCTGGCGGCGTGTCAGCGGCCTCACCGCCCGTCCTCCTCCAGCATCCGACGCCGTTCCTGGTATTCTTCGGTGCTGATCTCCCCGCGGGCGTAACGCTCCTCAAGGATCTCCCGGGCCCGGGCAGGGCCCGCACCCGGCCGTGGTGGTCCTTGCCCATCGGTGGGGGCGTTGCCGCCGGCGTTGCGGGTGAAGGCTTTGACCAGCACCACTGCGAGCAGGATCACGCCGGCGATCAGCAGGATCCAGAAGATCCAGGCTAGCCCCATCCCGCCCATATCAAAGCCGTTCATCATCAAAGGGTTTCCTTATTTCTTGTCATGCACGGCGAGTCTCTTGTCGTGCACGGCGAGGCCGTGCCTGACCGTGCGTTCTCAGGGGGCCGTGCGGGGGCGGTGGTCCTAGGCCTTGGCTGACTGGCGGGAGTTGTGCCAGGCGTCCCAGGCGGCGTAGCTGCCGTCGAGTTCGACGACGTCGTACCCCGCCCGGCGCAGGGCGCTGGCCGCGACGGAGTTCCGCACCCCGGACTGGCAGTAGCTTACGATGGTGCCCTCGGCGGGGAGTTCATCCAGGTGCCACATGGCGCGGCCGCCGCTGAGCTGGTATGAGCCGGGCACGTGCCCGGCGGTGTGCTCGGTGCGGTTGCGGACATCCAGGACCATGGCGGTGTCGAACCCGTCGAGTTCTTCGGGCTGGATCAGCTTGGGGGTGAAGGTGGGCAGCCCGTCGATGCTGGTGACGTAGCCGGCGACGTTGTCGATGCCCACGCGGACCAGGTGGTCCCACATGTCCATGGCCTGGTCCTGGTCGTTGGCCAGGAGCACCAG
>NZ_JARDJH010000054.1:0-27968 GCF_039907755.1 Pseudarthrobacter sp. CC12 | reverse complement strand
AAACCGAAGGCCAAAACGCCGCCACCGACGTCAAAGACCGCGCCACAGACGCCAAAGACAACATCCAAAACACCTAGCCACCCCCCCGCGGCACTGTAAGGCAATAGTTTGATCGGCAGGCCGGCACCGCGATCCGCGGGCCGGCCTGTCCGCTTGGCCCCCTGATTGAGAGGACACCCCATGGCCACTCACGACACATCCGAGACCAGCACCGCCAAGGCGGGCCAGGCTCCGGCCCCCGATGACTCGAGGAAACCTGCCAGCCCCAGGGACCTGGATAAACCATCCTGGAAATACATCGCCAGGAAGACGCTCCGGGAATTCAGCAAGGACCAGTGCCCCGACCTCGCAGCGGCCCTGACGTATTACGCGGTTCTCTCGCTGTTCCCGGCCCTGCTGGCACTGGTATCGCTCCTTGGCCTGTTTGGGGACCCGCAGAAGACCACCAATGCACTGCTGGAAATCGTGCGCGGCTTCGCTCCGGCGGAAACCGTGAATACCATCAGCGGGCCGGTTTCGGAACTGACCAGCGCCCCGGCGGCCGGATTCACCCTTGTTATTGGCCTCGTCACCGCGCTGTGGTCCGCCTCCGGTTATGTCGGAGCCTTTGGCCGGGCCATGAACAGGGTCTACGAGGTGGATGAGGGCCGGGCTTTCGTGAAGCTCCGTGGAACCATGCTCGGCGTCACGCTCCTGGCTGTGGTCATCGTGGCCATGCTGGCCGGCATGCTGGTCCTCAGCGGCCCGGTTTCCGAGGCCGTGGGCGGCCTGATCGGCCTCAGCGGGCCGTTCCTCATGGTCTGGAACATCGCCAAGTGGCCGGTGATGATCGCCCTGATCATCGCCATCATTGCCGTGCTGTATTACGCCACTCCCAACGTCAAGCAGCCGAAATTCCGGTGGATGAGCATGGGGTCCGGGATTGCCCTGGTGGTCTTCCTGATCGCCTCACTGGGATTCGGTTTCTACGTGGGGAACTTCGGCAACTACAACAAGACGTACGGGGCGTTGGGCAGTGTCATCATCATGCTGCTGTGGCTCTGGATCCTGAACATGTCGCTTCTTTTCGGCGCCGAGTTTGACGCGGAAGTGGAACGCGGCCGCGAACTGCAGGCCGGGATCAAGGCCGAGGAAACCATCCAGCTGCCGCCGCGGGACACGAAGAAGAGCGAGAAGCTGCAGAAGCAGGTCGAAGAAGATATCAAGCATGGCCGTGACCTCCGGGAAAAGTACGCCGCGGAGAGTGGCCGGGAGGGCTCCGGCGAGGACCGGGACGGGCAGCCTGCCGGCAACGGCCCGGACGCGGTCCGGCCAGGTGAGCGGCACCGCGACAGGGTCCGCGACAAGGTGCAGCACCGTGCCGAAAGCGGGGAGTCCGACGACGGAATCCGGCGGGGCGGGAGCGCTTAAGCAGGCAGGCGCAACCGCGGCGCAGAGGGACTAGGCAGGACCTTCGGGATGGAGGAAAATTCATCCTAGAGGTCCTGTTTGGTTTTCCCGGGCGGCAGCACCCCCGGGGCAATACGGGGTCGGCGGTGAGATGGCCTCTTCTGAGACCGAGGCCAGTCCCCCCAGTCGCCGTCGGCCCCCTCAGGCCCGCCCGTGCACCCCGTTCTCGGCGACGCCGCGCCACTGTACACGGGCCCCTCCCCACAGGCCCAACCGGTCCGGAACCAACTGGACAAGCACGCGGAACTGCAATACTTTCGTGAATACCTCGCCGAGATTCCCCGGAAGACCGGCAAGGCCGCTGAAGCAGTCGGCGGGATTACTGTCAACCATTTGTGAGCGGACATGCCTGCTATCCATTTTGAACAGTTTCTTGCCGAAGCAGTCGTTGCGGACAGGGAGCCCGGACTGGGTCTCCGACGCGACGAGCTATACGGTCTCTACACAAGCTGGTGCCTCCTGCATAAAGCGGAACTCCAGCCGCCGGCAGCCCTTTGGGACGCCCTGCACAACGCCGGCATCAACCCGGACAGCAACAACCTTTCCATGACAGGACCGGCCGCCGCTGACTACATCGTTGCCAGCGCCCCGGACCTGGTCTGACAGGGATACCACCCCCGCCGTCAGCGCGTTGCGCTAAGGCCGGGCGAGTGCCAGGAGATAAGCGGCGAACCCCTGCGGTGCCCTTCCCGCAGTCCGTCCTGATGTGAGGACCCGGGTGGTGTCCGTGGCGACGATGCGTGCGCCGCTGCGCCGAAGCCGGGCCACCAGGGCCTGGTCTTCATCGAAATCGACGCCGGGAAAGCCGCCGGCCGCAAGGTAGGACGACGCCCGGACCCCCAGGTTGGCACCGTAGACATGGGGGTGGTTCTCGGTGCTGGCGTGCCGGGCGTGCCAGCGGGCCAGGAGCTCGTGGTGCATGCCGTGGGGGTCCGGCTGAACAGTGCCCAGGACAACATCGGCGCCTCCGGCGGCCAGTTCCAATTGCCGCAGCAGCCAGTGCCCGGGAACACAGGAATCCGCATCTGTGTTGGCCAGCCAGATTCCCCGCATTGGATCTGCCGGCGCACCGGACTGCGCAGGACCGCCGGCGTTCTCCAACGCCGCCCGCACACCGGCCTGCCGGCTCTTACCCACGCTCCCGAAGTTCGCCGAAAGCAGCACGCACCGCGGATCGCCCGCAACTGCGTCGGCGGCCACCGCCGGGGACCGGTCCGTGCAACCATCCAGGACGACGACCACCTGCACGGCAACATCCGGCACTTCCGACTCGACCCGGTCGGCCGCGTGCCTGACGGCGGTGAGAGCCCGTTCCAGGTGCTGCTCCTCGTTGTGGGCCGGAATGACCACTGCCACGTGCCGGATGCCGTGGTTTGCCTGGCCACCCGGCGTCGTTGGACCACCGTTGCCCGGGACAGTCCTGGTCATCCCGGCTCCCGGTCCGGAGCCACCAGGACTTCCAGCACAAAGTCGCGCTCCTGGTACAGCCCGGAAGTCCGCCAACCAAGCCGCTGCCGGGCCAGGGTGTGGACGGTGTCCCCGTCGAGCTCCCACCCTTCGATGGGATGCCGCCAGTGGCACAGGAGCAGGGTTCCGCCAGGTTCCAGGGACGCCTCCACCCTGTCCCACAGCCGGGCCAGCTCGGCAGGGGCCAGGTAGTAGCCCACTTCCGAGACCACCACCAGGTCGTACGTTCCTCCGGGCCAGGATCCAGGCAGCACGCGTTGTTCGACCCGGACCCCCGGCATGCCCGCCAGCAGGTCTTCGGCGCGGCGCACGGCGGTTCCGCTGGCGTCCACCGCCAACAGGTTGTGGCAGCGGGCAGCCAGCTCGGCCGTCAGTGTTCCGATGGAGCAGCCCACTTCCAGCCCGCGCTCATAGCCTTCCTCCGGGAGGGCGGCCAGGGTGAGGGCCCGTTTGCGGCGCTCGTACCAACTCCTGCCGTAGTTCCAGGGATCCTTGGAATGGTCGTGGACGCCGTCGAATACCGCCTCTGCGTCCGCGCTGGAATGCAACGGGCCGGGTGAACCGGGCGCCGGGGTCCAGGCGAAGACTTCATAGCCTCGCCCGAAGTGCTCCAGGAAGGCGGCGCTGAGCAGGGTTTCGTCCCCGGGGAGGGGCGAAAGCGGCTGCACCTGGGTTGCGTGCTCCTCCATGGCGCGCTTTTTGGCCCGCCGGGCGCGTTCATCGAGATGGAAGCGGACCCACTGCTGCCGGTCCAGGTCGCCCGGCGTGGCCCAGTGCCAAAACCAGATTGGATATTCCAGGAGGGCGTGGCCGTCGCGGCGGGCAACCTCGGCCGCTGCCGCCCCCAGCGCGTCGTGGTCACCGTGGCCGTCGGCCCGGTACGGAGCAACGATGGCCAGCTGGTCCGGGCGGCCGGGGAGCCGCCGAACGGCGTCCCGGATGGCGCCGGCAACCGCTTCCGCGTGGCCGGCCAGTCCCCGGTCCGGCAGACCGATGAACGTCAAGCGGTCCGCCAGGCCAAGGGCGCCCAGGGCCGCGGAAAATTCGGCAAGCCGGACGGCAGCCAGCTGCTCGGGGGTGGTGCTGGGTGAGTCCGGATGTGACCCCTCCCCCGCCGTGCAGAGCACGACTTCCACCCCGGCTCCCAGGGCCGCCAACGTGGCCATCAGCCCACCGGCACCAAGAGTTTCGTCGTCCGGATGCGCGGCCAGGACAACGAACCGCATGCCCGACAATTCGGCCGGATCGAGCGGCAGCTCAGGGGCCACAGCCAGGCCGCTCCGGGTCCAGGCTGCTTCACTGGTGCCATCGTCCGTGTGCGAAAAGGTCACCACGGGCAGTCCCCCTTGAGCGCGAGCCGGCCCAACTGGGCATCATCCCGCGCACCGTGATGCTGCCGGACGTAGAGGGCCAGGTCCGCCATCCTCTTGGCGTACTTTTCGTCAAAGGCGAGCGGCCCGGGCCCGCGGTTGGAGCCCACCAGGTGAACGACACGTTCGACGGCGGCGGCAACAGTCCCCCGGACACGCTGGGCCTCGCTCCAGGTGCTTTGGTTCCCGTCAGCACCGAGCGATCCGTCATCAATGCGGGCTGCGGTGCGGGCAAGGTACTGGAGGGCGGCTGCGATGGTCCGGTCCACCTCACCCAAAGCCGCGAGCGCCAGCTGGTCCGGTTCCCGTCCGGCTCCGGCACCGGCGAGCAGCCCGTTCCGGAAGTCCCGCGCAACCCCCACGGCGCCGCCCAGCCAGCAGGCGGCGACGCCCATCCCGCCCCAGGCGAAACCGGGCCGGCTGTGATACCAGCCGGTACCTCCCACAGGTGTTGCCGGGACCTGGTCGAAGTGCACGCTTCCGCTGGGTATCTCCCGGAGTCCGCGTGCGATCCAGGCCGGTTCCTCGCATTCCACCCCTGGGTGGCGAAGGCTGACAGCGAAAGCCGCCCTGCCGCCGTCGTCCGTATGGGCAGTGACGATGGCGCAGTCCAGCCTGCCGGCAAGTGAACACCAGGGCTTGGTCCCGTTGAGGACCACCCCGGTGCCTGCGGGGCGCGCGTCGAGCCTGGCATTGGGCGCCTCTGCGGCGAAGACGCCCCAGGATGCGTCGGCGGCACCTGCAGGCATGGGATGGTCCACCGGGGAAGAATTGGCGGCCTGGGCGAGGATGGCGACGGCGTCGAGGTGCGGCTCGAGCACCCTTGCGGCCGCCACATCGACGGCGGCCACGGAGGCGAGGAGCTCCCACAACACCATGGTGCGCCCCTCACCAGGCCGTGGCCAGGTGTGCCCGGCGGCCACGGCAAGGTCCAGCAGGGCGGGCACGTCGCCGGCAGTACCGCCGGCTGAGTCAAGGATTGGAAACCACGGGGAGAGCCCGGCGGGAGTGGAGCCCAGGAGCACAGGAGTAGTTGTCGCTGGCAAGTACGTCCTCCATGAAAGGTGTCCGGTGGCACCGGACGCATCTCAACAGCTTACTTACTATTTTTCGGCAGGATGCGCGCCAGGGCGAATCCGTCCCAGCCCTTGGAGCCCACCGTCTGGATTACCGTGGCGTCCAGCCGCGGGTGGTCGCCCAGCAGCTTGAGGGCGTCGATGATTCCAGGTGCGTTGACGGGGTCGATGTCCGGGTCCAGGACGGCGCCCTCCCAGATGGTGTTGTCCAGGACCACTGCCGCTCCGGGCCTGCCAAGCCGGAAAGCCCAGTCCAGGTAGCGGCTGTTGTTTTCCTTGTCCGCGTCGATGAAGATGAAATCGAACGGCTCCCGCTCCTCTTCCTCGAGGGCAGCCAGGGTTTCCAGCGCAGGGCCCAGCCGGATTTCCACCCGCTCCCCCAGGCCGGCCGCATCAATATTGGCCCAAGCCACCTCCGCATGCTGGGGCAGGTATTCGCAGGTAACCAGTGTGCCGTTATGTGGAAGTCCCCTGCCCATCCAAATGGTGCTGTAGCCCGCGAGGGTCCCAATCTCCAGGATGCGCCGCGCACCCGAGAGCTGGACCAGGAGCTTGAGGAGCTTTCCTGCGTTCGGCGCCACCTCGATGGGGGGCATCCCGGCCTCCGCTGCGGCGCGGATGGCCTGCTGCACGGCGCCGTCCGGATGCACCACGGTGTCGGACAGGAACTCCTCGGTGGCAACCCATTCCGGCCGTGGTTTGTGCTCGAACATTGCCACAGTTTGGCACGCGGCGCCCCGGCGGTCCAGACAATCCGGCCCCTCGAAGGACGCTTAGGGCTCCTGCGCCAGTGCGGTCTCCAGGCGGTCAACCTTCGCTGTCAGCTCGCCGCTGTACCCGGGCCTGATGTCCGCCTTGATCACCAGTGAAACGCGGCTGCCGTACCGGCCCACGGCTTCGGTGGCGCGCTTGACCACGTCGAACACTTCGTCCCACTCGCCTTCTATGGTGGTAAACATGGAATCCGTCTGATTGGGCAACCCGGACTCGCGGACGATCTTCACTGCGGCAGCAACGGCGTCGTGCACTGACGCGTCGTTGGGCCTGGAGCCCTCGGTGGGAACGCCTGACGGGGCAACAGAAAATGCAAGCAACATGCTCCCCAGTCTCCCACGTGCCCGCAGGCAGCCGCAGGGCCGGTCCGCACGGCCGGCTGCGTCACATAAGCGGCTACCCCGAAGTAACCATGGTGGCGGCAGTCTCCGTTGTTACCCTTTTTGGCATGAGCCTCGCAGTCACCCGAAAGCCCCTCCGCGCAGACGCAGCGCGGAACGTGGACAAGATCATTACTGCGGCGCGCCAGTGCTTCCGCGAGTTCGGCCCGGAGGTACCGCTCCAGACCATCGCAACCACCGCCGGCGTTGGCCCGGCAACCCTATTCCGAAACTTCGCTGACAAGGAAGAACTGGTACTGGCGGCGCTCAACCGGCAGCTCCGGCTCACCGTGGACCCCGTCATGGACGGCGCCCTCGCCGATATCGATGCTGCCGCAGGCATGTTGCGTGTCCTCGAAGCCCTGATGGCCGCAGCGAGCGACGACGCCAACCTGCTGTGTGCGGTGGCGGGCCGGCGCGAGCTCCTCACCGGGATCACCGGATCGCTGATGGAATCCATGGGAGTGCTTCTGGTCCGCGGGCAGGGCCAGGGAAGCCTGCGCCCTGACATTTCCATGACGGACATGTTTCGGCTGCTGGCCATGCTGATCGGTGTGGTGGACACCATGGAACCGGGGTCCGATGCCTGGCGCAGGCCGCTTGCGCTGGTGGAGGACGCCATCCGCACAGTCCGGCCATCCCGACCGCTTCCGGTGTTCGTCCCCGTCCCCGCCGCCCCTGGGTTCACCACCACCACGCCGGGCCAGCCGGGCTGAATAGCATGCAGTAAGCCTGCCGGCCAGTCCATGCCGGGCGAGGCCGGCGGGCGCAGCTCCGGTGCCGGAATCCCGCTGCCAGGCTGTTCCGCCGAGGGAGTCAGGTCACCAGTCGGGCCCCATTGTTACCTGCAGGTACGTGCAATAAACTCGGAGGTGGGGTTAGGCAGCCAGCCTCAGCACTTCCACGTTGGAGCAACCCCATGCACTTTGCGCCTGCCCCCCAGACAACGGCCGCACTGCCATGAACCACTCAAAGCTTCTCCACTACCTGACGGATCCGCGCGGGCCGGAGGAAGTCCTTCCCGAGCTGACCGCCGGCGAGCTGGTCGAGTTGCTCGACGCGCTGTACCAGAACCTCGATACCCCCGAACCCGAGTTTGGCGCACAGGTCTGGTACGAGATGGGCGTGGAGGAATGCGGCCGCCGGTCCGTCTCCCCTGACGGCGCGGCGCACGGGGTAGCCTAGCTACCCGTTCGTCCCGATTCCCCTAGCTGGGTCAGCGCTTCTCCGCACCGGGTTCACCGGCGGCGCTGTCCCCGGCGTGGGGGTCTCCGCCGGGCCGTTGTCCAGCCGGCGGGGTTTCCTGGTGCTGCGACCCTGGGTCCGCGTGGCCGGGCTGCTCCTGCGCGGATGGCCCGTCCGCGTGCCCAGCGCCCAGGTGCCCGTGTTCGGCGTGCCCGTGTCCTTGGTAGCCGTGGCCGGGGTGTTCATGGAACTCGTTGGGAACGTGGTCCTTCGCTTCCATCAGGTGCTGCTGGAGCTTCTCCTCCGCATCCCGCCGCCGCCTGGCGGTGTCGCGCAGCTCGCGCGTTGATTCCGAGCCGCGGGGGTCCAAATAGGTGGCCCGCGACTTCGCAGACTGTTCTGCCGGTACCCCCGCGCCTTGTTCGTCCTTGGCGTTCCTGCGGGTATCCTCGGTGCCCTGGCCGCCATGCGGCTCAACAGGCCGTGACTGTTCGTCCATCTCGAATCCTCCTTCGGTGGCCGCCTGGGTGTGGGCTGCCTCTCATCCAGTGCATCACAGATGGCTGCCGGAATGTTGGGCCACTAGGCCTGGGCTGCATCTGCCCGCCTGCGCATTTCCTCCCGCAGCAGGGCCTGAAGGGCCGGAACGGACGACGACGGATCCAGGTCGAGTGCCGCGCGGAGCCGTTGGGAGAGAATTTCCAGTTCCTCTTCCGGCACGTCCGAAAGTCCGGAAAAGCGCCTGAAGAACCGTTTGGCGGGAAGGCCCGCCCGCCGTCGGGCGTTCTTTTGGCGGATTCTGCCCGCCAAGCCGCCCGCAGGGTGCAGCTGATTTTCCATGGGTGCCGTTCAATAAGGAATTCCATGGCCAACTGCATAAGCCGATCCCATAGTACAACTGGCACCCAACCGGGGAAGTGACCCACGTCACCATGCCCCGGAGTGGATTCAACAGATCAGTTCCACCCCAGCATCCTCAGCAGCGCCGCCGTGCCGGCACCGGCGATCACCACCACCAGGAATGGAGCCCGCAGTACCAGGGCGATCGCGGCCGCGGCCAGCGCTCCCAGCCTGGCATCCGCGGCGAGTCCCTGCCCCGACACCACCGCGTTCACCACCGTCAGCGAGGCCAGCAGGCCGATAGTCATTGTTCCCGCGACACGTGAGGTGCGCGGATCCTCAAGGAATTTGGCGGGGACGAAGTAGCCCACCAGTTTCCAGGCGTAGGCGAGCACGCAGGCGATGAGCAGCCAGATCCACAAAGTCACCTGCCCTCCTCCGGGTCCGCAGCTCCCCTGCGGCCGGCTTCCCTGCGGACGCCCCTGCCCCGGAGACGGGCGCCGCCCGGGTGATGGCCGTGGTCGCCGTAGGGTTCGACGTCCGGCTCAAGGCCTTCGTCGCGGCGGCCGTGGCTGAACCAGCCCACCACCGCAGCAACGATCGCGGCCACCAGGATGGGCACGCCCGCCGGGACAAAGGGGGCGGCAACCACCGTCGCCACTGCACAAACCACCGCGATGGCGATCGGCTCGCGTCCTTTGAGTCGGGGCCAGAGCAGTGCCAGGAAGGCGGCGACGGCGGCCCCGTCAAGGCCCCACTGCTTGGGGTCGCCCAACCCGCTGCCGGCCAGCGCGCCCACGGCCGTGAAGAGGTTCCACAGCAGGTAGACCCCTACGCCTGCGGTCCAGAAGCCGCGGCGCTGTTCGTCCGGGTCCGTCTGGCCCGTGCTGGTGGCCGTGGATTCGTCGATGGTCAGCTGCGCTCCGATGTACTTGCGCCAGCCGGTGGGCCGGAGCAGCGCGTTCAACTGCATGCCGTAGATGCCGTTGCGCATGCCCAGGAGGGTGGCCGCGCTCATCGCGGCAACGCCTGAACCGCCCCCTGCCACCACCCCGATGAACGCGAACTGGGAGCCGCCACTGAAGAGGAGCAGGCTCAGCGCCATGGTCTGCCAGAAGTTGAGCCCGGACGTGACCGCCAGCGCGCCGAACGATACGCCGTAAAGACCGGTGGCAATACTGATGGAGATGCCCACCTTCACCGCCGGCGAAGCCAGCAGCTTCACCCCCGGCTTCCCGGGTTGACCGCGGGCACGGCGGCTTTTCGCAGGCTCCAGGCCCACAAGATCAGCGGTGCCTGGAGGGGAAGCCGCACGGCATGGATCTTCCGCCGGCGGGGCGTGCCCTGCGGCCCGTACGCCCCCAGGAGGGCATCAACATGCCCGGCCAGGAATGCCGTGAACATGGCGGTGAGGGCAGTGGCCGTGGGCTTTCGGGTGGGTGGGAGCAGGATTCCGACGGCGGCGGCGAGCTCCAGCAGACCGCTCAGGGCGATCCATTCATCCCGGGACAGGACGGCCCAAGGATGCTGGGCTGTGCTGCTGCGGGGTTCGCCCGGCACCGCGTCCTGCCGGCACAGGTACCCGGGAACGACGTCCCGGTAAAAACCTGGGTCCCGGAAATGCTTGCCTGCGCTGGCCAGGAGAAGGGCTCCCATGGCCGCTGCGGACAGATGCCGCAGGGCCGGGCCGTGGATGGATTGGGACGGAGCGGACAAGCCCTTAGCAGCGGTGCCGGACCTGGGAAAAGACATGGAACCACTCAACCACAGCCACAGCGCGGCCCGGAAACCGGCGCTTAGGGCACAGCGGCGACGGGGTCATAGCGCTGGCAAGCGGCACAGCGGCGACGGCCTCACGGCTGCGCTGCCCGGCCTTCCAGCCAGGCAGGCTGCGAGCTGCCATATGGTGGCGGCGGTGACTGAAAATCCAGGGGGTGTCCCGCGTCAAGCAGGGGCGGCCCAACGTAGCGCAGCTCCCCATAGCTGCTGGCCACGGACCGGTATTCTGGGGTGCGCAGTCCAGCAGGGCTTTCCGTGCTGGTTGGGCCACTCATGCTGTCGGGGTCTTGCCCACCGGTCAGGGAAAACAGCTCCTCCGCGGTACGCGCCAGCGACAGGTGCGCGGTACCGCCCAACCCGGTCCGGCGGCGGGCGGCCAGGAGGCGGACTGCGGCCGCGGCCACCCCATAGCCGGTGGCGTGGTCCAGCGCCTGGACCGGCAGCGCACCCGGGCGCCAGCCGCCGTCGTCCTCCATGCCGTAAGTGCTGGCGATTCCGCAGGCGGCCTGGACAATACTGTCGAAGCCGCGCAGGCCGCTCCAGGGCCCCGCGCTTCCCCAACTGTCCAAGGTGACCACTACCAGTTCCGGACGGGCTGCCAGCAGCTCCCGCCCGCTGAGGCCAAAACGGTCCAGGGCACCGTGCCGGTAGCCGGTGACCACGGCATCCGCGCCGGCCAGGAGTTGCTGGAGGTTTCCCTGGCTTGCCGACTGCCCCAGGTCGAGTACGGCACTGCGCTTGCCAAACGCCGTGTCCACGAACTGGTCCTGGATCTCGGGAAAGGCGGGCGGGTCGATCCGCAGGACGTCTGCCCCGAGCGCGGCCAGCAGCCGGGTAGCGACTGGGCCGGCGATGACCCGCGTCAGGTCCAGCACCCGCAGCCCGGCCAGCGGCAGGTCCCTGGCGCCGCGTCCCGTGCCGGAAGCGGCGCCTGCTCCTTCTGCAGCTTCCCGCAGTCCCAAGCCACCAGTGGTGCCGTCCGCATGCTCCACCGCAATCCATGGTCCCGAGCCGGCCGCCCGACCCATTTCGGTTGCGAGCCATTCACTGCGGGTCCGGACGGCCGCGGCTATCCCTCCCTGTTCCTGGATTGCGGCCTCGGCGTCCAGCGCGGCCATGGAGCGGAGTTTCCTGTCCACATCCTCCGCGCCAATGGCAGCCAGCGCGTGCAGGAGCCGCTGCTCATGGTGGGGGTAGTTGGCGTGAAGCCGGATCCAGCCGTCAGCGGTCTTCCGGAAGCCGGACAGGGGCGCGAAGCCCTGCGGCTTGCGCCCCGCAATCCGGAGGTGCCCGAAGGAATCGAAGGCGGGCGCTGTCAGGTCGGGTGTTGTGCTGAAACGGCCCGGCATCCCTGAGTACAGGTTCAGCGCCTGGGCCGCGGCTTCCACCGACTGCAGCGCCAAGCCTTCGACGTCGAGCTTCCCCGCCCACCACCGGGGCGCGGGGGGCATGCCGCGGGCGCCCATGTCCGCGCTACTTTCCCTGCGGTGCGGCCGCGTGGAGCTGTTCCAAGACACGCGCCGGCACGTTTGAGGTGATCTCCTGGATGCCCAATTCCCGGCAGAGCGACACGTCCTCAGGGGAGTCCACGGTCCACACCCTGAAGCGGCGGCCGGAGTCCAGCCAGCGGCGGACTGTCTCAGGGCGTTCCCTGACGTATTCGATGCCGGGGCCGGCCATGCCCACCTCGCAGTCGTCCAGGATCCGTTCGCCCTCCAACTGGGTGGCTTTCATCAGGTTCGCGATGGCCCCGCCGGTAATCGGCCCAACCCCCAGGCCGCCACGGATTTCATGGATGGTGAGGTCGTCCACCAGCTGGCAAATATATTGCGGCGGTACGGAGAGGAGCAGGTGGCGGACTGAATCCGGGCTGAAGCTCATGAAGGTCACGGCCACGTTGTCCACGGTTGAGCTTTGCGGTTCCCAGCCCTCGCTGCGGAGCACCTGCAGGACCCGGTCCTCAAGTTTGAGCTGGTACGGGCTGGGATGCTTGAGCTCGATGGCGAGTTTCATGGGCCGGCCCGCGCCGCGAAGGATGTCCAGCAGTTCCGGAAGGGTCAGGAGCTGTTCGGAGCGTGCCCCGAACGTTTCGGGGATCCGGACGCCTTTCCAGGACGAGAAGTCCAGCTGGCGCAACTCCTCCAGCGTCCGCTCGGCCACCGGACCCGTGCCGTCCGACGTGCGGTCCAGGTTGGCGTCATGGAGCAGGACCACGTGCTGGTCGCGCGTCAGGTGGACGTCGCACTCCACTCCGTCCGCGCCGTCGGCCAGGGCCTGGAGGTAGGCGGCACGGGTGTGTTCGGCATACGTGCCGCTGGAACCGCGGTGGGCAAAGACCAGCGGCCGCTGCGGCACTGACTCGTCAATTGTCATGGACACACGGTAGCCGACCGGCCCCCGCCTTCAGGGCTAGGCTTGGCACATGCAGGTGAACTCTGAGGCAACTACTGGGCCAACCACGCAGGAAGCACCCACCGAACCAGCGCGGGAGCCGCGGCCGGGCACTATGGCGGCAGGCGCCGTCGTAAGCCGCCAGCTTGGTGCCGGTGACGCCGAAAAGGCGGCAGCGCTGCGGAAAATGAAGTTGCTGGCGCTGAGCCTGCTGATCGCCATGGCCGTGATCTTTGTCTTCGCGTTCGCCCTGCAAAAGGAGTATCCGTGGCTGCAGTACGTTCGTGCGGCGGCTGAGGGCGGCATGGTGGGCGCACTGGCCGACTGGTTCGCTGTGACGGCCCTGTTCAAGTACCCCATGGGCATCAAGATTCCGCACACCGCCATCATTCCGCGCCGCAAGGACCAGATCGGCGCCTCCCTGGGCGAGTTCGTGGAGACCAACTTCCTCTCCGAGCAGGTGGTCCAGGACAAGCTGGCCAGCGTCAACATTGCCCGCCGGGCAGGTGTTTGGCTGGCAGCGCCCGGTGGCGCCGACCGGGTGGCCAAGGAAGGTGCCGCGGTGATCCGTGGCGCGTTCAAGGTTTTGAATGACGACGACGTCCAGGCCGTCATTGAGGGCATGGTCCGCAAGCATCTCCTCGCTCCGCCGTGGGGGCCGCCGGTGGGCAGGCTGGCGGAGCGGGTCTTCCACGACGGGCACCACCACACACTGGTGGACCTGCTGGTGGACCGCGCCGCGGACTGGGTGGATGACAACCACGAGACCGTCACCCGCCTGGTGTCCGACCGCTCCCCCACCTGGGTTCCGCAGTTCGTGGACGGCCTGGTGGGCGACAAGGTCTACCTCGAAATCCTCAAGTTCGTGCGCGCGGTACAGGCCGATCCCCGCCACCAGGTGCGCCAGTCGATCGACAAATACCTGAACGACCTCGCCCAGGACCTGCAGCACGATCCGGCGATGATTGCCCGCGCGGAGGACATCAAGGCGCAGGTGTTGGGTGATCCCGAGGTGCGCGAGCTCGCTTCCCGGACCTGGGGCACGGTCAAGAACGCGCTGCTGGGTGCCGTGGATGATCCGGACAGCGAACTCACCATCAAGTTCAAGGCCGCGGTGCGCGACTTTGGGTCACGGCTCGTGGACGATCCCGAACTGGCCGGGAAGGTCAACGCATGGATCGGTGACGCCGCCGGGTACTTGGTCCGCACCTACCGTTCGGACATTGCCGGCGTTATTACGGACACCGTGGCGCGGTGGGATGCCGAGGAAACCTCGCAGAAGATCGAGCTCCAGGTAGGCAAGGACCTGCAGTTCATCCGCATTAACGGCACCGTGGTGGGGTCCCTGGCCGGGCTGGCGATCTTCACGGTGGCGCAACTCATCTTCGGGTAGCCCCTTCGGGATCTTTCGCTGCGCAGATTCCTTTTCGCGCCGCATATTCGGGGTGCGGGGAGGAGCCTGCGCAGCGGGAATGCGTACGACGACGGCGCCCGGTTTTTAGGGTGGGGCACCGTTGGCGCAAGGTGGCTTTGGCGGCCAAAGGCTTCGTTTCAATGTCAGTGGGTCGTTGGATGATGTCCATATGGAATTCAGCGGTGGTGTTGGGGTGGTGTTGGAGGGTGTTCGTGCCTCTGTTACTGCCCTGGATGCGCTGGAGCGGGAGGACGCGTCCCTGGCAGCCGGTGCCAGTGTTGGTGCCGGTGTGGATGTGTTGCAGCGGCGGTATGAGCTGTGTCTTGAAGGCTTGGAGGTGATGGCCCGGCTCGAAGCGCAGCTGGCCGCGGTAAAGTCGCGGCGGGCTGCCCGTGCCGTTGAACTGCAGCAAGCGATGACTCCCCCGGACGCGTCCGACACGGACCGTACCTACGCGCAGATGTCGGTGGTGGAGGAGATCGCCGGGGTCCTCACCATCAGCTCCGCGGCCGCCGGGGCGTTCGTGGACCAGTCGCGCCGGATCTGTTCCCTACCGCCCGTCATGAACGCCTTGGCCGCGGGCGTGATGTCGTGGCAGCACGCCCGGATTGTCGCGGACGAAACCGAAGGCCTTGACGCTGTCGGGGCTGCCGGGCTGGTGGCGCACTTCTTCGACCCCGCCACGCCCGATCCGGCCCGGGGTGCCGCGCCCGGTGAGCTGGTCCCGTCCCGGTTCCGGGCCAAGGTCCGGGGCTGGCGGGAACGCCACCACCCCGAATCGATCCAAAAGCGCCATGCGAAAGGGGTGGCGGACCGGCGGATGGAATACATCCCGGACAAGGATGGCATGGCCTGGATCTCCCTCTACCTTCCCGGCGATACCGCGTGCGCCATCTGGAACCGGACCACCGCCACCGCCCGCGGCCTCCAGGGACCAGACGAACCCCGCACGCTTAGCCAGCTCCGCCCCGACATCGCCGCATCCCTGTTGCTCGGCGCCGGCCAGGCGGCGGGTGAGGGGTCCACCGGCACCGCCCCGGGCACGCAGGGTGTCACCGGGATCGGGAAGGTCCCTGCGCCGCGGGCCGACGTCCTGGTCACCGTGCCCGTGTTCTCGCTCCTCGGCCTCACCGACGAACCAGCAGTGCTGGACGGCTTCGGCCCAATCCCGGCATCCATGGCCCGCAAACTCGTCGCCGGTGGCGCGGAGTCGTTCTACCGGGTCCTCGTCGACCCACAGGACGGGGCGCCACTGGAAATCGGGCGGAAGAACTACCGGCTCACCGAAACCATCAAACGCTGGATCAGGATGCGCGACGGCAAATGCACGTTCCCCGGCTGCAGCAACCGCACCCCCGACAACGAAACCGACCACCTCCAAGCGTGGGAACACGGCGGCACCACCGGAACCAGCAACCTCGCACAGCTCTGCCCCAAACACCATCGGCTCAAACACCACAGCCAATGGACCCCGGATCCGGCCACGAGCAAGGACCCACCGGGCTGGACATCACCCACCGGGCGCCACTACAACCCCGAACAGCAGGATGCAGAACCAACCCACTGGCCACCGGGAAGCCTGCCACCATGGCTGCAACGGGAAGCTGCCGGTAAATGCCAGTGCCTGGAGGCCAGCCTCGAAAACCTTCCGCAGGGGGAACCCGACGACGACCGGTACGTGGACATCAACGATCTGTCACCCGACGATCCACTCTGGGCCGAACTCCTGGCGGCGCCATTAGTGCCGTCGGGATGATGCAAGCCCTGGACAGTCCAACGGTTAGCCGCCCCGGGGCCGGAGCACACCGCCGCCTTTTAAGCGAAGGCCTCCAGCTCCACGCCTGCGGCCTCAAGACCTGCCCGGATGCGGGCCGCCGCCTCCAAGGCTGCGGGGCTGCCGCCGGGCAGGTGAAGGGAGTCCGGCTGGACCCTGACCACCGAACCGTCAACCGCCACCACTTCGCCTTTTGTTGCCAACCGCACGGCCCGCTCAACGATCGTGTCGACGTCGTTCAACACGGCGTCTTCCCCGGACAGCGGCACCAAGGTTCCGTCTGCAAAGTAGGCACGGTCGGCGTAGGCCTCGGTGAAAACAGGGTGGCCGGCCTCCTTGGCCTGCTTCAACAGCTCCGAGCCGGGGAATCCAAGGATGGGCAGCCCCGGATCGTAGGCATTCACGGCCGCCACGAGCGCGGAAGCCTGCTCAGCGTCGTGGATCAGCGTGTCATACAGCGCACCCTGTGGTTTCACGTAGTCCACCGAGGCACCCACGGCATGCGCGACGCCGTCGAGCGCGCCCAACTGGTACAGCACGTCGCCAAATAGCTCATCAAAGCTCATGTCCAGCGAGCGGCGGCCAAAACCGGCCATATCGCGGTAGCCAAGGTGCGCACCCACGGTGACGTCAAGTTCGTAGGCGGCGCGGCAGCTGTCCAGCATGGTGACGGGGTCGCCCGCGTGGAGGCCGCACGCGACGTTGGCGCTGGTGGCCAGCTGGAACATCGCCGGATCGCCTCCCGTGGTCCAGGAACCGAATGATTGGCCTACGTCAGCGTTGAGATCCAAGGATGTTGCCTTCCAGGGTCAGGTTGTCCGGCCCGGCAGCCGCGGTCAGCTCCCCGGGGATGGTGTCCGGCATGGGTCCGAACGCCTCCCGGGCGTTCTTGGCCACTGCACGGCCCATCACGAGGTTACCGGCTCCGCCCACAACCGCCCCTATGCCGAAGGGCAGGGCCCGTCCGAACAGCGCGGTGCCCTGCCGCTTGAGCAGGTTCTTGAGGAAGGCGTTCTGGATCCGCTTCCGGACGCTGCCGAATCCCGGGATCGAGGACCTGGACAGCACGTTTCCCCAGACGTCCGCGGGCTTTGCTCCGCCGGCCGCCTGTCCGCTCAGGGTTCCCAGCAGGGCGGTTCCTTCCTCGCCCAGCATGATGGCCATGACCATGGTGCCGGCTTTCTCCGGGTTGGTGAGGCGAATGCCGTGGAGCTCGGCCAGCGACGTCGCATAGAGGGCTGTCGCCTCCAGGAAGCCAACCGTCGCGGCCGCAGACAGTCCCAGCGACGCGACGGTACCCACACCCGGGACGACGGCGGTGGCGCCCACCAAGGCACCTCCGCCGGCCACCGCCCTAAGGTAGTCACGCTCCGCGATGTCTGCGAGCTGCGCTGCGGTAGCCCGCGGATGCTTCTTCTGGAGCCGGCGGATATAGGCCACCACCAAGGGCCGCTGGACCTGCACTGCCTTCAGGAGCATGTTGTGGACGCCGGGCTTGGGCTTGCCCTCGGCATCGAACATTGCGTTATGGGCGGTTTCCTGTGCGATTCGTACTGCGGGATTGCTGCGCCTGGCCATGGTCACCTTCATTCAAATCGACCTGCAGCGGGTGGGCTGCCGTGCTTATCCATCCTATGTGGACAAACACTAAGCATGCTGAACTTTCCGGCCGGCACTTGGTTCTTCCCCGCCGCTCGTCCCTAGCTGCCGGTGCCCGCCAGGTTGTTGAACGTGTACAGGTGCACCCCCTCCACCACCCCGCCGCCCTCCAGCTCCGCAAGGATCGCCTGCGGTGAGTAGAGGCCGCCCTTGAGCAGGCGGCGGCCAAGCGGGCCCCTGCGATTCAGGAGTTTGAGGGACGGGCCCACACCGATTTTCAGTGCGGCACGAATGAGCTGCGCCCGTGGAACGGTGCCGGCAACTCCGGCCCAGACAGGGAGCCGCACCCCTTCCCGGCGGAGCATTTCTGCGTACCACTGGATGCGGGAGGCCGAGAAGCACAGCTGCGTCACCACGGATGAGGCCAGATGCTGCTTTTCCAGCAACGCATCAAGCATATGCAGTTCGCTGTGGCCGGGATGGCCTTCCGGGTAGCCCGCCACACCGGCCCGGATGGTGCCGCCGGACAGCTCGGCGAGGTCCTCCAGCAGCGGAAGGCTGCTGTCATAGGGCCCGGCGGGCTCCCATGCGTCACCGCCGACGGCGAATACTTCGGTGATTCCGGCATCGTGGCAGTTCCGGACCACACCGGCCAGCTGCCCACGGCTTTCGATGCTCCGTGCGGCCAGGTGCGGGACAACCTCGAAGCCGAGGTAGGCAAGCTCGATGGCTGTCCGGATGGTCGGCCCCACACCCTGGCGCGGCAGGCAGGTCACCGTCAGGGCCGTGCCGGCGGGAGCGTGTGCCTGGACGAGGGCGGCAACGTCCTCGGTGGGATTGACCTGCATCCGGACGGGCAGCGCTGCCCCGGAACCGGAGGCCTGTCCTGCCGCGGGGATCGATGCGGCGGCTGGTGCCATGAGGGATCGAATCGTCATGAGGAACTCCAGGATTGGCCGGCCACGGGTGGCTCGGCATGGATCGGGTCCCTCCCCGCTCTGTATTGGACCTGAGAGATTCCGCAAACCCAGCCAGGGCCTGCTTGCACCGTCGGTGAGTACTGCCGGAGCAGCACTGCTTTCCAGAGTCGCCTCGCCGTGACGGTACATGGGCCTGAGAGATTCCTGGGGAGGATTTGCTCCTACGGCGCCTGCCCGGTGATGGCCGGGAGAACTCTCCCGCCACAGCTCGAAAGGCTGTATTCAAATGTGGTGCCACGGCGGCCGGCGCCTGCCCCTCCGCCTGGGAGGAGTGCAGCGCCGGCGGCGTGGATGGGCCTGCAACTAGCGGAGGATGACCGTCCGGTTGCCGGAGAGGACTATCCGCCCTTCAGCGTGCCAGCGGACGGCATTCGTGAGCGCCTTGCATTCGGCGTCGCGGCCAACCGTGACCAGGTCTGAAGCGGAATACGTGTGGTCCACCTCGATGACCTGCTGCGAAATGATAGGCCCCTCGTCCAGCTCCGAGTTCACGTAGTGGGCAGTGGCGCCCACCGTCTTGACACCGCGTTCGTACGCCTGGTGGTACGGCTTTGCGCCCTTGAAGCTGGGCAGGAACGAGTGGTGGATGTTGATGGCCTTGCCGCTGAGGCGCGTAGTGGCTTCATCGCTGAGCACCTGCATGTAGCGGGCCAGCACCACCAGTTCCACTGCGTACTGGTCCACCAGTTCCAGCAGGCGCCCCTCAGCTTCCGCCTTGGTATCGGGCGTGACCGGGATGTGGTGGAACGGGACACCGTGCCACGCGGCAAGGGGTTCCAGGTCCGGGTGGTTGGACACCACGGCGGCAATCCGGACGGGCAACTCACCGCTGCGGGCGCGGAACAGGAGGTCGTTGAGGCAGTGGTCGTATTTGGACACCATGACCAGGATGGGCTGCTTGCGGCCGTGGCGTTCGAGGCGCCAGTCCATCTGCCACTCCTGGGCCACCTGCTCAAAACCGGCCCGGAGGCGGTCGAGTTCCACCTCTACCTGCGCGGTGACGTGGATCCGCATGAAGAACCTGCCGCTCGCGCGGTCCCCGAACTGCTTGATGTCCACGATGTAGCATTCCTGCTCCAGCAGGTAGGCCGCCACCGCCTGGACGATGCCGAGCGCATCCGGGCAATGGAATGTCAGGACGAATTCCTTGCCCGTTTCCGGAGCCACGGCCTGGCGCTGCCGGGCCGTGGCCGTGCTGGCCTGCGACATGCGGGCTTCCGTGCCGATCACCGCTTGACCCGCTCTTCCCCCGCTTCTGCGGCGGCAACCTGACGGGCGGCCTGGCCGGATGCGGCGTCGGTGAAGTCCTGGTCTGCCTGCAGTTCAGCCTGGAACGTGGCAAATCGGGCCTGGTGTGCGGGCCGGCGGCGGAGGACGAACCAAGCGGCGCCCAGCAGGACGAACCAGACCGGCGTGACCAGCAGGGCCACCAGGGTGTCCGGCTGGGTGGTGAGGCTCCAGATCACGAAAGCGAAGAAGGCGAAGACAACCCAGACCATGGCAACACCGCCGGGCATCTTGAACTTCGATGCTTCATGCAGGTGCGGCCGGCGGCGGCGGAAGGCGATGTAGCTGGCCAGGATGATCGACCAGACAAAGACGAAGCAGACAGCTGAGACGGTGGTGACCATGTCGAAGGCCTTGCCCACGTCCTGGCCCGCATACATGAGGACGACGCCGGACAGCAGCAGCACGCAGGAGAGGAACAGTGCGTTCTGGGGCACCTTCCGCCGGGACAGTTTGCCAAACACGTTAGGTGCGTCGCCTTCCTGGGCAAGGCCGAAGACCATGCGGGAGGTCGAGTAGATGCCGGAGTTCGCGGAGGACATCGCGGAGCTAAGCACCACGAGGTTGACGATGGTGGCTGCGGCGCCCAGGCCTGCCAGGGAGAACATGGCGATGAAGGGGCTGTGGCCGGCCCTGAACTCGGTCCAGGGGGTGACTGCCATCAGGATGATGAGGGCGCCTACGTAGAAGAGGAGCACGCGGATGGGGATGGAGTTGATGGCCTTGGGCAGGTTCCGCTCCGGGTTCTTGGCCTCGGCGGCGGTGGTTCCCACCAGTTCGATTCCCACAAAGGCGAAGACGGCGATCTGGAAGCCCGCCACGAAGCCCATGAACTCGTTCGGGAAGAATCCGCCGTGGCTCCACAGGTTGGTGAAGGTGGCAGGGCCGGCGTCGGACTGGAAACCGGTGAAGATCATGAACAGGCCAACGATGATCAGCGCAGCAATGGCAATGATCTTGATGAGCGCGAACCAGAACTCCGTCTCGCCAAAGGCCTTGACGGTGGTGAGGTTCAGCAGGAGAAGGATGGCTACGGTGGCCAGGCCGGGGATCCACAGGGGCACCCCGGGCCACAGTTCCCGGGAGTAGCCGGCGATGGCGATGACATCGGCGATGCCGGTGATGACCCAGCAGAACCAGTAGGTCCAGCCCGTAAAGAAGCCGGCCCACGGGCCCAGCAGATCTGCGGCGAAATCGCTGAAGGACTTGTAGTTGAGGTTGCTGAGCAGCAGTTCACCCATGGCACGCATGACGAAGAACAGCATGAAACCGATGATCATGTATACGAAGATCACCGAGGGGCCGGCTGCCGAGATGGTCTTGCCGGAACCCATGAACAGGCCGGTGCCGATTGCGCCGCCGATGGCGATCAGTTGGATGTGGCGGTTGCTGAGCTGCCGCTCCAGGTGCGGGGCTCCGCTGCCGGGGGACGTCGGGGAATGGGTCGTCATTGAGGAACTCCATCGTTCGAGCGGCACCCGGGGTGTCGCAAAGATTGGATTTCCTCCCCGCTCTGTCTTGGACCTGAGAGTTTCCACTCGCCGGGATGGCGTGCTTGCACCGTCGGTGAGCCAGGACAGGGCCTGGCTGCTTTCCAGAGTTGCCTCACCGCGGCGGTACGTGGGCCTGAGAGTTTCCTGGGGAGGGTTTGCTCCTACGGCGCCTGCTGAACGTACCGGCAGGGCTCTCCCGCCGCAGGTCAAAAGCGTTGATTGGTAAATCAGTGTTCAGTTATCGGAGGGCATCAGCTGCGGGCTTTCCAGCCGCACGGCGCATTTTTGGGCCTCCGGTAATCACAGCCGGCGACGGAGCGCCCAGCGTTCTTTGGGCCAGTTCCGCTGTCCGGCCGGATCACGGGGTTCAGTGTGGCGTCCGTCACGAACAAAAGTCAAGCCCGGCATTACGACGCCGCCGTAATGCTGCCGCCGGCAGCCTTCATGACGGGCCAACTTGCACCCCCGGGCCGCATCCTGTAACTTGTGAGCCGAATCACCCACATTTCAATAAGCCTTTCGAGCTGTGGCGGGAGAGTTCTCCCGGCCATCACCGGGCAGGCGCCGTAGGAGCAAATCCTCCCCAGGAATCTCTCAGGCCCATGTACCGTCACGGCGAGGCGACTCTGGAAAGCAGTGCTGCTCCGGCAGTACTCACCGACGGTGCAAGCAGGCCCTGGCTGGGTTTGCGGAATCTCTCAGGTCCAATACAGAGCGGGGAGGGACCCGATCCATGCCGAGCCACCCGTGGCCGGCCAATCCTGGAGTTCCTCATGACGATTCAATCCCAACCGTCTGTCTTTGCGGACCGGCACATCGGTGCACGCCGCCAGGCTGACGTGGACACCATGCTCAAGGCCGTTGGCTACGACAGCGTTGACGGCCTTGTGGACATCGCCGTCCCCAATTCGATCCGCCAGTCCAAGCCGCTCGCGCTCAAGGGCGCCCTCAGCGAGGTTGAGGTGCTTGCTGAATTGCGCCGGCTGGCCGCCAAGAACAAGACCGCTGTCCAGATGATCGGCCAGGGCTACTACGACACCATCACCCCTGCGGTGATCCGCCGGAACGTGCTGGAAGCCCCCGCCTGGTACACCGCCTACACGCCCTACCAGCCCGAAATTTCCCAAGGCCGGCTCGAGGCACTCCTGAACTTCCAGACCATGGTCCAGGACCTGGTTGGCCTGCCCATCGCCAACGCCTCGCTGCTGGACGAAGCCACCGCCGTGGCCGAGGCCGTGCTGATGATGCGCCGCGCCAACAAAAACAAGGACGCCCGCGACGGCAAGACCGTCCTGGACGCCGACGTCCTGCCCCAGACCATCGCCATCGTCAAGGGCCGCGCCGAGGCGCTCGGCTTCGAGGTTGAGGTTGCCGACCTGTCCAACGGCCTGCCCGACGGCGACATCAACGGCATCGTGCTCCAGCAGCCCGGCGCCTCCGGCCGCGTCTTCAACCACGCAGGCGTCATCGCCGAGGCCAAGGAACGCGGCGCACTGGTTACCGTCGCTGCCGACCTGCTGGCCCTGACCCTGATCACCCCTCCGGGGGAGCAGGGCGCCGACATCGCCGTCGGCTCCACCCAGCGTTTCGGTGTGCCGCTGTTCTTCGGCGGCCCGCACGCCGCCTACATGGCCGTGGCCAAGGGCCTGGAGCGTTCCATGCCCGGCCGCCTGGTGGGCGTGTCCAAGGACGACGCCGGCCTCCCGGCCTACCGCCTGGCGCTGCAGACGCGCGAGCAGCACATCCGCCGCGAAAAGGCCACGTCCAACATCTGCACCGCGCAGGCCCTGCTGGCCATCGTGTCCTCCTTCTACGCCGTTTACCACGGCCCGGACGGACTGAAGGCCATCGCCGAGCGCGTCCACAACAACTCCCGCGCCCTGGCCACCACCCTCAAGGTCGCAGGCCGGGAACTGGCCACTGAGACGTTCTTCGACACGGTCACTGTCTCCGTTCCCGGCAAGGCCGCCAAGGTCATCACCGCTGCTGAAGCACGCGGGATCAACCTGCGGCATATTGATGCCGACACCATCGGCGTGTCCGTGGATGAAACCACGACGCCGGAAATCCTGTCCGCGATCGCCGTCGCCTTCGGTGCCGGCCCCGTGGTGGACGCCGAGGGCTTCGAACTGCCCGCAGAGGTGCTCCGCACCTCCGAGTACATGCAGCACCCGGTGTTCAACACCCACCGGTCCGAAACCCAGCTCCTGCGCTACATCCGCAAGCTCTCTGACCGGGACCTCGCGCTGGACCGCACCATGATCCCGCTGGGCTCGTGCACCATGAAGCTGAATGCCACCGCCGAGATGGAAGCCATCTCCTGGCCGGAGTTCGCCTCCATCCACCCCTTCGCCCCGGACTCCCAGACCGAAGGCTGGCGTGAACTGATCAGTGGCCTGGAAGCCGACTTGGCGGAAATCACCGGCTACGACCAGGTGTCCCTCCAGCCCAACGCCGGGTCCCAGGGCGAGCTCGCCGGCCTGCTGGCCATCCGCGGCTACCACCGCGCGAACGGCGACACCCAGCGCAACGTCTGCCTGATCCCGGCCTCGGCCCACGGCACCAACGCCGCCTCCGCCGTCCTGGCCGGCATGAAGGTCGTCGTCGTTGCCACGGCCGCGGATGGAACGATTGACCACGAGGACCTGTACGCAAAGATCGAGGCGAACAAGGACGTCCTCTCGGCGATCATGATCACCTACCCATCCACCCACGGCGTCTACGATGCGGACGTGACCGAGATCTGCGAGGCCGTCCATGCTGCCGGCGGCCAGGTCTACGTTGACGGAGCCAACCTGAACGCCCTGGTCGGCCTGGCCCAGCCGGGCAAGTTCGGCGGGGATGTGTCCCACCTGAACCTGCACAAGACCTTCTGCATCCCGCACGGCGGCGGCGGACCCGGCGTCGGCCCCGTGGCAGCGAAGGCCCACCTGGCACCGTTCATGCCCGGCGACGCCAACAAGGCAGCGCATGAGGGAGGCCACGGCGTGGCCATCAGCGCCTCGAACTTCGGCTCCGCCGGAGTCCTCCCGATCTCCTGGGCCTACGTTAAGCTCATGGGCGGGGAAGGCCTGACCGAGGCCACCAAGGCAGCATTGCTCGCTGCGAACTACGTCGCCGTGCGCCTGAACGACTACTTCCCGGTCCTCTACACCGGCGAAGGTGGCCTCGTGGCGCACGAATGCATCCTGGACCTGCGCGAACTCACGGCCAAGACCGGCGTCACCGCGGAGGATGTGGCCAAGCGCCTCATCGACTACGGTTTCCACGCCCCCACCCTGGCGTTCCCGGTGGCCGGCACGCTGATGGTGGAGCCCACCGAGTCCGAGGACCTGGCCGAGATCGAGCGCTTCATCGAGGCCATGATCACCATCCGCAAGGAAATTGACCAGGTGGCCAACGGCGACTTCTCTGTCCAGGACTCCCCGCTGCGCAACGCACCCCACACCGCGTCCGCCGTCGTGAACTCCGAATGGACCCGTCAGTACAGCCGCGAACAGGCTGTCTTCCCCGTCCACCACCTCAAGCAGGACAAGTACTTCCCGCCGGTAGGCCGGATCGACGGCGCCGGTGGAGACCGGAACCTGATCTGCTCCTGCCCGCCGCTGTCCGAGTTCGAAAACTAAGGATCCCCCAATGACTGAGAACTACACGGCTCTCTACGAAGAGCACAAGAAGCTGGGCGCTTCCTTCACCGACTTCGGCGGCTGGCAGATGCCGCTCAAGTACAGCTCCGAACTGGCCGAGCACCACGCCGTCCGCAAAGCTGCGGGCCTGTTCGATCTCTCCCACATGGGCGAAGTCTGGGTCACCGGCCCCGAAGCCGGCGCCTTCCTGGATTACGCCCTGGTGGGCAAGTTGTCCGCCATCGCGGATGGCAAGGCCAAGTACTCGCTGATCTGCAACGAGGACGGCGGCATCATCGACGACCTCATCACTTACCGTTTCGGCGACGAAAAATACCTGGTGGTCCCCAACGCCGGCAACGCCCCCACCGTGGCGGCAGCCCTCGCCGAACGGGCAGTTAACTTCGACGTCAAGGTGGAGGACGCGTCGTCGGCCACCTCCCTCGTCGCAGTCCAGGGACCCAACGCCGAGGCCATCCTGCTCAAGCTCACGGATGAATCCCAGCACGCCCTGGTCACCGGCCTGAAGTACTACGCGTTCAACGAGCTGACCATCGCCGGCCACAATGTCATCCTGGCCCGGACGGGCTACACCGGCGAGGACGGCTTCGAACTGTTCATTCCGAACGCCGACGCCGCGAACCTGTGGGCCAAGGTGGCCGAAGCCGGCGAAGAGTTTGGCATCATCCCGTGCGGTCTTGCGTCCCGCGACTCACTCCGCCTCGAGGCCGGCATGCCGCTCTATGGCAATGAGCTGTCCCTGGAACGTTCACCGTTCGACGCCGGCCTGGGCCCCGTCGTGGCGCTCAAGTCCAAGGAAGGCGACTTCGTGGGCCGCTCCGCCCTGGAAGCTGCGAAGGAAGCCGGTTCCAAGCGGAAGCTCGTGGGCCTGAAGGGCCTCGGCCGCCGCGCCGGCCGTGGCGGCTACCCGGTCCTCAAGGACGGCAACGTGGTGGGCGAGGTGACCTCCGGCCAGCCCAGCCCCACCCTCGGCTACCCTGTCGCGATGGCCTACGTCGACGTCGAGCACGCCGAACTAGGCACCCCCCTGGACGTGGACCTGCGCGGCAAGGCCGAGCCCTTCGAGGTTGTCGCCCTGCCGTTCTACAAGCGCCAAAAGTAGCTTCGCGCTTCCCCACTCTTGAACCCCAAACTTAAGGAAAAACACCATGGCTAAAGTTGCCGCCGAACTGAAGTATTCCGCCGAGCACGAATGGATCGCCGCTGACGGCTCCGGCCCGTCCGTGGTTGGCGTGTCCGCTGTTGCCGCCGAAGCACTGGGCGACATCGTCTACGTGGACCTGCCCGAGGTTGGCTCCACCGTGACGGCCGGCGAGACCTGTGGCGAGATCGAGTCCACCAAGTCCGTCTCGGACTTGTACTCCCCCGTCACGGGCGAGGTCACGGAAGTCAACGACGACGTCGTCAGCGACCCTGCCGTGATCAACAACGATCCGTACGGCGCCGGCTGGCTCTTCAAGGTCACCGTCACCGAAGAGGGCCCGCTGCTGTCCGCAGAGGAATACGCCGAAGCGAACGGCGGCGAACTGTGAGTGCCCCCGCTGACACCGCAGTGTTCGAGCAGGTAGTCTCCCCGAGCCTCAACGCGGACCTGTCCGCGTTGGACCCCGAAATCGCCGCCAAGATCGACGACGAATTGGGCCGCCAGCGTGAGGGCCTGGAAATGATCGCCTCGGAGAACCACACCGCCGTGGCCGTGATGCAGGCGCAGGGCTCCGTCCTGACCAACAAGTACGCCGAAGGCTACCCGGGCAAGCGCTACTACGGCGGCTGCGAGCACGTGGACGTCACCGAGCAGCTCGCCATCGACCGGGTCAAGGCGCTCTTCGGCGCCGGGTTCGCCAACGTGCAGCCGCACTCCGGCGCCCAGGCCAACGCCTCGGTGATGCACGCGCTGATCAAGCCCGGCGACACCATCATGGGCCTGAACCTGGCCCACGGCGGCCATCTGACCCACGGCATGCGGATCAACTTTTCCGGCAAGCTCTACAACGTGGTCCCATACCAGGTCCGCGAAGACACCCACACGATCGACATGGCAGAAGTGGAACGGCTGGCGCTGGAAACGAAGCCGCAGCTCATCGTTGCCGGCTGGTCGGCTTACGCCCGCCAGCTGGACTTCGCCGAGTTCCGCCGCATCGCCGACCTCGTGGGCGCCTACCTCATGGTGGACATGGCGCACTTCGCCGGCCTCGTGGCAGCCGGACTGCACCCCAGCCCGGTGCCGCACGCCCACGTAGTAACGTCCACCACGCACAAGACCCTCGCCGGTCCGCGCGGCGGCATCATCCTCTCCAACGACGCCGACATCGCCAAGAAGATCAACTCGGCTGTCTTCCCCGGCCAGCAGGGCGGCCCCCTGGAGCACGTCATTGCCGGCAAGGCCGTGGCGTTCAAGATCGCAGCGTCCCCCGAGTTCAAGGAGAGGCAGGAACGCGTCCTGCTCGGCGCATCCATCCTCGCCGAGCGCCTGGTCCAGCCGGACGTCACGGCAAAGGGCATCAGCGTGGTGTCCGGCGGGACGGACGTGCACCTGGTCCTGGTGGACCTGCGCAACTGCGAACTCGACGGCCAGCAGGCGGAAGACCGCCTCGCCGCGATCGACATCACGGTCAACCGCAACGCGGTCCCGTTTGATCCGCGTCCGCCGATGGTGACATCGGGCCTGCGCATCGGCACCCCCGCCCTGGCCACCCGTGGCTTCGGTGAGGCTGCCTTCCGCGAGGTAGCCGACATCATCGCCGAGGCCTTGATTGCCGACGCCGACGCGGACCTTTCGGGGCTCCGTCACCGCGTCGAAGCACTCGCCGCAGCCCACCCGCTCTACCCGGGCGTGGCACCCCTGTCCTAAGGGATCGTGATCGCTAACGGGCCCGGCGGACCGGACATTTTCACGCCTGCTGCTCCTTCGTCGCTTTGACGCAGGCTTTCGAAAAGTCCGGCTCCGCCGTCCCCTCGTGGGCATGTCGCCTTGGTGACAGACCCTCGGAGTGGGCGGGGCATCCGGCAGCGTGCGTCTAAGGGAGCGTCACGTCCGCTTAGCGGGCGTCTTCGCGACCGAGC
>NZ_JARDJH010000053.1:0-28368 GCF_039907755.1 Pseudarthrobacter sp. CC12 | reverse complement strand
GGTCAAGGAAGAAATCAACAAGCTCTGGCAGGACAACAAGTAAATGGCAGCCCCTGTCATTGACACCCTCGCCGGGGGGGGGGGGGGGCCGACCCCCCCCCCCCCCCCCCCCCCGGGGGGGGGGGGGGGGCCCCCCCCCCCCCGGCCGGGTGCCGCCGTCCCCTCCTCGCGGCGGCGGCACCCGGCCTCCCCTTCCCGTGATTTTCCTTTTGCGCGTTCGTGACGACGCAATCCCTGAACACTGAAAGAGACTTCCCTATGGATCCCTTGCACCTCCGTTCCGCCGGCACCAGCCTGGTGATCAGCTTCGACAGCGGAGAGGCCGAAGTCATCCACTGGGGCGCCGAGCTGGGCGCAGACCTGCCGGACCTGGCCATCCTCACGGCTGCGGTGCCGCCCTCGTCGATCGACGTCCGCGTTCCCGCGGGCCTCCTCCCCCAGGCTTCCTCGGCCTGGCGCGGGCGCCCGGCCCTGCGTGGCCACAGGATCACGGACAGCGGCGCCGGCCTTGACTTCTCCTCCCGCCTCCGCGTCACCTCCGTCAGCACCGAAGGATCCTGCGCCACCATCGTGCAGGCCGACGGCGACACGGGCCTGAGCGTCGCAACGTCCCTGGCGCTTCATGCGGGCGGCCTGCTGGAACTGCGCCACACCATCACCAATGAGGGAACCACGCCTTTCCAGGTGGACGAGCTGGCGACCGTCCTGCCCGTGGCACCGGACGCCGTCGAACTCCTTGACCTGACCGGGCGCTGGTGCCGCGAGCGGCACCCCCAGCGCCGCCCCATCCAGCAGGGGACATGGGTTCGCACCGGCCGGCACGGCCGCACCGGCCACGATTCCTCCCTGCTGTTCGCCGCCGGCACCAAGGGCTTCGGCAACCGGCGCGGCAGGGTGTGGGCCACCCACCTGGCCTGGAGCGGCAACCATGAACAGTTCGCCGACACCATCGGCGACGGCCGGACCATGATCGGCGGTTCCGAGCTGCTGGGCCCCGCCGAAGTGATCCTGGACCCTGGCGCCCACTACACCACCCCCGCGTTGTTCGCCGCCTACTCCGACCGCGGCCTGGACGGCATTACCGAGGCGTTCTACAGCTGGTTCCGCTCCCGGCCCCACCACGTCCTGCCCGCCGCGTCCACCGGCCTGCCCGCAGGCAAGCCGCGGCCCGTCGTCCTCAACGTCTGGGAGGCCGTCTACTTCAACCACAACCTGGACATCCTGACCGAACTGGCGGAATCGGCCGCCGACCTTGGCGTGGAGCGCTTCGTGCTCGACGACGGCTGGTTCCGCGGCCGCCGGGACGACCACGCAGGTTTGGGCGACTGGTACGTGGACGAAACCCTGTGGCCCGACGGCCTGGCCCCCCTCATCGACGCTGTCACCTCCCGCGGCATGGAGTTCGGGCTGTGGGTGGAACCGGAGATGGTCAACCTTGACTCGGACATCGCCCGTGCCCACCCTGACTGGATCGTGGGCCCGTCGGCAAAGGCACACAAGGACGGCGGCCGGCTGCCCCTGGAATGGCGCAACCAGCACGTCATCGACCTGGTGAACCCCGACGCATGGCAGTACATCTACGACCGGATCGACGCGCTCCTGTCCGGAAGCAACATCAGCTACCTGAAGTGGGACCAGAACCGCGACCTCGTGGAACACGGCCACGCCGGCGCCCCTTCCGTCCACGCGCAGACCCTCGCCGCGTACCGGTTGTTCGACGAGCTCCGCAAGGCACACCCCGGCGTCGAGATTGAAAGCTGCTCCTCCGGCGGCGCGCGCGTGGACCTGGGCATCCTGGAGCGGACGGACCGGATCTGGGCCTCGGACTGCAACGACGCGCTGGAACGGCAGGCCATCCAGCGCTGGACCGGCGCGGTGGTCCCGCCCGAGCTGGTGGGCAGCCACATCGGTCCCACCACGTCGCACACCACCGCCCGCACGCACGACCTGTCCTTCCGGGCCATCACCGCCCTGTTCGGCCACTTTGGCATGGAGTGGGACGTCCGGAGCGTCCAGGGCAAGGAGCGCGACGAACTTCGGCGCGTCGTGGGCCTGTACAAGGAACACCGGGACCTGATCCACAGCGGCCGCCGGGTCCACGCGGACGTCGCCGATGATGCCTTCCTGCTGCACGGCGTGGTGGCGGACGGGTCCATCGCGGACAGCACGACGGCGGCCCTGTTCGCCGTTGTGGGCACGCGCACCTCTGCCGCGGAGCAGCCCGGACGCATGGGCCTCCCCGGCCTGGCGCCGGAGCGGAATTACCGGGTTGAGGTCCTCGCCCCCGTCCAGGAGGACGCCGACTACGCGCACACCTTCACGCAGGCGCAACCGCCGGCGTGGCTTGCCGGCGGAGCCGTTGCCAACGGCCGTTTCCTGGCGGAGGTAGGGCTGCCGATGCCGGTGCTGAACCCCGAGCATGCACTGCTGCTGAAGGCGACGGCCCTCTAAACAGCCATTGGCCCGCCCGCCGCGCATCCGGACGTAAGAATGCGCGGCGGGCTGCGCCAACCGATAGATTTGCAGGCATGACTGAAGCCTCCTCCACTGTCGAAGCCGGCCGCGGCACCATCCTGGTCATCAATGGCCCCAACCTGAACCTGCTGGGTACGCGGGAGCCGGAAAAGTACGGCACCTCCACCCTTGCCGACGTCGAACAGCTGGCTGCGGCCACCGGGAAGGACCACGGATTCGCCGTGGAGTGCGTCCAGTCCAACCATGAAGGCGTCCTGCTGGACGCCATCCACGCAGCACGCGGCACCGCCGTGGGAATCGTCCTGAACGCGGGCGCCTTCACGCACACCTCCGTGGCACTTCGTGACGCCCTGGCAGCCGTGCAGCTTCCCGCCGTCGAGGTCCACATCACCAACGTGCACCAGCGGGAGGAATTCCGGCACCACTCCTACCTTTCCCCGGTCTGCGCGGCAGTGATTGTGGGTGCGGGAGTGTTGGGCTACAAGCTCGCCATCGACTACCTGGCGGAGGTCCTGTAGCCGGAAGAGGCTACTTCTTGATGCATTGCCCCGAGGAAACCGGCGAGGACAGCGACGGCGCCTGCTCGGCTACCGGGTCCAGGTCACCCATGGTGATGGCGAACCCCACCTCGGCGTCCGAGGTTGCCTTGGCGAAGACCACCCCTGCCACCTGGCCGTCCGTGGTGAGCAGCGGGCCCCCCGAATTTCCCGGCTGGACGTCACCGGCAAGGCGGTAGATGTCCTCCGGGGAGGGATTGTTGCCGTAGATGTCGGGAACCAGGACGGTGGCAATGTCCTGGACGGTGGCCGGCTTGGACTGGAACGGACCGCCGTGCGGGTACCCGGCGAACGCGGCCTGGCTTCCGCCGGGCAGGTCGCGGCTCAACTGCAGCGGCTGCGAGGGCAGGTTGTCCACGGCCAGGACCGCAAGGTCGCGACGCGTGTCGAAGTAGACCACCCTGCCGGGCATCGCGCCGCCGTCGGGCATTTCCACCACCGGCTGCGACACGCCGGCCACCACATGCGCGTTGGTGACCACGCGGTCCTCTGAGACGACGAACCCGCTGCCGGTCTGGTTCTGACCGCACTCATAGGCAGTGCCGGCGATCCTCAGGACGGACTGGGCAGCCTTGTTAAGCGCCGGCGTGTTCGTGCTGGTGTTCGGCACCTGGACTGCCTGGCCCTGGTCGAGCCCTTCCAGCAAGGTGGGGATGCCATTGCCGATCACCGTGGACCGCAGCTCCGCCATGGTGGCCTTGACCGGCGTGGGCGTCAACCCGTCGATGAAGCGGATTACCTTGGATTCGGCCAACTGTTGGGACACAACGGGCACGCCGAGTGAACTGACGCTGAACGCCAGCATTGACATCACCAGGGCGGAGACCACAAGGTTCAGCGCCCCGCCCACCAGCCGGTCCACCGCCCGCAGCGGCCGGATCCGCACCACTCCGCGAAGCTGGCGCCCCACCATGGTTCCCAGGCCGTGCCCCAGCGCCATCAGGACGACGGCGGCAGCGATGATGGCGGTGAGCCTCCACCCGGAGTCCTCAACGAAAGTGCTGACCAGGGGGACGGCAAAGAACGCGGCGATGGCGCCGGCGGCAAAGCCCACGAGGCCGCCGACGGTGACCAGGAACCCATTGCGGAGGCCGTAGATCAGGTATGACAGCAGCGCCAGGATCAGGACAATGTCCAGGACAGTCAGGCCGACCACAAAGGCTCCTTATTTACAGTTGAACCCCCATTCTAGTGGCGGACGCTGACAATCTTCTGTGGGCTGCCGCGGCCTGCGGAAGGCCGGCTGCGGGCGGCCTGCCCGTGTTTCCCATGCCAAGTTCGTCACAGAACCTTGAAAATTCTGAAACAATGGCAAAAGCGCCCACAGCCGATACTTTTACTCAGGAGATTTCATGGACATCGAGGTACTGCGCCGAGCACCCCTTTTCGCCACGCTCGACGACGACGCATTCCGGCTGCTGACGGACGAGCTCACCGAGGTGGACCTATCCCGCGGCGCATCAGTGTTCCGCGAAGGCGACCAGGGTGACCAGCTGTACTTCATCGTCTCAGGCAAGGTGAAGCTCGGCCGCACTTCCCCGGACGGCCGCGAGTCCCTCCTGGCCATCCTCGGCCCGGGCGAGCTCTTCGGCGAGATGGCGCTGTTTGATCCCAGCCCCCGCACTGCCACCGCCACCGCGGTGTCCGAAACCCGGCTGGCCGGGCTCAAGAACGAGAGCCTGAACGCCCTGCTGCGCACCCGCCCCGAGGTCTCGGCCCAGCTGCTGCAGGCCCTGGCCCGCCGCCTGCGCCGCACCAACGACTCCCTCTCGGACCTCGTCTTCTCGGACGTCCCGGGCCGCGTGGCCAAGGCCCTGCTGGACCTTGCCGACCGCTTCGGCCGCCCGGCCACCGACGGCGTCCTGGTGGCGCACGAGCTCACGCAGGAAGAACTGGCGCAGCTGGTGGGCGCCTCCCGCGAAACCGTCAACAAGGCCCTGGCCGAGTTTGTCCAGCGTGGCTGGCTCCGGCTCGAGGCCCGCGCCGTGGTGATCCTGGACATGCAGCGCCTCCGCCAGCGCTCCCGCTAAGACCAAGCAAAAAGGCCGCCCCGAGGGGCGGCCTTTTTGTTTCCCGAAACAGGTCTAGTTCTTCACCACGTCCAGTTCGACGACGGCCCAGGACAACGCAGGAAGGCTGAGCCGCAGCTCAGAGCCGTTCGCCTTGGCACCCTCCAGCGGCTTCAGGCCCACGCGGTCCTGGTTGTCCTGGTTGTTGATGGTGAACCGGTCACCGCCGTCAGGGATTTCCAGCACTTCCGCCCTGACCACCCGCTGTGCGTCGAAGCCACGCAGGCTGACCTCCACATCCGCCGCCTCCTCGAGCCCGCGGTTGGCAAGGAACAAGGCCACCCGGCCCGTCTCCTCGTTCCAGGTGGCGCTGACATCGACCAGGTCCGTATCGCCAAACCGGGTATTGGCGTACTTGTCGGAGTCGACGGACAACCGCAGGATCTGGCCCTTCGCCAGTTCCGCCATCCTGGAGAACGGGTGGAAGATCGTTTGCCGCCAGGCCGGACCGTTCTCCTCGCTGAAGATGGGGGCGATGACGTTGACCAGCTGCGCCTGGTTGGCGATCTTGACCCTGTCGCCGTGCCGGAGCAGCGAGTTAAGCAAAGTTCCGACGACGACGGCGTCCGTCACGTTGTACTTGTCCTCGATGACCCGGGGGTGCTCACGCCAGCCGGCCTTGGACACATTGTGCGGCTGGTCCTCCGTGTCCAGGCCCCGCTGGTACCAGACGTTCCATTCGTCGAAGGACAGGTTGATGTGCTTCTTGTGCTTGCCCTTGGCGCGGACCGCGTCTGCGGTGGCAATGACCGATTCGATGAAGTAGTCGGTGTCGACGGCGCTGGCCAGGAAGCTGCCGACGTCCCCGTCGTGCTCCTGGTAGTAGGCGTGCAGGGAAACATAGTCGACTTCGTCGTAGGCGTGGGTCAGGACGGTCTGCTCCCAAGCCCCGAAAGTAGGCATTCCCGAGTTGGAGCTTCCGCAGGCCACCAGTTCGATGTCCGGGTCGACGAACCGCATGGCCTTGGCCGCTTCCTGGGCCAGCCGGCCGTACTCCTCTGCCGTCTTGTGGCCGATCTGCCAGGGGCCGTCCATTTCATTGCCCAGGCACCAGAGCTTGATGTTAAAGGGGTCCTTGTGGCCGTTTTTGGCGCGCAGGTCCGAAAGGCGGGTGCCGCCCGGGTGGTTGGCGTATTCGACGATGGCCCGGGCGGCGTCCACTCCCCTGGTTCCCAGGTTGATGGCTTCCATGATTTCGGTACCGGCCTGGCGGGACCAGTCCACAAATTCGTGGAGGCCGAAGGCGTTGGTTTCCAGGGTGTGCCAGGCCCCGTCAAGCCTGCGCGGCCGGTCTTCGCGGGGGCCAATTCCGTCTTCCCAGTCGTAGCCCGAGACGAAGTTGCCGCCGGGATAGCGGACCACTGTGGCGCCGAGCTCCTTTACGAGCTTGAGGACGTCTTGGCGGAAGCCGTTTTCGTCGGCCTCCGGGTGGCCCGGTTCGTAGATGCCGGTATAGACGCAGCGGCCCATGTGCTCCACGAAGGAGCCAAAAAGGCGCCGGGGCACTTCGCCGATGGTGAAGTCGCGGTCGAGGGTGATTCTGGCGCGGGACATAAGAATGATCTCCTTGGTTGTACGTCAGGCAGGTGGTGGAAAGCGACGGTGGGCGTCAGGTGCCGGCGAGTCCCGTCGTCGCAACGCCCTTGATGATCTGGCGCTGGAAGAACAGGAAAAGCAGGATCAGCGGCAGGGCCGCGAGCAACGCGGACGCCATGTTCTGGGCGTACTGGATGCCGTAGGCGCTCTTGATGGTCTGCAGCCCCACGGGGAGGGTCAGGACGGACCCGTCGTTGGTGGCAATGAAGGGCCAGAGGAAGTTGTTCCAGGCGCCGATGAACACGAAGATTGCCACCGCCGCGAGGATGGGGCGGGACAGCGGAAGGATGACCTGGAGGAAAATCCGCATCCGGCTGGCGCCGTCCATGACCGCGGCTTCTTCGAGTTCGCGCGGGATCTGGTCGAAAAACTTCTTGAGCACGAACACCATGGCCGGATGGATGACCTGCGGCAGGATGATGGCCCAGGAGGTATCGATCATGTGCAGTGCCACCATTTGGTAGAACAGCGGGATGATCAGGACCGGCGGGGGAACGATGATGGACGCGATGATCACGGTCATCAGGACCTTCTTGCCCCGGAAGTCGATGCGGGACAGCGCGTAGGCCACCAGCGCGGAAATGACCAGCGTGATCATTGTGATGGCCGCCGAGGTGTACAGCGAATTCCAGGTCCAGAGCGGGATGTTGCCGTCCTGGAACACCTTGACGAACGCATCGGCGGTGAAGCCCGACGGCGGGATCCAGCTGACCTTCGGAGCGGCGGCATCAGTTTCGCTCTTGAAAGCGGTGACGGTTGCCCAGGCGAAGGGCACCATCCAGAGGACGGCCAGCAGGGCGGCGACTGCCAGGACCGCAACGCGGCCGGGGCTCATCCTGCGGCCGTTCCTGCCGCCGGCGGATGGCGTGGCCGTGGAGGGAAGAGGGCGGGCTAGGGTTTCAGTTGCCATGGCTATGCACTCCTGCGGCGGGTGATGAGGAACTGGATGACCGAAACGGCCACGATCAGTCCGAACAAGATGTAGGAGATGGCTGCCGAGTAGCCCAGCCGGTATCCGGTGAAGCCGGTTTCGAAGATGTACTGCACCACGGGCCGGGTGGCACCGCCCGGGCCGCCTGCTGTCATTTGGTAGACCTGGTCGAAAATCTTCAGCGACGCCAGGATCTGGAGGAGCACGATCATCACGGTGGTCGGGGCCAGCTGCGGCAGGGTGATGGAAAAGAACTGCCGCCAGGCACCGGCGCCGTCCAGCGACGCCGCTTCATAGTGCTGGGCGGGGATGTTCTGCATCGCCGCCAGGTACAGGAGGAAGTTGAAGCCCACCGTCCACCACAGGGTGGCGATGACGATTGCCCACATGGCTACGCCGGGGTCGTTCAGCCACGCAACTTTCGGCAGCCCGATTTTGGCCAGTGAGTCGTTGATCAGGCCCAGCTGGGGGTTGTACATCCAGGTGAAGAACAGGGAGACAACGGTGGAGGCCAGCAGGTACGGGGCAAAGTAGGACAGCCGCCACAGCCATTGCGCGGGCAGTCCGACATTGACCAGGGCGGCCATGACCAAGGCAACGACCACCAGCGGGACGGTGCTGATGACCGTGAAGTAAAGGGTGTTGCCCAGCGAATGCCACATGTCGGAGTCGGCGAGGGCTTCGCTGTAGTTTGCCAGCCCAATCAGGCTGTCGTTGGCCCCGGTAAGGGACTTGCCGGTCAGGCTCATGTACAGCCCGTAAAGGAGGGGCCAGACGAGGAAGACCAGGAAGAATGCCAGGAACGGCGCAGCAAAGGCCCAGCCGTTGAGGTTGTCCCGGCTTCCCTGGGAACGGGACCCTGCGGTCCTGGACCCCGCCTGCCTGGACATTCTTTGGCGGGACAGCCCGGGCAGCGAACCCGCCGGACCCTCGCTGTTGTGTGACGTTGCTACGGAACTCATTTGGACTCCTGTGTCGCTTGGCGGTTCAAACCGGGTTGGGACGGGAAAGCAGGGTGTTGGTGCGCCGCACGAAGGCATCCCAGCCATCAGTTGCCTTGTCGCGGCCGAGGAGCACGTTCTGTACGGTCTCCGCAAAGTACGTTTGCCAGTCGGAGCCCGATCCGCTGAACCAGGCCTCCGGGTCGTAGGCGATGATGTCTGCGGCGTTGGCGTAGTGGATCTGGGGCGTGAGTTCGCGGTAGGCCTGGGATTGCACCACCGGCTGGAAGGCGGGGATATGTCCTGCCTCGGCCCAGGACAGCGAGCCCTTGAGGATGTCGCTGACGAATTTGTAGACGTCGCGGCGCTTGGCGTCGTCGACGTTCAGCTGCCGGGGAAGCACGAAGGAATGCGAGTCAGCGTATGCGGCCGGCGTTCCGAACAGCGTGGGGATGGTGGCGGCGTCAACGGGCAGGTTTGCCTTCTTGAAGGTGGGAAGCTCCCAGACCCCGCTGAAGAGCATGCCTGATCCCCCGCGGGCGAATTCCGCGATGCCGGTGCTGATGTCGCCGCTTTGCGCCGCGATGGTGTCATCGAACAGGGAGGTCATGAATTCCAGGGACTCAACGGCGGCCTCGTTGTCGGCCACCATTGGCTTGCCGGGGGTCAGTTCCATGCTTGCCCCGTGCTGCCGGTAGAGGGTGTAGAAAAGGCGC
Source organism: Pseudarthrobacter sp. CC12 (assembly GCF_039907755.1). Taxonomy (NCBI): domain Bacteria; kingdom Bacillati; phylum Actinomycetota; class Actinomycetes; order Micrococcales; family Micrococcaceae; genus Pseudarthrobacter; species Pseudarthrobacter sp. CC12. The sequence goes on along the minus strand of NZ_JARDJH010000053.1, from coordinate 19,083 downwards.
CACATCTGTGACCCGCTGCCGAGGTACCCGAAGGACAGACCGTGCGCCTGGGTCACTTTCTGCATTTCCCGCGCGATGCTGATGAATTCCTGCGGGGACTTCGCTTCCTGCAACTGCCCGTTGCTGCCAAGCAGTCCTGCCTTTCCCGCCACGTCACGGTTATAGAACATGACAAAGGGGTGCGAATCCAGGGCGATGGAGAAGACTTTGCCGTTGTTCCGGCTCTTGTCCCAGATCCTGGGCGCGAAGCTCTGGCTGGTGACGCCGAACTCTGACAGCAGGTCCAGGTCCCATGGGTCGATCAGGCCGCCGGGCGCATAGCCGGGAACGCGGCTGGCATGCATGATGGCCAGCTGCGGCGGACGGCCGCCGGCCGATGCCATGGCCAGCTTGGTGTAGTACGGCGGCCCCCAGGCAAGAACTGTCGGGTGCACCTTGAACGCGGGGTTGGCGTCGTTCACCTTGCTGATCATGTTCTGCATCTTGATGCCGTCGCCACCGGACAGGAGATGCCAGAACTGGATATCCCTGGGGGCCGCGGCGGAGGCATTTCCGCCGCACCCGGACAAGGCCGCCGCGGCGAACACGCTTCCCAACGCTGCGGTTCCGGACAACAGCCGGCGCCTGGACAGTTGCCTGTCGTCGAAAAAATCAAACTGCTTCACCCGTCACTCCTTTGGATGGGTCCGCTGAAAGTCATTCCGTTGCCACAACCGTTGCTGCCGGGTGTCCCTCATCGCAGTCCTGCAGGCTCCGGTGTGACGCACGCCTCACATTACATCGATGTAATGCGTCCCCGCAATGAAAATTGTTAGCGTTCGCAAAGTGATCCCGCTGTCTCGCTTCGACACCACGCCAGTGGCCGGCGCTGCGTGCAGGGCCTAGGAAGAGGTGCTTTCCCGCTCCACGACTTCGTAATCGACGGCCACCACCCGCTGCGGGCCCTCGCGGTCCTGCATGCGTTCGGTCAGGAGCCGCAGGGCTTCGCTGGCCACCCTGCGCTTGTCGAAGGAGACGGTTGTCAGTGACGGCACCGCATATTTCGCATCTGCGATGTCGTCGAAACCCGCAACGGCCACATCGTCGGGAACCCGAAGGCCGCGTTTCCACAGCACGCTCAGGGCACCGATCGCCATGGAATCGGTGAAACAGAACAGCGCCTCGGGCACCGGGTGCGCGTCAAGGTAGGCGGAAAGAGCATGGGCTGCCGTATCCGGGCTCCACTTTTCGCAAGGGATGATCAACGAGTCGTCCCAGGGGATGCCGAGTTCGCCAAGCGCGGCCTGGTACCCGCGGGTGCGGAGGACGGCTGCCGCGGAGCCCCTGCCCTCGGCGGCGCCCAGGACCGCGATACGCCGCCTGCCCGTCCTGCCGAGCGCCAGTGTCATGTCACGGGCGGCGGCGACGCTGTCCACCCACACACGGTCGGCCAGCTTCTGGGACACTTCCCCAAGCAGGACCACGGGAGGCAGGGCGACGCCCACTTTGACGGCACTCTCGTCCAGCACCACGGGGTTGAGGATCAACCCGTCTATCAGGTTGGAGCGCGCGCGGGACATCAATTCGTACTCGCGGGTGGGATCGGATCCCGTCTCCTCGATCTGCACGCTCCAGCCCTGTTCATGGGCTACTTCCACCACGCTGTGCGCAATTTCGGCAGAATACGGCGTGGCCAGGTCCGGCAATGCCAGGGCAATGACGCCAGACCTGCCGTTGCGCAATCCCCGGGCGGAGAGGTTGGGGACATAGTCCAGCTCGGCCATGGCCTGCTCCACCCTGGTTCGGGTGGGAGCGCTGACCGGGACAATTCCGTTCATGACGTTCGAGACTGTCTTTGGCGAAACCCCTGCGAGGCGCGCTACGTCCTTGACCGTTGCGCGCAAAGGCGCCCCCTTGCTTCCGGTGTGGCATTGTTGAGGATTTTACCCGCCTCTGCAGGGCGTCAGCGTTCGCGCTGGTGGTCCCCTGCCACGGTCTTGGCCGCCTCGACTTCAAGCATGAGCCTGCCGTCTTCTTCGACCAGCGTTGGCTGGTATACGTGGTGCTTCCGCTTGTAGCTCAAATAAGCGATACAGCCGTTGGCCGTCGCCATCTTTTCCAGCATGATTTCCGAGCCCGGCACGAGCAGTTCGCCCAAGGGGCGGCCCACGGTGTTCTCCTGGCCTGCCTCGTCCCCAAGATTGCTGGTGTTCCGTTCCTGCACCACCTGCGCCGCGTTGACCCATCGGCCCCACACGCCTTTGCCCCCAAGCAGCGACGGCTCCTGGCCAAGCGGCTGGGTGGCCGCAAAGTACCGGGTATCGAACCGGCGGTGCGCAAAGTCCGGGCTGCGCCAGTTGACCAGGGACTTCAGCAGGTCGGTGCGGAGGGAAAGTCCGCGCTTGCCCAGGACCTGGGCAAGCGTCTTTTCCTGGTCCGCGACGGCCACGCGGGCCCGCATCCATTCGGACGTTGACGTGGCTTCGACCGTATTGGACATATCCGGACCAGCCAGCAGGATGCCGGTTTCCTCGAAGAGTTCCCGGATGGCTCCCACCACGTGGCGGCGCGCCAGCCCGACGTCGTCCGTTCCCATTTGCTCAGCCCAATGCTGCGGCGACGGGCCCAGCCAACCCATGGGCTCGTCGTCGGACGGGTCAAGGGACCCGCCGGGGAACGCGAGGACCCCCAGCGGCGAGGAGCCGGGTCGGTAACCCAGCCACGTCTCCAAACCGGTGGGTGAATCGCGCAGGAGGACTACGGATGATGCGTAGCGGGCGGCCCTGGGGGTCCGCTCGCCGTGTTCGAGCCAGCTTTGTGCTGCCCCTTCCAGATCCTGGGGAAGTGCAAAAAGGCGTCGTGCGAGGTGCGGCAAGGGAAGTGTCCGGTCTTAGCTGAATTCGGCGATCAACTCGACCTCTACGGGAGAGTCGAGTGGAAGTACGGCAACGCCGACGGCGGACCGCGCGTGCTGCCCGGCGTCGCCAAGGACACGGCCCAGCAGTTCCGAGGCGCCGTTGACGACGGCGGGCTGGCCCGTGAAGGAGGGATCCGAGGCGACGAATCCCACAACTTTGACGATCCGCGTGATGCGGTCAAGGTCACCGATGACGCTCTTGACGGCAGCAAGGGCGTTGACGGCGCACACTGCCGCGTAGCGTTGGGCGTCCTCCGGGGAAACCGTGGGCTCGTCGGCGAACCCTTCCGTTCCTGCCGAAACCTTGCCCGTAGCTTCGAGTTTGCCGTTAATAAACGGCAGCTGGCCCGAGGTATAGACGTGGCTGCCGGAGACGACAGCGGGAACGTAGGAGGCTACCGGGGCGGCAACCTCCGGGAGGGCAAGGCTAAGTTCCGCGAGGCGCTGCTCGACGGCGGAAACCGGCGCCGTCGCCGGGCTGGACTGGGCTTCTGCGGGGGTGCTCATGCTACTGCTTCTCCCTCTTGAGGTAGGCGACAAGGCCGTTACCGTCGGGTCCGGGGACTACCTGGACGAGCTCCCAGCCGTCCTCTCCCCACTGGTCAAGGATCTGCTTTGTAGCGTGGATGATGAGCGGAATCGTCGCGTACTCCCATTTGGTCATGAGAGAAAGCGTAGCCCTTGCCGGTAAAGTGGAAAACATGGCGACTCGCAACAACCCCTTATTCGACACTGCCACCACACTGGGTAAGATCCTTCTTTTCCTTGGTGTGAGCGCGATTTGCGGTGTCCTCGTGGCGGGCCTGTTGGTCCCTGCCGCGGCCGTCTCTGGCAGCGCGGCAAGCGGTTCCATCAATTTCTTCGATTCCCTTCCCGCCGAACTGAAGGTTGATCCCCCGAGCCAGACCACCAGGATCCTGGCTGCGGACGGCAGCGAGATCGCCAGCGTCTACACGGAGAACCGCACCAAGGTTCCGCTGGACCAGATTTCACCGAACATGAAGAACGCCATCATCGCGGTGGAGGACAGCAGGTTCTACGAGCACGGCGGTGTGGACACCACCGGCATCCTCCGCGCGCTGGTCGCCACAGCCCGCGGCAACAAGCAGGGCGCGTCCACCATCACGCAGCAGTACGTCAACAACGTCCTGAACGCCAACCTCGCAGCCGCCGGCGAAGAGGACCAGATCAAGCTCAACGGCGTCAACAAGGGCGTTGGCGACAAACTCCGCGAAATGAAGCTCTCCATCGCCCTGGAGAAAGAATTCACCAAGGACCAGATCCTTGAGGGCTACCTGAACATCGTGTTCTTCAACCGCGACGCATACGGCATCGAAGCGGCATCCCGTTACTTCTTCAGCACTACTGCCAAGGACCTCACCCTGCCGCAGGCAGCCCTGCTCGCCGGCCTGGTGAACAGCCCCTCCGCCTTTGATCCCATCACCAATCCGGAAAAGTCGAAGCAGCGCCGGGACCTGGTGCTGGGACTGATGAAGGACCAGAAAAAGATCACCGCGGAGGAATACGAGGCCGCGGTGGCCACGCCGGTGGAACCCAAGGTGACCCAGCCCAAGCAGGGTTGCGCCTACGCCGCTTCTGCCCCGTACTTCTGCAACTACGTCCTGCATCTGCTGGAAAACAACCCCGCCTACGGCGCGGACAAAGAAGAACGCCAGCATGTCCTCTACGGCGGCGGCCTCACGATTACAACCACCCTCGACCCCAAGGCCCAGGCCACGGCCCAGGAACAGGCCGATGCGGCTGCAGGCGCCAACCCCGACAAGTGGGGCGCGTCCATGGTCTCAGTGCAACCGGGCACGGGCAAGATCGTCTCCATGGCCCAGAACACTTCGTTCCTGGCTGGCCCAAGCGGCTTCAACTCGCAGTTGAACTTCAACGTTGACCAGCTGGACAAGGACGGGAACGACCTCAACGGCATCGGCGGCTTCCAGCCCGGCTCAACCATGAAACCGTTCACCTTTGCCGAGTGGCTCAATGAGGGCAAGACCATGAATACCGTGGTCAACGCTGCCCAGCGCGTCTACCCCATCGGCTACCCGTGGAAGAACACCTGCGGCAAGGTGCAGGGCGCTTACAGCACCGCCCAGAAGAACGCGAAGCTGGATGCCGCGGATGACCTGCAGAATGCTGAGCCACAGTGGTACAAGCCGCTTACGGTCCTGGAGGGCCTCTACAACTCCATTAACACCGTAACCTTCGCCTCCGCCGCCCAGCTGGACTTCTGTGGAATCCAACAGATTGCGGATGCCGTTGGGCTGCACAGCGGCCTGCCGTCGGCGGATGGCAGCGAGCCGAACCCCAAGGTGAACATGATGACCCTGGGCAACCTGCTGGGGTCCACCCAGACGTCACCCCTTACGATGGCCAGCGCCTTTGCCACCTTCGCGAATGACGGAAAGTACTGCGAACCCATCGCCATCACCTCAGTCACCGATGCCACCGGCAAGCAGCTCCCGGCCCAGTCCAGCAACTGCCGGGACGCGATCAAGCCAGAGGTCGCCCGCGGCGTGAACTACGCGCTCCAGGAGGTCCTGAACAGGGGCTCGGGCTCGCTGATTCAGCCCCGGATTTCCACCAAGACGAGCTTTCCCATCGGCGCCAAGACCGGTACGTCCAACAACAACGGCTCCACCTGGGTTGTTGGCCACACTACGGGCCTGGCTACCGCGGCCTGGTTCGGTGACCCCTTGGGGAACCAGGGCCGTGCCGGCCAGAACATCACCGTCAACGGAAAGTTCTATCAAGGCATTGACGGCTACATGATCGCCGGCCCCATGTTCTCCAACTACATGTCCAAGATCGCTCCGGCCTACGGAACCAACCCGTTCCCTGCGCCTCCGAGCAACATGGTCAGCGGCCCTACGGCGAACACGACGCCTGGCCGTACCACTCCCCAAGCCACCCAGGCGCCCGTTCCCGCCCCGCAGGCTACCCAGGCTCCAGCACCGCAGGCCCCCGCCACCCAGGCTCCTGCCCCAGCCCCCGCCCCCACCAACAACGGCAACGGCAAGGGAAACGGCTGACCGCACATGGACATGGATAACCTGGCAAGCCGCGCCCGTTCCTTCGGGCGCGGCTTTGCCGTCACTGCAGGAGCCGGAACCGCGGCCGGGATGGCCGCCTTCGGTTATGGGCTCTGGGAAAAGAACCAGTTCGTCCTCCGTGAGGAAACCCTGGCCATCCTCCCGCCCGGCAGGGACCCTTTCCGCATTCTGCACTTGAGCGATATCCACTTCGTCCCCGGGCAGAAGAAGAAAGCTGAGTGGCTTGGGTCGCTGGCGGAGCTCCAGCCGGACCTGGTGGTGAACACGGGCGATAACCTCAGCCACGTCAAGGCTGTGGACCCGCTGCTGGATGCTTTGAAGCCGCTGCTGCAGTTCCCCGGAGTCTTTGTCCCGGGCTCCAATGACTACTTCGCCCCCAGCCCCAAGAACCCTGCGTCCTACCTGCTGGGTCCGTCCAAGGTAAAGCCCAAGCCGGTCGCCCTGGACTGGCCGCGCCTCCGTTCCGGGTTCGGGATGAGCGGCTGGGTGGACCTGACCAACCGCAACCAGTCAGTGGTCCTCCACGGTATGCGCTTCGATTTTTCCGGCGTCGATGATCCGCACCTGAACCGGGAACGGTACGCCGGATGGCCCCGGGGAACGGTCAACCAGGATTCCAATGACCACCTCCGGATCGCCGTCATCCACGCGCCGTACCAGCGCGTGCTGGACCACTTCACGGAAAGCGGCGCAGACCTCCTGCTCGCCGGCCACACCCATGGCGGCCAGCTGTGCATCCCCCGTTACGGGGCCATCATCGCCAACTGCGACATTCCCACGTGGCGCGCCAAGGGCCTCAATGACTGGTCAAGCAACGGAAGGACGACGCCGGTCAACGTCTCCGGCGGCATCGGCACCTCGCGCTTCGCCCCGGTAAGGATCGCCTGCAAGCCGGAGGCCGTCCTGCTGACCCTGACCTCCCGCAACTGACCCGTTGCCCTATCAGATAGGGTCCCTAAAATGCGGTTATGGGGACCATATCTGATAGCACATCCCGCATTACGGTCTGCAATAACTGGGCAAGCAGCCGGCCGGCCCCGCAAATCCCTGTGAACCGCCTCACGCCAATGGCATAGGGTTGTTGCTAGAGGAAACTACATTCGTTTTAGAGCTTGAGAAGCGGGCATGGCCAAGCAGACTCCCTTTTTCCGATCCATCAGCCGTCTTTATCCGCATGTCCGGCCCATCCTTCCCAGGCTTGTGCTGGGGCTTCTCTGTGCCCTGCTGGCCAGCATCGTGGCGTTGACCATCCCCCAAGTACTGCGCGTCCTGGTCAATACCGCCCTTCAGCCAGGGGGTACCACAGAGGCGGTCTGGACCTCTGCAGGGGTCATCCTGGTGCTGGGCATCGCCGAAGCAGGACTGGTGGCCCTCCGCAGGCAGTTCGTCATCAACCCCGCAACCACGGTGGAAACCCGGATGCGGGTTTCACTCTACGACCACCTGCAGGAACTGACAGTTTCCTTCCACGACCGGTGGGGCTCCGGACAGCTGCTGTCCCGGGCCATGACGGACCTGAACTTCCTCCGGCGGTGGATGGCGTTCGGCGCCATCATGCTGGTGGTCACCACCCTTACCGTGGTGATCGGCATCGTTGCCATGTTTGCCATGAGTTGGCAGCTGGCCCTGATCTTCCTCGCCGCCGCCGTCCCCATCACCATCAACAGCTTCCGGTTCCGTACCCGGTTCAGCAAGGTTGCCCGGCGCAGCCAGGACCAGGCCGGCGACCTCGCCACCACCGTAGAGGAATCCGTCCACGGCATCCGAGTGCTCAAGGCGTTCGGGCGCAGCCGCGAAGCCCTGGAAAACTTCAACGAGCAGGCGGAGGAGCTTCGCCAGACGGAGATCGCGAAAGCGCGCCACCAGGCGACCTTCACCATGGTGGTCACCCTGCTCCCCGAACTGGCCCTCGGTGCCGGACTGGTGGTCGGCGTGATGTTGTGCGCCAGCGGCCAGCTCAGCATCGGCTCGCTGGTTGCATTCTTCGCCACGGCCGCGGTCATCGCCTCCCCCGTGGAATTCTCCGGCATGCTGCTGGCCATGGCACTCACTGCCAAGACCGCCGTCGACCGCCATTACGAGGTGATGGACACCCGCAACACCATCACCAGCCCGGCGGAACCACGGCGCCCAGGGCAGCCCGCCGGGGCGCTCCGTTTCACCAACGCAACCTTCGCTTTCGAAGACGCCCCGGACAAGCCGATCCTCAAGGACATCAACTTCGATGTCCGGCCCGGCGAGACGATGGCCCTGGTGGGCATCACTGGCAGCGGCAAGAGCGCGCTGATCCAGCTGGTTCCCCGCCTGTATGACGTCACGAGCGGCGCCATCAGCATTGACGGCATCGACATCAGGGACTTCGACGTGGAGGAACTGCGCAGCATGGTAGGGGTAGCTTTCGAGGACACCACGCTCTTTTCGAATTCGGTGCGGGACAACGTGCTGCTCGGCGCCCCGGTCCGCTCCGATGAGGTACTCGATGAAGCCCTCGACGTTGCCCAGGCCCATTTCGCCTACTCCCTGCCCCAGGGTGTGGACACTCTGATCGGCGAGGAAGGCCTGAGCCTGTCGGGAGGGCAGCGGCAGCGCATTGCCCTGGCGCGCGCCATCGCCGCCCGTCCGCGTGTCCTGGTCCTGGATGATCCCCTGTCCGCCCTGGACGTCCACACCGAGGAATTGGTGGAGGGACGCCTCCGGGAGGTCCTCAAGGACACCACCACCCTTATCGTCGCCCACCGGCCATCCACCGTGGCCCTCGCTGACCGGGTAGCACTGCTCGAAAACGGGCGGATCGCCGCCGTCGGAACCCACACCGAGCTGCTGGCCCGCAACCAGCACTACCGCTACGTCATCGCCAGCCTGGACCGGGAGCCGCGGGACCTGGACTCCGAACTGTCGGCACTTGAAGACCGGGCCGAGGAAGTGACCCGATGAGCGCCGCAGCGTTTGGCACAGCCAACGAGGACAACGCCCACCTCAGCAAGGCGGAGAGCCGCGCGGTACGACGCCGGTCGCTGGCCCTGCTGGGGTCGCTGATCCGTCCGGTGCGGGTACGGTTCTGGCTCACTATTGCCATGGTGGTGCTCTCCCAGGCTGCGCGCGTGGCGGGCCCGGCCCTGATCGCCTTCGGCATCGACCACGCCCTCCCCGCACTCCAGGCCGGGAACAACGCCCCCTTGGTGTTCACCGGCGTCGCCTACCTGCTGGCAGCCATTGCGACGGCGGGACTCACCGCCCTGTACGTCACCTCCACGGCGCGGCTCAGCCAGGCCATGCTGCTGGATCTCCGCGTCCGGGTGTTCCGGCACACCCAGCGGCTTAGCCTCGAGTTCCACGAGAAGTACACGTCCGGCCGCATCATCGCGCGGCAGACCTCTGACCTGGAGGCGCTGCGCGAACTCCTCGATTCGGGCGTCAGCTCCCTGGCCTCAGGCATGCTGTTCATGGCTTTCACCGCCGCCACCATCTTTGCGCTGGACTGGCGGAGCGGGCTGCTGGTGCTGGCCGCCGGCGTACCCATGTTCTTCCTGGCCCGCTGGTACCAGAAACACTCGCAGATCGCCTTCCGCGAATCACGCGTGGTCTCCGCCCGGCTGATCGTGCATTTCGTGGAAACCATGACCGGCATCCGCGCCGTCAAGGCCTTCCGCAAGGAACGGGAGAACTCCGAGCGCTACGGCAAGCTGGCTGAGGACTACCGCCTGGTCACTGTCCGCTCCATCAATCTCAACGGCATCTTCCAGCCGGGCCTGGTGCTGATCGGCAACGTCTGCGTCGCCGTGGTCCTGCTCTTCGGCGGATTCCGGGTGCTGGGCGGCGACCTCGCAGTCGGCGTGCTCCTGGCCCTCATTCTGTCCACCAAGCGGTTCTTCCAGCCCGTGGACCAGATGGCCATGTTCTATAACTCGTTCCAGAGCGCGCAGGCCGCCCTGGAGAAGGTTTCCGGGCTCCTCGAAGAGGTGCCCACGGTCCGGCCGCCCAAGAACCCTGTTGCCCTGCCTGCGGCCACGGGGCGGATCGACTTTAGCGGTGTCGAGTTCCGCTACGGTGACGGCCCCATAGTGGTTCCCGCGCTGGACCTCCACATCCCGGCCGGACAGACCGTGGCGCTGGTAGGCCAGACGGGCGCAGGAAAATCCACCCTGGCCAAGCTCATCGCCCGCTTCTACGACGTCACCTCCGGAACACTCACCCTGGACGGTGTGGATCTCCGCGACCTGGCCACTACCGACCTCCGCCGCAACATCGTCATGGTCACCCAGGAAGCCTTCCTGTTCAGTGGCTCCGTTGCCGACAACATCGCCCTGGGCCGTCCGGAAGCGTCCCGGGCCGAAATCGAAGAGGCCGCCAAGGCTGTGGGGGCGCACGAGTTCATCCTGGAACTCCCCGAGGGCTACGACACGGACGTCAACAAGCGCGGCGGCAGGGTCTCGTCCGGCCAGCGCCAGCTGATCAGCTTTGCCAGGGCCTTCCTGGCACGGCCTGCGGTGCTGATTTTGGATGAGGCCACCTCTTCGCTGGACATCCCGTCCGAACGCCTGGTGCAGGCAGGGCTGGCCCGGCTGCTGGCCGGGACGGAGGCAGCACGGAGGACAGCGCTGATCATCGCCCACCGCCTGTCCACAGTGGAGACGGCGGACCGGGTGTTGGTAGTTCACGACGGACGGATCGTGGAAGACGGCACTCCCGACGAACTCATTGGCGGCGGCGGACGGTTCGCTGACCTCCACGGCGCGTGGAAGGATTCGCTGGTCTGAGGCTGCCGGCAGGGGGCCGACCTCAGGATTTCGCATCGGGACCCGGAATCGGCTATCCTTGTAAAGTTGCTTTTGCAGCGGATCGGGATGTAGCGCAGCTTGGTAGCGCGCTTCGTTCGGGACGAAGAGGTCGCAGGTTCAAATCCTGTCATCCCGACCATAACGGAAAGAGGGTCTCCAAACGGAGGCCCTCTTTTTTGCATCTCGATGTGGTTACGCCAGTTTCCCGCCGGCTTAAAAGGAACAGCCCCGGAGCTGTTGCTCCGGGGCCACCCTCGCCTCCTGTTATGAGGAAGCTATTTACGCCGGGTCAGGCCAGTTGCCAATGTAGGTGACGATGGAGGTGTCCGTGGTAGTAGTGGTCTTCTTGTCCTTCTTCGCCTTGGTGGAGGCGGGGTCAGGCCAGTTGCCAATAGCTACCGACGTACCCGAGTTATCGGCGATGGAACCTGCAGACAGAACGGCCGGAGCCGCCGCGGAAAAAGCCAGGGCCCCAGCCAAGGCGGCCGCGGTTGCAATCTTCTTCAACATATAAGTTCCTCAATACGAGTCGGATTCGTTACAAAGCCAGCACTGTCCTTGTTGACACACATTGTAAAATATTTTCCACAGGGGCTGTCAAGCATTCACAGGCCCAGCTGTCCAGAAGGAGGAAACGCGTGGGCAACGGATTCGGAGAAAAGCTCCGGGCGGAGCGCCTTGAGCGTGGACTGACACAGGCCGAGCTGGGCAAGGACCTGTATTCACCCAGCTACATCTCTTTGCTCGAGACCGGTCGGCGTGAACCGACAGCTGAAGTAATTGAGGAATTGGCCCGGCGGCTGGAGTTGGCACCCAAGGCACTGGAGGCTTGGAGCCAACCCATTTCCGTGAGTGACGCCGAATACGTTCTGGCTGGGCTTTATGCCCGCCAAGCCTGGGATCTGCGGGATTATCCGTTGGCGGCAAGCCATGCAGCCACCGCCGCACAAATAGCGCTTGACGGTAAAAACACCAGCGCCTGGTGGAACATGACCTACATGCAGGCCGAGTGCCTCATGAAGCAGGGCGACCTGCCGGAGTGCCAGAAGATTATCGAACGCCTCCTGGAACACCCCATGGCGAGAGAGTCGGTTGGCCTGGGCGTTCGCGCCCTGCAGATGCTGGCCGCTGTTTGCCATGGCCAGGGCCAACTGGCACTCGCCGTGGACCATGCGCTTGAGGCCGTAAAGCTGTCGGTCAACCTTCCCAGGGGGTCCACGGTCCTCATTGGCGCGCACCGGATTCTCATTGGGGCCCTCGCCGAAAGCGGGCGGCTGGATGAAGCCTGGAAGTATTGCCAGGCCCTGCTGGAGCAGGTGGATGAGCACTCCATGTCCCAGCTCGCTGGCGAAGTCGCCTGGGTTGTCGGCAATGTCGCGTTCATGCGGCACGATTACACCGAAGGCGTCAAGCACCACGAGCGGGCAGCACGACTGCTCTCCCCCGCTAACGATATTGAGCTTTGGGCTCGGTTCAACAAGGCTTCCGCAGCCGTCCGTCTATCCTCTGGAATTGTGGAGCCGGAAACACTGGCAGCCATTGAACGTGCGGAGCTGGCATTCTCGATTGTCGGGGGGACCAAGAGCGACGAACTCGAAGTCGCCTTCATTCGCGCGCGCTGGCTCTACCTGACCGGGGACATCGTGGCCGCCGTCGAAAAGCTCCGTGAAATCCATGCCGAACGCGACGCCCTGGGCAAGCACACCGCCGGTGAAGTTTCACTTCTGCTTGGCAAGTCGCTGAAGGCTGCGGGGGAAACCGAAGAGGCTCTGGTGCACCTGGAGGAATCACGAAAGGCGTTCGCCGCTGCCGGCGCGCAGGACCGGGTCCAGCAGGCATTGGATGCAATCCTCGAAATCAACCTGGCACAGAAACGGGCGGCTTCGGCTTCCAAGGCCAGCTGACCGAAAAGCCGGGCAAACCCATTCACATGGGCTGCCCGGCTTTTGGTTAAATCCTAGGAAAAGGTCTTCCCGGTGATTTTCTCGTACGCCTCGACGTACCGGCTGCGGGTACGCTCAACCACATCTGCCGGCAGTGCCGGCGGCGGGGTGTCGGAGGACTTGTCCCACCCGGACTCGGGGGACGTCAGCCAGTCCCGGACGTACTGCTTGTCGTAGGACGGCTGCGCCTGGCCCGGCTTGTAGGTGGCCGCATCCCAGAAGCGCGAGGAATCCGGGGTAAGCACCTCGTCGCCCAGGGTGATGGACCCGGAGACGGCGTCGTACCCGAACTCCACTTTGGTGTCGGCCAGGATGATGCCGCGCTCCCGGGCAATCTTTTCCGCCGTCGTGTAGATCTTCAGCGTCAGTTCGCTGAGGCGGGCGGCGATGTCGTCCCCTACCAGGGCCACCACGGCGTCGTAGGTGATGTTCTCGTCGTGCTCGCCGATCAAGGCCTTGGCCGACGGCGTAAAGATGGCGCGTTCCAGCCGCGACCCGTCCACCAGCCCTTCAGGCAGCGGGATGTTGCAGACCGTGCCGGAGGCCTTGTACTCCACCAGCCCGGAGCCGGTGAGGTAACCGCGTGCGATGCATTCCACCGGGAACATGTCCAGTTTCTTGCAGATCATGGCCCGGCCCTCAACCTCGGCAGGCACTCCGTCCTCGGCGGTGGAGCCCAGCACGTGGTGCTCTACGCCCAGCTGGTCGAACCACCAGAGGCTCAGCTGGGTGAGGATGCGTCCCTTGTCCGGGATTTCACTGGACAGCACATGGTCGTAGGCGCTGATGCGGTCGCTCGCCACCACCAGGACGCAGTCCTGCCCAAAGCGCTGGAGGACGGCTTCGTCGGCAGGCTCGTAGAGGTCGCGGACCTTGCCTGAATAGACGTGCGTCCAGCCGGGCAGGTCCAGGGTGTCGGTGGCGTAGCCGCGGTTCTCCGGAGTTTCAGTCATGTCAGGCCTTTGCTTTCACGATGGGCATTGATCCCGTGGCCCCGTAGGGCACCTTGATTTCGCCGCGGGCGGCTTTGCGGGCAATGTCGCTGCGGAACTGGGAACCTTCCAGCTGAACCAGCTCCACGCCGTCATATGCGCGTTCGCGCGCCTCCACCAGGTCGCTGCCCAGGGCGACGACCGCCAGGACTCGGCCTCCGGCGGAAACCACCTTGCCGTCCACGTCCAGGGCGGTTCCGGCGTGGATGACGTGCACACCGTCCAGGGCTTCCACCTTTTTAAGCCCGCGGATTCGGTCGCCCGTGCGGGGCTTGTCCGGATAGTTCTCGGAGGCAATGACGACGGCGACGGCGGTTTCCTTTGCCCAGCGCAGCTCTTCTGCCGTGTCCAGTTCGCCCTTGGCGGCTGCCATGAGCAGCGCACCCAGGGGCGTCTTGAGCCGGGCAAGGACGGCCTGCGTCTCCGGATCGCCGAAGCGGACGTTGAATTCGATGACCCGGGTGCCCCGCGAGGTCAGGGCCAGGCCAACGAAGAGCACACCGACGAAGGGCGTGCCGCGGCGGGCCATCTCGTTTACGGTGGGCTGGGCTACGCGGTCCAGGACTTCCTGCACCAGCCCTTCAGGCGCCCACTCAAGTGGCGTGTAGGCACCCATGCCACCGGTGTTGGGCCCTTCGTCGTTGTCAAAGATGCGCTTGAAGTCCTGGGCGGGCGAGAGCGCCACGGTGTTCTGGCCGTCGCAGAGGACAAAAAGGGATACCTCGGGGCCGTCCAGGAACTCCTCGATGACCACGGAGCCGCCGGCGTCAAAGCAGGACTGGGCGTGGGCCAGGGCTTCGTCGCGGTCACGGGTAACCACAACGCCTTTGCCGGCGGCCAGTCCATCGTCCTTGACCACGTAGGGGGCGCCAAAGGTGTCCAGGGCGGATGCCGCTTCCTCTGCGTTGGTGGCCACCAGGGCCATGGCAGTGGGCACGCCGGCCTCGGCCATGACTTCCTTGGCGAACGCCTTGGAAGCCTCCAGCTGGGCTGCGGCCTTGCTGGGTCCGAAGACGGGGATGCCGGCCTCCCGGACAGCGTCGGACACACCGGCGGCCAGCGGCGCCTCGGGGCCCACCACCACCAGGTCCACGGCGAGCCGTGTGGCCAGTTCCGCAACCGCATCCGGGTCGTTGCCGTTGATGTTGTATGTGGGGACCAGCTTGCTGATGCCGGCATTGCCGGGCGCCGCATGGACTTCGGACACGTTGGGGTCGGCAAGCAGGGAGCGGACAATGGCGTGTTCGCGGCCTCCGGGGCCTATGACGAGTACCTTCACAGTCTCCAAGGGTACTTTGTGCACCCTTTCGGCTCCTAAGCTGTGTCCTGGCCTGCCCGCCCGGTCAATCCGCGCGCCCGGCCGCTCCGAATAATAAACATGACAAAGCTTCGAAACCGGATAACGGGCCCCGCCCCCATGGCCGCGCTGGCAGGCGTGGTGGCGGCCGCCGTCGTGCTTGCCGTTGCGGAGCTGATAGGAGCGTTCTTTACCGCCCGGGCAACGCCGCTGTTTGCCCTGGGCTCGACCTTCATTGATTTCACCCCGCCGTGGATGAAGGACTTTGCGATCGCCACGTTTGGCACCAACGACAAGGCCGCCCTCTTTGTGGGCATGGGCCTGACCATTGCGGTGCTGGCGTGCATCCTGGGAGTGGTGGCCTACCGGAAATGGATGCTGGGCGTCCTCGGGGTGCTGTTCATGGGGGCCGTGATCGTGGCCAGTGTGGTGACCCGGGCGGGTGTGGGCCCGGCAGACGCCATCCCATCCGTGCTGGGAACGGTTGCCGGCCTGGTGGTCCTGCGCCGGCTTATGGTTCAGCTGTGGGGGCTGAAGAGGTGGCCTGAAGCACCGGCTGACCAGGACGACGACGACGACGCCCGGCACCAGGGTGCGGGCACCAACCGCCGGCGCTTCTTTGCTGCTGCCGGGGTTACCGCGGTGGCTGCCGGGATCGCCGCCACCGGCGGGCGGCTCCTGGGTGCCGCCCGCAGCAACGTCACCAGGGCGCGCGAAGCACTCACGCTGCCCACGCCGGCAAAGGTGGCATCGCCCGTACCGGCCGGGGTACAGTCCCCTGTACCGGGCGTGACCCCGTGGCTGACACCCAACAATGACTTCTACCGCATCGATACTGCCCTGAGCATCCCGGAAATCAACATTGATGACTGGCAGCTGCGTGTTCACGGCCTCGTGGAGCAGGAAGTCACGCTCTCCTTCCAGGACCTGCTCGACGCGCAGCTTATCGAATCCCATGTGACCCTCACCTGCGTGTCCAACCCCGTAGGCGGCAACCTCGCCGGCAACGCCAAATGGTTGGGCCTCCCCATCCGCGATGTCCTGGCCCGGGCCAGGCCCAAGGATGGCGCAGACATGGTCCTGTCAAAGTCCATTGACGGCTTCAGTGCCTCCACTCCCCTGGAGGTCCTCCAGGATGGCAGGGACGCCATGCTGGCCATCGGCATGAATGGCGAACCGCTGCCGCTGGAGCACGGCTACCCGGTGCGGATGGTGGTTCCAGGGCTTTACGGGTTTGTTTCGGCCACCAAGTGGGTGGTGGACCTTGAAGTCACCCGGTTCGCCGACAACAAGGCGTACTGGACCAACCGTGGCTGGTCCGAACGTGGCCCCATCAAAACGATGGCGCGCGTGGACGTGCCCAGGTCCTTCGCGAAAGTAGCTGCCGGAAAGGTGGCCGTGGGTGGGACCGCCTGGGCGCAGACGCGGGGCATCGCCAAAGTGGAGGTCCAGATCGACAACGGTGCCTGGGCGGAAGCCACCCTGTCCGCCGAAGCGTCCACCGTAACCTGGCGCCAGTGGTCCTACGAATGGGACGCCGCCCCCGGCCCGCACTACATCAAGGTGCGCGCCACCGACGGCACCGGGCAGGTCCAGACTGACCAGCGCGCGGACCCGGTTCCGGACGGCGCCTCGGGCTGGCAGTCGGTGATGGTCACTGTCCAGTAGGTGGCTGGCCCCTAGACTGGCGGTATGCCCCACAATCCGCACGCAACCTTTACCGTGGACTCCGCCGTCGAACTGGCCGTGATCGAACGCAGCGGCTTTGTGGAGTCGCGGCACATCGGTTCCGCCGTCCTACTGTCCGCCGACGGTTCGGTGGTTACCGAGCTTGGCGACATCAACACGCCCATCTTTGCCCGGTCCACGTTGAAGCCTTTCCAGGCCTTGGCGTCCATGCAGTCAGGGGTTCCGCTGCGCGGCGCCCAGGTGGCCATCGCCTGCGGAAGCCATACCGGATCCCTGGACCACATGGACGTGGTGGCCGGCATGCTCAAGGCTGCAGGGGTCCGTGAGGACCAACTGCAGTGCCCGGAGGCCTGGCCGCAGGACGAAACCGCCAGGAACTGGCTGGTCCGCTCTGAGAAGGGGAAATCGCGGCTGGCGTTCAACTGTTCCGGGAAGCACGCCGCTTTCCTTTGGGCCTGCAAGGAAAACGGCTGGGACACCAACAGCTACCTGGAGCCGAACCACCCCCTGCAGCAGCGGGTCCGGAGCGTGATCGAGGAATACACCGACGAGAAGATTGCCCATCTGGGGATTGACGGCTGCGGGGCTCCGGTGGCTGCTGTTTCCCTCAAAGGCCTTGCCCGGGCATACTCCCAGCTGGCCAAAGCCCCGGGCGACCAACGCTTCAGCGCACGGGCAGCCACCATTGCAACGTCGATGCTCGATTACCCCTGGGCCGTCCAAGGCCGCGGTGAAGCCAACACCCTGGTGATGGATGAGCTTGAAATCATCGCCAAAATCGGGGCCGAGGGAGTCCTTGCCATGGCCACGCCCCAGGGAGTTTCCGTGGCCGTTAAGATCCTGGACGGGAACATCCGGGCGACTTCCCTGGTGGCCCTGACCCTGCTCGCTGCCGCCGGGGCAGTCGAGATCCCAGGGGTCGCCAGCGCCCTGGAGAAGGTCGTGGAACCCGTGCTTGGCGGCGGCCATCCGGTGGGCAAGATCCGGTTGGGTCCGGCGGTGTCCGCGCTCCTCGACTGACTCCCTGTTTCCCTGCCGACGCAAAAGGAAGACTGAAAGCATGGCCGTAGCCCGCCGTCGTATTGACGTCCAGGAAGGCAAAGCAGCCCTGAAGGCGTGGCGCGAAGCCGCGCAACCGCCGTCGGATACTCCCGCTCCGCGGACCGTCCTGGCCACTGCCGTGCGGTACTCGCTGGAGGAGCTGACGGCGCGGGCCCCGGGGAATTCGGTTGAGGTGCGGGTGCCGCCGTTCGGCGTCACCCAGTGCGTGGAGGGGCCGCGGCACACACGCGGGACCCCGCCGAATGTCATTGAGTGCGACGCCGCCACCTGGCTTGAGATGGTCACCGGGCAGCTGGCGTGGGCGGAGGCGGTCAAGGCCGGCCGGGTTGCGGCATCCGGCCTGCGTGCGGACCTGTCGGCCGTGCTGCCCTTCTAGCCCGCGCTTTCCGGACGGTCAGCCCCTGCCGATGAACGGCATGCCCGCGGCCGTAACCACCACCGAGCCCACGCTGGCCGAGGCCGGCATGTTGGCCATCATCAGCACCGCGCGGGCCGCGTCCGCCACCGGGAACATCGGCTCGATCCTACGGCTGCCATCCGCCTGCAGCGCCCCTGAGCCGACGCCGATGGTGTCCATGATCTCCGTGGCCGTGTTGCCGATGTCGACCTGGCCGCACGTGATGCCGTAGCCGCGCCCGTCCAGTTCGATGCTCTTGGTCAGCCCGGTCATGGCGTGCTTGGTGACGGTGTAGGCCACGGTCCGTGGACGGGGCGAATGCGCGGAGATGGAGCCGTTGTTGATGATCCGGCCGCCCTGCGGTTCCTGCGCCTTCATGGCCCGTACGGCTGCGGCGGCACACAGCATGGATCCGGTGAGGTTAACGGCCAGGGTGGCGTTCCAGTCTTCCAGGCTGATTTCGTCCACGCTGGCCGCCGGACCAAAGACGCCGGCGTTGTTGAACAGCACGTCTATCCGTCCCCACTGTTGCCGGGCCGTCTCGAAAAGCCGTTCGACGTCGCCGGGCCGGGTGACGTCGCAGGGCACCACGAGCGTATCCGGGTTGCCGCCAGCGGTTTCCTTGAGCTGCGCCTCGCGGCGGCCGGCGAGTGCCACCCGGTAGCCGTCCGCCAGCATCTGCCGAGCGACTTCCCGTCCGATGCCTGACCCGGCCCCGGTGACCACAGCTACTCGTCTGTTTTGATTCGTAGTACTCACGATGCTCTCCTCGTTCGGGCAGTCATAATTGCATCGTACGGCCACGTCTTCCTAATCTCGAATGGCAAAAGTGTTTTCTCACAATACGAAAACACTGCCTAATGCTTTCAAAGACGAAAAGAGGCTGCCGTGGCTGCAGGAGAAGATACCTCCCATATCCTCAGCGGGTTGACTAACCAGCTGCCTGATCGTGATCCGGAAGAGA
>NZ_JARDJH010000052.1:0-28539 GCF_039907755.1 Pseudarthrobacter sp. CC12 | reverse complement strand
CCGGTGAGGCGTTCGATGAGGGTGTCGGCCATGACCTGGCCACGGGACCGGTCATCCCCGGCCGCCCGGGCGGTGTCCGCGTCCCGGACCAGGGCGGCGTAGGCAGCCACGCCCTGGGCGACCGGGAGCAGCGCGGTCAGGTAGGTCATGGTGTCCGGGGCTGGGCGCAGGCTCACACACCGCTCGCTCACGGCCCGGGCCGCGCGTTTGGCGGCGGAGGCCGGGTCGCGCCGGTACGCCGCGGCGCGGACGGCGGCGATAATGGCTTTGTCTCCCGCACCGTCCAGGGCGCCGGTATCGGCGGCGAGTTCCTCATCCACCCCGGCCCGGTCCCCGGGCGTGAGGCAGATGGTTTCCTTCACGATCAGGGTGGTCCGCCACTCATTGAGCAGCCCGGCAAGGAACGCGGCGAACGTGTGCGGCATCCCGGTCAACGTCTTGGCCAGGCCCAGCAGCCGGGAACCCCGGGCCGGGGACTCCCGCCTTGCCAAGGCGATCTGCGCCGCGACCCCGGCACCCTGCCCGGCGGCCGGGACCCCGGCGTCGGCCTGTTCCCGCCGCTGGGACAGATCAAAAGCCACAGCGGCCTCAGCCTGCCGGGCACCGGCAAAGCACTTCAACTCCTCCAGACCGCGAATCTGGTCAATCAACCCCGCACCATCAGCAGCCACGGGAACACGGGCCAACAGGTTCAGCACATCAGCGATGCAAGGAGCAGCTGGCAGGTATGAAGCAGTGCCAACAGCAGACGGTTCCGCCCACCGCGCAGCCCGGTCCACTCCCGCCGATTCCACAATCACTCCCATAACCAAACTCTTCCACCAGCCCCTGGCAATCCCAGCCGCCCAAAACCCCTATGTGGAAAACGCAAACCCAGCAACGGCGCGGGCCGTGCTGTTCAATGGATTATGCAGTTCACCAGGAAGGGCCTGAAGACCGAAGGGTTCGCCGGCTTCCGGCCTATCCGAAGCCTCGAGACGATGCGGATTCCGCAGGGGACAGGACTCTTCACGGTCGTGGCGCCGGAAGATTTCCAGGCGCGCTTTCTCACCAAAAGCACCGCGGCCATCTTCAAGAAGAAGGACCCATCCCTCTCCGCCGCAGCGCTGGCCGCCGAGTGGGTGGACGGCGCCGTCGTCCTCTACGTGGGGAAGGCCGGACCCGGAAGCAAGGGCAACCGGGGACTTCGGCGCCAGATCCAGGAGTTCGTTGACTTCGGGCAGGGAAAGCCTCCAGGCCACTGGGACGGGCGGCTTATCTGGCAGCTCGCTGACGCTGGATCACTGACCATCGCGTGGAAGGAACTCCCGGCCGGCCAACTGGCCGGCGCAGAAGCGGGTTGCCACGCTGCCTTCGTGGAGGAATTTGGCCGGTTGCCGTTCGCCAACCTGGTGCAGGCCCGCAACAAGGCGCGTGCCTGACGCCGGCAGCAAGCCAGCTACGCAGGTCCCCGCAGACGGTCCATCTCGCGCCGGTCCTTCTTGGTGGGACGCCCGGCGCCCCGGTCGCGTTGCGGCAACCCCAGTGCCGGAAGAACGGGGCGCGGGGGAGTGTGGTCGGTAAAGCAGTGCGACGCCGCCTCCGCCCCTACGCGTTTGGCTATGAGCCGGCGCACCTCAAGGATGCGCTCGTATCCGGGCATCCGGACGGTGACGGTGTCACCCGTGACCAGCGTTGCCGAAGCTTTCGAGGGGCTGCCGTTGAGGCGGACATGCCCGGCGCGGCAGGCTGCAGTGGCGGCAGACCGCGTCTTGTAGGCGCGGACTGCCCACAGCCACGCATCGATTCGGACACTGGCGGGAGCGGACGGGAGGCTGGTCATGGTTGGCACCGAGTATAGCCCCAGGGGGTGCCGCCCCAGGAAGCAGGTCCGGCTTCACTCCACCGTCACGCTGACGCGCTGTACCACGTTGTTGCCCATCCCCTGGTAGTTCCAGTCCTGCTCCAGGGCCTGGCTGGCGCCGGTAATGTCCGTGGCGCGGCAAGCAAGGACGTGCTCGCCGGGGTCCGCGACCCATGGAAGGCTCCACTTCCGCCAGGCGTAACCGCCCACCGGTTTATCCAGGTGGGCCGGCAGCCAGGTGCCGTCAATCCCCACCTCGACGGCGGTCACGGCACCTTCGCCGGACCATGCCCTGCCTTCCAGCATCACCGGGCCCGCGCGCAGGAACCGCTTCCGGGTAAAGAAGTCCGGGACACCGGGCGGAACCATCAACGAACGCACCCTGATCCGCGTAACCGGGGTGCCGGCGTCGTCCGCGGACTCCTGGTACCGGTAGGCAACCTTCTGCTGGAACCCTGGGAACGGTGCCTTTGCCACCTCTATGGACGCCAGCCACTTGACACTGGCCATCCCGTACCAGCCCGGGACCACCAGCCGCAGGGGGTAGCCGTGCTGTGGCGGCAGGTCTGCGCCATTCATCTTGTAGGCAAGGACGACGTCGGGACGCAACGCCTCACGGATCGGCAGGCTGCGCGCGTACTGCTGGGGGACGCCGCCCTGGATGCCAGCATCGGCCCCGGTGAAGACCACCTCCACCGCATCCGGCAGCACCCCGGCCTTGCCGAGGAGGTAGGCCAGCGGCACCCCGGTCCAGTGCGCGGTGCCTACGGCTTCCATGACCCAGGGCTGGCTGACGGGCCGCGGTTCCAGGAGCGACCTGCCGTTGCCCGCGCATTCGAGGGTCACCGGCACGGTGATTGCCGGGTCCCGTAGGAGCGCGGCCATGCTCAGCTCCAGGGCGCGTTCCACCGCACCCCCGATCCGTAGGTGCCAGGATGAGGCGTCCAGGTCAGGAATGTCGAAGTGCGTGAGTACGTAATGGAGCCCGGGCGGGGTCAGCTCGCGGCGGAGCGCCTCCAGCGGCATCGAATGGTTGCGGGCCGCGAGCTGCAGTTCCTCCCGGGTGAGCGGCCCCGACGTAGGCTCAGCGGCTGCGGCAGGGGCCGGCGCCGGCTCCTGCCGGGTGGATTGCTGGTTGCTGGACTTCATGGCGGTGCGATTCTGCTCGGTGGACTAAAGGCCCCCGCCACAGGTCTACGCCGGGCCCAGCCGCCACGTCAACGACTTTAACCCGGCTACAGTACCGGCCGGGTCAGGAACTCGGCCAGGCTGATGGGGTCCTGCCCGGTCAGACCATGCACGTCCGGCGAAAGTCCTGCCATTTCGCCGGCGGCCATGGCCGTGTAGGTGCTGACCCACGCATCCAGCTGCCATTGCGGGGCGTCGTAGGAGGCCCGCGACGCGTACGCCTCCTCCACCGACTCCGCGTGGTAGCGCACCTGCCGCCCCGTGCCGGCGCTCAGCACCTCGGCAGCCCGGGCCATGCTCAGTTCCTCAGGGCCGGTCAGGTTGTAGGTCTTGCCCTTGTGGATGGCGGGATCCCGCAGCACGGCGTGCGCGCAGCGGGCAATGTCCTCCCGGGCCACCCCTGAAAAGACGCCGTCCCCGGCAGGCCCGCGGATCACGCCGTCTTCCCCGGTCATCAGCGGCAGGAAATCCAGGTAGAAGTTGTCGCGCAGGAAGGTGTACCCCATCCCGGACGCCTTGATCCGCTCTTCGGTGGCGTAATGGTCCCGGGCCAGCGTGAAGGTGGCATCCGGGGCCGCCCCGTAGAAGGACGTGTACACCACATGCTCCACCCCGGCAGCGGCCGCGGCATCCACGAACGCGTAATGCTGCTGGAGGCGGTCTTCGGCCTCGGCAGCAGAGACCATGAACAGCACCTTCGCCCCGTCCAGCGCCTGCCGGGAGGCAGCGCCGTCCCCGTACGAACACACCACCGGATGCGCGTCCTCCAGCTGCGGGGCCCGCGCGGAATCCCGGACCAGCAGGCGCTGGGCGAAACCGGACCCGGCAAGCTGCCGTGCCACCATTCCGCCCAGGCCTCCGGTGGACCCGGTGACAGCGAGGTCCGGCAGTTCCACTGGGGACGCCATTCAGGCTTCCCGGGTGGCCGGCGACTTGGTCTGCGCCGGGTCACGTTCGGCGAGGCCTCCGACGGCGTCGTCAATCCTCTTGAGGACCTCGGCCTCCAGCTTCACTCCGGCGGCCCCAACGCTGTCGGCGATCTGCTCCGGCCGGGAGGCGCCGACAATGGCGGACGCCACGTTGGGGTTCTGCAGCACCCAGGCAACGGCCAGCTGCGGCATGGTGAGGCCCGCCTCCTGGGCAATCGGCTTCAGCTCCTGCACGGCGGCCAGGACGTCGTCGCGCATCCACCGCTGGATCATCTTGGCCCCGCCCTTTTCGTCCGTGGCGCGGCTGCCTTCGGGGGCAGGCTGGCCGGGCAGGTACTTGCCGCTGAGGACACCCTGGGCCATGGGCGACCAGACAATCTGGGACACGCCCAGCTCTTCCGACGCCGGGACCACCTCGGCCTCGATCACGCGCCAGAGCATGGAGTACTGCGGCTGGTTGGAGATGAGCTGGAAGCCCAATTCCTTGGACAGCCGGTGGCCCTCGCGGAGCTGCTCGGCAGTCCACTCGCTCACCCCGATGTAGAGTGCCTTGCCCTGCCGGACAATGTCCGCGAACGCCTGCATGGTCTCTTCCAAGGGCGTTTCGAAGTCGTACCGGTGGGCCTGGTAAAGGTCCACGTAGTCCGTCTGCAGCCGGCGCAGCGAGCCGTTGATGGATTCCATGATGTGCTTGCGGGACAAGCCAAGATCGTTCTTGCCTTTGGGGCCGGTGGGGCCGAAGACCTTGGTGAAGATCTCCACGGACTCGCGGCGCTCATCCTTGAGCGCGTCGCCCAGGACGGTTTCAGCGGCGGTGTTGGCATAGACGTCCGCGGTGTCGAAGGTGCTGATGCCGGCGTCGAGCGCCGCGCGCACGCACTGGGTTGCGACGTCGTTTTCCACCTGCGAACCGTGCGTCAGCCAGTTGCCGAAGGTGATTTCCGAGACTTTGAAGCCGCTGTTTCCGAGGTATCTGAATTCCATGGGTTTCACGCTAACCCAGATGGTTGCTCAGGGTAAGGGCCTAGTCATTCTCCTTGGACTGCTCCTTGGGTACCTGCTGGGGACCGGCCAGGGACACGAGGGACCCGGTGTCCAGCGGGGGCAGCGGATGCAGCGGCTGGGGTTTCTTGAAGGACCGCGGCATTTCGTGCGGGGGCCGGTGGTTGTGCAGGGCGGACTCCACCAGGGGGGCCACTTCGGAGACCTTGTCCGCAGGTACCGCCGGGTCCGGAAGATCCCGCACGGACAGCTTGATTTCCGGCCGTTCGGCCCTCGCCCTTGCTTCGGCACGCTTATCGGCCTGGGCAACCGCGGAAGCCCAGTCTTCGGCGAGGACCGGCGGTTCGGGCCGGGCGGCGGCAAGCTTCGGATGGCGTACGACGGCGGTGCGGAGCGACTCCTTGAGCCGGTCCGGCTTGAGCGCGGCGGTGCGTTCCCGGAGCCGCCTGCGGGGGCGGCCCTGCTTGGCGGGGGCGCCGACAAAACCGGTGGAATCGCGTTTGCCGGGGGCCCGCCCGAACAGGGTCATGAGGATGACGGCAGTGAGTCGTCCCAGACCGGCAAGGACCAGGGTGATGACGCCAAGCAGGAAGAGGACCAGGAACATCAGGAGGGCCAGGCCCATGGTGCCAAGGAAAGTCAGGTTGAGGACGAGAGTGTCCGGGTGCTCCACGTCATCTCTCCTCTCTGCCCACGTGCTGTGCCCGCATCCGGTTTACATTGCCGGCGGCGGACTCCCCTCCACCTTACGGATTTTTGCCCGGCCGTGCCCCGGCAGGCGTGGCCCCGTCCCAGGTTGTAGCGAAGCTGTTACCGGATATGACAGCATCACCGGGTGACCGCATCAATAGATTCCGCAAACTGCATATGTCTGTCCGGAGAGCCATACGCGGCCTGCTGTGGGCGGTTCCATTCCGGCGGCGCGGAGGCCGCCACGGCGGAACAGCTGATGCGTTCCCGGTACAGTGCTTTTGCCCTGCAGGACGAGGGCTATCTGCTGCGCACCCACCACGCATCCACGGCACCGAAGGCCCTGGATCTGGACGCTGCCATGGACTGGCGCCGCCTGGACATCGTGGCCACGTCCGGCGGTGGACCGTTCGACACCTCGGGCACCGTGGAGTTCAAGGCGTACTACCGCCATGGCAGCGAACGCGGGATCCTGCATGAGAACAGCAGGTTCGTCAGGGAGGGCGGGCGCTGGCTCTATGTGGACGGCGACATCCTCGCCTGACTACTCCTCGCCGTCGTAATACTCGCTGTCCGGGGTGAAGCCGGCGCGGTCAACCTTCCGGTGGAACCGCATACCCGCCAGGCCGCCCAGCACAGCGCCCACGAGGGCCACCACAGCCACCACAACCGCAGCGATGATGCTGGTGGTGGTCAGCTGTCCTTCGTTGATGGGGATGCGCGGGAAGCTGTTCAGGTTGGCCAGGACATTGAACTGCTGCCCGGCCACGAGCCCCAGGACGGCCACGACGATGGCTGCGATCAAAGCCCAGACCCACACCATAAGTCCCTGCTTGGCGCCGTTGAAGCGGGCCATGCGGCCGGCAACGTAGCCGCCGCAGTAATAGGAAAGGAACAGGATCACCAGCAGGACGATGATCCCCACCAGCCCAACCGTGCCGCTGTTCCGGGCGGCCTGGTTCACGGCCTCGTTGACATCGGTGTTGTTCGCAAGGCCCACGGCTGTCCCGGCGGCCGCCACCAGGGCGGTCAGCAGGACGGCCATGCCGGTGGCGGCCAGCCAGCCAAAGAAGGCGGAGCCAACCTTGATGCCGCCGAACCGCTCCTTCTGGCGTGCCACTGCGGTTTCCCTGTTCGCGAGCGTGGGGTCCACCATCGGGGTTGCCGTAGTGGGGGCCGCACGGTACTCGCGCTCCGCGGTGGGCGGGTCAGGTTGGTAGGACCGCTCCGCCCCGATGTTCCGGGTGGGGTTCCGCTCGCCGGACCGGGCGGGCGCCTGGTCCATCGAGCGCGTGGCGGCGTCGTCCGCACTTCCGTCCCGGTAGCTTCCGCTGCGGGTGGTGTCGTCCTCCCGGGCGCGTCGGGGAGGCAGGTTCTGTGGGTCCGTTGAGCTGCTCATGACTCAACTCAACCACCCGCCCCGGGCGATAGCAAGCGTGCTTACTATTTTGTGACCTGCGGTTTTACCGGTATCTCCGGTGCAGGTCCTCCTTGGTTGATGCGCCGGGCGAGGCATCGGCGATCCACGGGCCGGTGCCCTCGGACTGGTCCAGGACCCCCGCCTCCAGCCACTCATAGTCACCGGCGAGGACTTTGCGCGTCAGGGCCTGGTCGGCGTCGTCCGTGTTCCGCCACAGCTGGTCGAAATATTCGTCCACCCGCACCCTCGCCTGCTCACAGTAGGCGTCGGCGAGCTCGTAGGCGCTGGCTGCCTTGCCGGGGGAGGTCTTCAGGAGCATTTCGGCGCGGGAACAGCATGCGGTCATAGCGAAGAGTTCCGCGCCGATGTCCACCACCCGGCCGAGGAAAGCCTGCTTGCGCTCGAGTTTGGCCTGCCACCGGCCCATGCCGTAAAACGTCTGGCGCGCGAGCCTCCGTGACGACCGCTCCACGAACCGAAGGTGCTTGGCCAGCCGGCCGAACTCACCGTAGGACCGCGGGTCCATGCCCGCCCCCGCCACCAGCTTGGGCAGCCACTTGGCGTAGAAGCCGGAAGCGCCGACGGCGGCCTTTGCTTTGTCGGCCAGGCTCGCATCTAGGGAAGCGAGATCGCCCGCGGCGGCAAGGTGCGCGTCCACCGCTTCCCGTGCAATCAGCAGCCGCATGATTTCCGAGGAACCCTCGAAGATCCGGTTGATGCGGAGGTCCCGAAGCTGCTGCTCGGCCGGCACCGCGCGTTCCCCGCGGGCGGCCAGCGACTCCGCCGTTTCAAACCCGCGGCCGCCCCGGATCTGGACCAGTTCATCGGCTATCCGGCAGCTGATTTCCGTGGCCCAAAGTTTTGCGAGCGCGGCCTCGATGCGGACATCCTTCTGCCCCGCATCGGCGAGTTCCGCGGACAGCTCAAACACGGCGTCCAGCGCAAAGGCCGAGGCGGCGATGAAGGCAATCTTCTTGCCCACGGCCTCGTGTTCGCCCACTGGCCTGCCCCACTGCGTGCGGGCATTCGACCACTCGCGGGCAATCTTCAGGCTCCACCGTCCCGATGCCACGCACAGCGCGGGCAGGGCCAGGCGGCCGGTGTTGAGCGTGGTCAGTGCGATCTTCAGGCCCTGGCCCTCGCGCCCCAGCCGGTTGGCCGCGGGCACCCGTACCTGGTGGAAGCGGGTCACCCCGTTCTCTATCCCGCGCAGGCCCATGAAGGCGTTGCGGTTTTCCACCGTGATCCCCGGCGAGTCCATTTCCACCACGAACGCGCTGATGCCGCCCTTGTGCCTGGTGCCGTCCTGACCGGTGTGCGCCGGAACCACCGCCATGACCACCACCAGCTCGGCGATCACCCCGTTGGTGGTCCACAGTTTCACGCCGTCCAAAAGGTACGCTTCGCCGTCGTCCGTGGGCGTTGCCGTGCTGCCCAGCCGGGCGGGGTCGCTGCCCACGTCCGGTTCGGTGAGGAGGAAGGCAGTGACGGCGCCGCCGGCACACCTCGGCAGGTACTCGCGCTTCTGTTCGGGCGTCCCGAAGACCTTGACGGGCTCGGGGACGCCGATTGACTGGTGGGCGGAAATCAGGGCGCCCAGGCTGGGGTGCACGCTGCCCAGCAGGGCAAGGGCACGTCCGTAGTACACCAGCGAGAGGCCCAGGCCCCCGTATTCCTCCGGGATCTTCATGCCAAAGACGCCCAGGTCCGCCAGGTCCTTGATGTATTCGTCCGGAATCTTCGCGTCCCGCTCGATAACGCGCCCGGACATGGTCCGGGCGAAGTCGGTCAGGCGGGCCATGAACTCCTCGCCCCTTTGGACGGAGGCTGGGTCCGCGGCCGGCCACGGGTGGACCAGGTCCAGATCAAAACTGCCCAGGTAGAGGCCTTTGGCGAAGCTGGGACGGTCCCATCCTGACTCCCGGGCGGCCTCGGCGACGGCGCGGGCATCTTCTGCGGTGGCACCGGCGCCGATGTTGCCGGCGGGGACGGGGGTTTCTTCAGCCGGGGCGTCTTTGGCCTGGCTGTCAGTTGCGGAGGTCATGGGTTATCTCCTTGGCCGGATTGGCCGGTGTAGCCATGGATCCGCCGGGTTGGAGAACCCTTCAGCTGTCCCTCAAGATTACCCGCGGGTAGGTTCCGGTGCTAGGGGTCGGCTGGCCCTGGAAGTCCCCCGGAAGCTCGACGGCGGAAGCGCGGTGGACCAGCCTGTCCCACCCTGAATTGATCCCGTGGACCACCGCCATGAGCGTATTGACAATAACCATCCAGGTGAGTTTGCCCGCGCCCAGCACCACCAGGGCCACCAGCCCCGCCGTCAGGACGAATCCGGCCAGGACTGCGCCGAACACCAGTGTCCCGATGAAGACCAAGGTGGCCGTTTCCACGGAGCTTAGATCGAACTGCATGTATCCCCCTGCTGCGACATTGCTTGCGAAAGACTGCTGTATTGAAGACCGGTAGCAGAAGCGTAGGTGGACGGCTGTGGGCGCAGCCAGACCCGGCGCGGACGGCGGCACCTGTTGATACGGGATCGAAACACTACCCACAGGTAGGTCACGAAGCGGTCGCGGCGCCCTGCGTTAACCTTGTAGTTGGCAGTTTTCCGGTCCGGCCATGTCGGACCGCCCCTGCCCGGCCCCGGAACAGTCCACAGCCAACAGCCCAAGGAGAGTGTGTGCCCCGCTCAGCCAGGTCATCCGCTGACGCCATCAGCGCCCGGCTCCGGGACCTCGAACTCCTCACCAAGGGTCCTGCGTGGGCCCTGACCCGTTCTGCGCCCTGGGTCATTGCGGTGCTTCAGGCCTCCTTTACCCGCACCCGGCCGCAGGTGCCGCTCGAGGAATTCCATGCCGACGTCGACACCTTCCTTGAAGAGCTCCGGCGCCAGGATCCCGGACTGGGGGGAGGGGCCAACGGCAAGGCCTTTGGTGATGAATGGACGCGGCGGCAGTTCCTGACCCGCCGGAACCAGTCAGGCCAGATCGTGTATGAGGCAACGGAGCCGGCCGCGCGCGTGCTCGCCTTCCTGGACAGCCTCTCCAGCGAGCGGTCCACCCTGAACGGTTCCCGCCTGGGCACGCTGCTGGGTGACGTGGAGAAGCTCGCCAACGAGACCAACCCGGACCAGAGTGCCCGGTTGGAAGCCCTTGAAGGGGAAATCGAAGAGCGGCAGCAGCTCATCCAGGACATCAGCACCGGCGAGTTCGACGGCCTGCTCGACGACGATGACGCCGTGGAAGCCGCGGGGAACATCCTGGACCTGGCAGCCAGCCTGCCAGCGGACTACAAGAAGATGCGTGACCGGATCGAGGAACTGGTGGGCGGGCTCCGCAACCAGATCATCGAGGAGTCCCTGACCAAGGGTGCCACCATGGCCCAGGTCCTGGAAGCCGATAAACGGCTGCGCCAAAGCCCCGAAGGCAGGACCTTCCGGTCCTTCACCGCCTTCCTTGAGGACCCGCAGCAGCAGCTTCGCTTCCGGTCGGCGATCGGCGAGGTCCTGAGCCGCCAGTTCGCCGACGACCTCTCGCCTGATGACCGGGAAACACTCAAGAACCTGGTGGCTGAACTCCGCCAGCAGCACAGCCAGATCCAGCGCATCTACGGCAAACTCAGCGAAAGCCTCAACACGTACGTCCAAAGCGACGACTTCCGCCAGTCGGTCAGGCTGCGCCAGGTCCTGCGCCAAGCGGAGCAGGCCATCCGGTCCCTGCCCTACGAGCGGGAACGTCCAGGGCTGGTCCCCGGGCCGGTCCTTTACAACGCAGGCTTTGAGTCCCTGTCCATGGTGAAGCTGTTCGATCCTGACGAGTTCGCGGCACCGCCCCGCCTGGCCGATCCCATCGCCTTCACCGACTCGGACCGGGTGCGCTCGCCGAGGACCGGCAAGGCCAAACCGGCGGCGGTCCGGGCGGCCATGGCCGGGGCCGCAACCCTGGCCGACGCCTGGCACCAGCTGCCGCCCGAAGAGCAGCACATCAACTCCATCCGCGCCCTGTTGTCGGAGGCCCTCCATGCCGGGGCGGACTTCAACCGCGGTGCCTGGGATGGCCTGGACTTCGAACAAATAGACGGCTCCTCCCGCAAGGCCTACCTGCCGGTGGTCACGCTCGCAAAGGATTCAGATGACTGAGGTTACGCACGCACAGGACTCAGCGCCCGACGCCTCTCCCGGGGCGGCATCGGGCGTTGAGCACACTTTCGCAGTCTCCCCCCGCGATACCTTCGTTGACGGCGCGGCCTTGTTCCCCGGGGACACGGGCGTCCTGTCCATGAAGGTGCGGCAGGCCCTGGTGAAGCTCCTCAAGGGCCCTTACATTGACGGTGGCCGGGACGAAAAGCTCTGGACTGTGCTGCTGGACAACCAGGTGATCCTGCGCAGCCGCCTTTCCGAGCTGTTCCTGGCCCTGCAGCTGGACCATGAGCGGAAGATCGCCGTCCTGCGTCCCGTGGATCCGGAAGTGATCGGCGGCCATACCCGGTCCAGCATCCTGCGCCAGCAGCGCGCCCTCAGCCGGGTGGAAACCATCGTGCTCCTCCGGCTGCGCCTGCTGCTGGACCGGCACGTCACTGCCCAGACGGACCCCACCATCACCCGCGAGGAGATCACGGACCTGGTGGCGCACTACCAGCCCGCCGGGCAGCAGGACGCCCTGCGCGACTCGGACGTTGTCACCCGCGCCATCACCAAGCTCCTGGCCCGCCAGCTCCTGCTCCCTACTGGACTGGACGACGTCTACACCATCTCCAATGCCCTGCCCCTGGCCCTCCCGTTCGAAAACATCGGCGACATCCCGGCCCACATCGAAGCCCTCGTGGCGGCATCGGCAGACCAGTCAGGAACAGAACCGCTCCTGGATCTTGACGGCGACGTGGAGACGAACGGAACCACGTCCGAGGAGGATGACCAGTGACCATCGCAAGCATGCTCCCGCTGGGGGATGTGACCAACCCGGGGCAGATGCGGCTTGCCCTGGTGCAGGTGGTCAACTGGGGGACGTTCCATGGGGCGCACACCATGCACGTGGACCGGAACGGCACCCTGCTGACGGGCAACTCCGGCGTGGGCAAGTCCACGCTGTTCGATGCCATGCTGCGGGTGTTCGATGCCCGGCCGAGGTCCAACGAGGCCGCCGCCCAGCGCTCCGGCGGTGCGGTGGAGGACAAGCGGACCACTTTCACGTACATGCGCGGCAAGGTGGGGGACAAGGCCGTGGGGGAGGGCTCGGCGAGTGCTTTCCAGCGCCCGGGTGCCACCTGGTCCGCCGTCGCCCTGACGTTCGATAACGCCGCCGGCACGCGGGTGACGGTGTCGGCGCTGTTCGACCTGCCGAAGAACGGCACCGAGTCCAGCGTGGGCCGGTTCTACCTGATCGACAACGTGCCGCTGGACCTGGAGGCGGTGGAGGGCATCGCGGACAAGCGCTTCACCAAGGGCGCCCTGGAGGCGCTCTTCCCGCACGCCCAGGTTTTCGACGTGCACAAGGCATTCGCGGAGCGGTTCCGGCGCCTCCTGGGGATCAGCTCGGACCAGGCGCTGCCCCTGCTGCGCGTCATCCAGGCAGGAAAGGGGCTGGGCGGCAGCGTCAACACCTTCTTCCGCGACCAGGTCCTTGACGCGCCGGCAACGCTGGCCGCCGCGGACGATGTAGTGGAGGAGTTCAGCAACCTGATGTCCATCCGCCAGCGGCTGGAAGACGTCCGGCAGCAGCGGGACCAGCTGGCGCCGGTTCCTGCCCTGAACCGGGAGTACGCGCAGTCGCTGCTGGACGCCAACCGGCTCCGGGAGCTTGTAGGCGGGGAATTCGAGGCGTACAAGCAGCAGCTCGCCGTCACGGTGCACCAGAAGACGCTGGTCCGTTTCCGCGAACTGGCGCAGGCAAAGGCCAAGGAGCTGGGTGCCGAGCGTGCAGTCAGGGACGGTTTTGCCAAGGACTTGCGGGAGCTGGAGGCCGACTACAACAACCAGGGCGGCAACGCGATTTCCGCGATCGAGCAGTCCCTCGAGAACGCCCGGGTTGGCCTGAAGCTCCGCCAACAGGTGGAGCAGGCAGCCCAGCAGGCACTGGCCGACGCCGGCCTGCAACTTGAGCGGAGCGCCACCGGCTGGGAGCAGGCGCACGAGCAGGCGGCGGCCCGGTCGGCCGAGCTGAAGGATGATTCCCAGGCCCTGCAGGAGCTCAGGTTCGAGGCCTTCGATGCGCACGCTGCCCGGAAACGCGAACTGGCGGCGGCTGAGCAGGAACTTGTCTCACTGAAAACGCGCAAATCCCTGCTGCCGCCGTCGAGCATTGAAAACCGCGCCGCGATTGCCGCCGCCACCGGCATCCCCGAGGACCGCATGCCCTTCGCCGGTGAGCTTATGGACCTCGCTGAGGGTGAGGAACGGTGGCGCCCAGCTGCCGAGCGCGCGCTCCGCAACCTGGCCACCACCCTGCTGGTTCCCGGCGAGCACTTCGGCGCCGTGACCCGGTACCTCAATGGCCACAACGTCCGCGGCGCGCTGCGGGCAGTGGATGTCTCCAAGCCGCTCGCCGGCGGCGCGCTCGCCGTGGAGGACGCGCGCGACGGCGACCTCCTCACCAAGCTGGACATCCTCGCCTCGGGTGCGGCTGCTGAGGCGGGTGAATGGGTCCGCGAGCGGATCGCCCTGGACTTCGCGTACCCCTGCGTGGAGGACCCTGATGAACTGGCCGCCCTGGACAAGGGCCTGAGCCTGGGCGGCGTGGTCAAGCGGAACCGGCACACGGTGGAGAAGGACGACCGGTTCACCAGCCGCCAGGATTACGTCCTGGGTTTCGACAACGCGGCCAAGCTGGAGCTCGTGGCCGGGCAGGTGGAGGACCTCCGGCAGGAAGTGGCCAAGGCCGCAGAACTGGCCCAAAGCCGCGAGGACTCGCACCAGGGCATGAGCCGGCAGCTTGACGCCCTGCGCCGGATCGCCGAGGACGACCGCCCCTGGGAACAGGTGTCTGCCGCGGTTGCCGCCGATGAGCTGGCGCGGATCGAGCAGCGGCTCAAGGACGCCCTTGCTGCCCAAGCGGACCTGGAGCCGCTCCGCGCCACCATCGAGGAAGTCCGGCACAAGCACCAATCCAGCACCGAGTCCGCCGCCGTCCTGCAAAGCGAATACAAGGCACTCGACCGCCAGCTGACGGCCGCCGACACCCTGCTGGAAGCCGCGCGCGACCGCCTGGCCCAGGGGCCGCCGTCGGACGCCACCGCCAAGGCCCTGGAACCCTACTTCGCCGACTTCGGCGACATCACGGAAATGCACGAGCTGGACAACCTGGCCAACCGGGTCCGGACCGCGCTGCTGGGTGAACTGCACTCCGCGGAGTCGCGTGGACAGGCGACGGCCGAGCGGCTGACCCGCATTTTCGAAGGCTTTGTGCGCGAGTGGGGCAGCGCCATCTCGGCCGACCACGGCACCAGCATCGGCGCGGCCGGCGAGTTCGAGGCGCGCTACCACGCGATCGTGAACGACGGCCTGCCCGCGCAGGAGGCGGAGTTCCGGCAATTCTTCAACCAGCGCACGCACGAGTCCTTCAGTACGCTGCTGCACCTGCTGGACGAGGAACGCCGCTCCATCACCAGCCGCATCCTGCCCCTTAACGGCATCCTCTCGCAGGTGAACTTCCACGAGGGCAGCTACCTGGAACTGGACATCAAGCAGACGCTGCCATCCACGGCAAAGCAGTTCAAGGACGCCATCCAGAACGCCCTGAAGGCCCGCCACACGCGGCCGGTGAAGTCCGAGGCCGGCCGGGCGGAAGGTTCCGGCGCCGAGGGGGACGACGACGGCGAGCTTACCGCCCGCTACAAGTCCCTGGAAACCCTGGTCAAGCGGCTCGGTTCCCAGGCGCCCGAGGACCGGCGCTGGCGTGCCGAGGTGCTGGACGTGCGCGGGCACTTGTTCATCCAGTGCAAGGAGCACCGGGAAGTCACCGGTCCGCGGGGCGGCAAGAAGACCGAAGTGTTCATGCACGCCGACACCGGCTCCATGTCCGGCGGCGAGCGCCAGCGGTTCACGGCGTTCATCATGGCCGCGGCCCTGAGCTACCAGCTGGGCATCGCCGAGCAGGGCTTCACCACCTACGGCACCGTGATGATGGACGAGGCTTTTGTGCTCGCCTCGGAGGAGTTCGCCGGCGCCGGAATCAAGGCGCTGCACGAGTTCGGCTTCCAGCTGCTGCTCGCGGCTCCGGAGAACGTGATCGACCTGTCCCGCCACCTGGGCTCGGTCACGGAGATCCTCCGCGACCGGCGCACCAACCGCTCCGGGGTCCTCACCGCGCCGGTGATCCGTCCCCGCGCCGGCGAGGAGGGCGCCTGGCGGTCGGAGGCGAACCCGGTGGATATCGTCCTGCGCTAACCGGCAGGCAGGAAGCCCCAATCACGGCCGTGAACGGGGCTTCCCCCTGCCCGCGGGCTTCGCCTGACGTTCTATGTGCCCTGAACGCGCCCAAGGAACTGCGCCGTGCGGTCCTGCAGCCCCTGGATCTGGCGTTCCACCACAGCGGCGGGATCAGGATTGATCTCATTGGCAGGCGGCTCCCTGCGGACGTTGCCACAGCACACGAAGTCGGCGCAGATCAGGGTACCGACGGTATTGCCGTTCCGCCCGGACTGGCCCGCCCGCTTGGCGACCCAGAGCAGGACGTCCTCCTTGGACAGCACATCCCGGCAGAGCTCACACAGCACCGACCGGTTCTTTTTGGCACCTCCCTCGGGTGCCCGGAGCATGATCCCGGTGAGGCCCTTTTGTCCCGGAACCACCAGGTAACCGCGCAGCGGCATCTTCTCGTCCCGCCAGCCCAGGAACTCCAGGCGGTCCCAGTCGAGGGAGTCGAAGTTTTTGGGCAGTGTGAGCTTTGCGGCTTCCGAGCGGCTGGCATTGACGAAGGATGAACGAATTTGCTGGGGCGTGACTGATTGCATGGCTGGACTTTCGTGAAGGGTGGGCGGCCCGGAGCTGGGCCAGGAGGTAACGGGGGAGTCAGCCAGTCTCCGCGGTGCAGGCCAAAGCGGCCACCCCGCTCTCCACGGCAGCGGCGGCCCAGTTGGCCCTCTGCGTGCGCATCGTTCCCGTTGTCCTTTTCCTGTCCAGCCGTGCGGCGTCTCTGAGTCCGGACCGGCAAGGGCCATCCTGCCAAATTGAGAGTCGGCTGTCCAAGGAACGCGGATGGAGTGTGGCCTTCGTCACCTTCCTGTATTAGGTGACGAAAGTGTGGCGTAATGGCGATTTACATAGGTTAGCCTTACTTAAGTTTCCATCAGCCTGATCCAAGGAGCCCCGTGACGTTCCCCCTCTTGCCCGGCCCTTCGCCCACCCGCCGCATGCTGTTCTCCTCGGCCGGCAAAGCTGCCGCCGTGCTGGCTGCGGCGACCCTCACGCTGTCTGCGTGCAGCACGGGTCCTGCCACCACCGTTGCCGATGCAGGCAGTTCCAGCAACAGCACCGCGTTCCCGGTCACCATCGATCACGTGTACGGCAGCACCACCATCGAGAAGCAGCCCACCCGCGTTGCCACCGTGTCGTGGGTGAACGATGACGTCGCCATCGCACTCGGGGTGGTCCCCGTGGGCCTCCCCAGGAACGAGTGGGGCGGCAATGGCAAGGGCTCCACCCCCTGGAAGGACGCAGCGCTCGACAAGCTGGGCGCCGGGTTCGGTTCGGCCAAGGCTCCCGCCCAGTACTCGGAGGCCGACGGGGTCAACTTCACCGAGATTGCCAAGCTCAGCCCGGACGTCATCCTCGCCGCCTATTCGGGCCTCACGGCGGAGGACTACAAGAAACTCAGCGAAATCGCCCCCGTGGTGGCCCACCCGGACGTCGCCTACGGAACCTCCTGGCAGGACGCCACCACCATCATCGGCAAGGCCCTGGGCAAGGAGGCCGAAGCTTCCAAACTGGTTTCCGACACCGAATCGACCGTCAAGGACAAGGTGGCCCGGTTCCCGCAGATCCAGGGCAAGAGCTTTATTTACGGCAACCTGGAGCCCGCCAAGGGCGACGGCGTGAACGTCTACACCGCCAACGACAACCGCCCCCGCTTCCTTAGTGAAATCGGCATGACCCTGGCCCCGGTGGTGGCGGAGAACTCCAAGGGCTCCAAGGAGTTCTACATTCCGTGGTCCGCCGAAAAGGCCAACGAACTGCAGTCAGACATCTTCGTCACCTGGGTTCCGGATGCCTCAACCACCGACGCGATCAAGGCGGACCCGCTCCTGGGCCAGATCCCGGCCATCAAGAACGGCGCCCTGGTGGCCGATTCCGACAACACGCTGACCCTGTCCATCTCGGCATCATCACCCCTGAGCCTCCCGTGGTCCCTGGACGCGTTCCTCCCGCAGCTGGCCACGGCAGCGGACGCAGTGAAGTAGGCGCACCTCCATGAGTACGAGGACGGCGCTTCCGGCGGCGGGCAACGGCACCCAGGCGCCGGCCACGGCAGCCCCCGGCACCCTCCGGGGTGATCCTCGGGGAAGGGAACGGGCCGCCTGGCTGCTGGCCGCCGTCGTCGTGCTGGTGCTCCTCGCCGGCACATCGCTGGCAGTGGGCGCCCGTGACGTTCCCCTCGGCACCGTGTGGCAGGCACTCACGGCGTTCGATCCCCTGAACGGGGACCACGCCGTGGTGCACGCCCGCATCCCGCGGACCGTCCTGGGCCTGCTGGCCGGCGGCGCGCTGGGCCTGGCCGGTGCAGCGATGCAGGGTGTTGCCCGGAATCCGCTGGCCGATCCCGGCATCATCGGAGTCAACGCCGGGGCAGCGCTGGCGGTAGTCGCCGGAATCTACCTGTTCGGCGTCACCACCTTCACCGGCTACATCTGGTTCGCGTTCACGGGGGCCGCCGCGGCCGCCATCGTGGTGTACCTCATCGCCTCGCTGGGCCGGGAGGGTGCAACGCCGGTGAAGCTCGCGCTGGCCGGAGCAGCTTTGAGCGCCGGACTGTCTTCGCTCATCAACGTCATCCTGGTCTCCAGCCAGGACACCCTTGACCGGTTCCGCTTCTGGCAGGTGGGCGGCATCGCGGGCCGTGACTGGTCGGTGCTGCTGCCCGGACTGCCGTTCGTGGCGGCCGGTGCGCTGGTGGTGCTGCTGGCCGGGCGGACCCTCAACAGCCTTGCCTTGGGGGACGACGTTGCCCGCGGACTGGGCCAACGCGTGGGGCTGTCCCGCGCCGTGGTGGCCCTGGGTGTGGTCCTGCTGTGCGGCACGGCCACCGCGCTGGCGGGGCCCATCGGGTTCGTGGGCCTGGTGGTGCCGCACGCCGTCCGCTTCCTCGCCGGCCCGGACTACCGCTGGATCCTGCCGTTATCCCTGGTGGCCGCCCCGGCGCTGCTGCTGGGTGCGGACATCGTTGGCCGGGTGGTGCTGCTTCCCGGTGAGATCCCCGCGGGCATCATGACCGCCCTGATCGGCGCCCCCGTGTTCGTATGGCTGGTCCGCCGCGGGAAAGGAGCCGGGCTATGAGCTGTGCTGCCCTATCAGATATGGCTGCCAAAACCGGTCCTAAAGGACCAAAAGTGATGGAGCAACGTGGGGGACGGGGGCGACTGGACCGGACCGCGGTGCTGGCCGCCGCCGTCGTGATCCTGTTTCTTGCGTCCGTCCTGCTGGGCAGCTACACGGTGACCGTCCCGGATTTCTTCACCATCGTCGGCAACCACCTCACCGGCGGCCCGAAGATTCCCGGCGCCAGCTTCATCGTGATGGAGAACAAGCTTCCGCGCGCCGTCGTCGGCACCCTGGTCGGGATCGCGTTCGGCCTGGCCGGCGCCCTTTTCCAGACCATGCTGCGGAACCCCCTCGCCAGCCCCGACGTCATCGGCATCAGCTCGGGGGCAAGCGCGGCGGCGGTTGTTGCGATCGTTGTTTTCGGCGCATCCGGTGCCGCCGTGTCCGGGGCGGCGCTCGCAGGAGCCCTTGCAGTGGCGGTCCTGATTTACGCAATTTCCCGCGGCGCCGGCCGAACCGGCAGGGGAAGCGCTGCCGGAAACCGGCTGGTCCTGGCCGGTGTGGGGACGGCGGCCGCCCTCCAGGCCGTGGTCAGCTTCCTGATGACCCGGGCCGACATCCGCACGGCCGCCGACGCCCTGGTCTGGCTGAACGGATCCCTGAACTCCGCCAACTGGGACCGCGCGGGCATCCTGTTCCTCGCGCTCGCCGCCCTGGTTCCCGCCACGGGCCTTATCGCCGGGCCGCTGCGCGTCCTGGAACTGGGGGATGACGCAGCCGCCGGCCTGGGCGTCCGGGTCAGCACCGCGCGCCTGGCACTGGTGGTTACCGCCGTGTCACTGGCAGCAGTGGCGACGGCGGCTGCCGGACCGGTCTCGTTCGTCGCCTTCCTGGCCGGTCCCATCGGCCGCCGCTTCACCCGCAAAGCCAGCCTGCCGGCGTCGGCCATGGTGGGCGCCCTGATTGTCCTGGCGGCGGACTACTTCGCCGCCAACCTGGCCCCCTTGCTGCTGGGCGGCACCGTCCTGCCGGTGGGCGTGGTCACCGGCGCGCTTGGCGCCCCGTTCCTGCTGTGGCTCCTGGTCACAGCCAACCGAAAGGATGCCTGACGTGGCAGTACTCCAAGCCAGGGACCTGACGCTCACCTACCACCAACGATGCGTGGTGGACGGGCTCAGTGTCCGGATCCCCGAAGGCATGGTCACCATGATCGTGGGTGCCAACGCCTGCGGGAAGTCGACCCTGCTGCGGGGCCTGTCGCGGCTCCTTAAACCCGCCGGGGGCACCGTGACCCTGGACGGCAAGGACATCCATTCCCGTCCGGCACGCGAACTGGCCCGCACCCTGGGCCTGCTTCCCCAGCATCCCAGCGCCCCGGACGGGATCACCGTCCGCGACCTGGTGGGCCGGGGGCGCTACCCGCACCAGGGCTTCTTCCGCAGCTGGAGTGACAAGGACGACGCCGCCGTGCAGCGCGCGCTGGAGGCCACCGGAACGGCGGGGCTCGCCGGGCGGGACGTGGATGAACTGTCCGGCGGGCAGCGGCAGCGGGCATGGATCGCCATGGCCCTTGCGCAGGAAACCGACGTCCTGCTGCTGGATGAGCCCACCACCTACCTGGACCTGGCCCACCAGGTGGAGGTCCTGGACCTGGTAACCGACCTGAACCGTAAGCGCGGCACCACGGTGGCCATCGTCCTGCACGACCTCAACCTCGCCGCACGCTACGCGGACCACGTCATCGCCATGAAGGACGGCGCCGTGGCGGCCCTGGGCTCCCCGGAGGACGTGGTGACGGAGGACCTGGTCCGCGAGGTCTTCGGCCTCGAAAGCCGCGTCATCCCGGACCCCGTCTCCGGTACTCCGCTGATTCTTCCCATCGGCCGCCACCACGCCACAGCCAACGAACTGGAGCTCGTTTCATGAAGACCCGGCAAAGCGCCTCCACCCAACAGCGGACAGCCCAGCCGATGAGCGTGGCCTTCGAGGTGGCCGTGTCCGCCGTGCAGGAGCTGAGCCCCACGTTCCGCAGGATCACTTTCGGCGGCTACCCGCTGCGTGACTTCGGCGTCCACGGCCACACCCTGGACCTCCGGGTCAAGCTCGTCATCCCGTCGCAGGACTTGGGCGGCGCACCGCTGCCGCTCCCCGTCTTCGACACCGGCCACGCCGGCTGGTACCGGGGCTGGCTGGCGATGGACCCGGCCGTGCGCGGCTCGATGCGGACCTATACGGTCCGGGAGGCGCGGCTGGATGCGGTGTACCCGGAGATCGACATCGACTTCGTGATGCACACCGACGGGCATGGGCACGCCGGGCCGGCGGCAAACTGGGCGTCCAAGGCCAAACCGGGCGACCCGCTCACCATCATCGGCCCAAACAACCGTGCCGCGCATTGCATCACCGCCGAAACCTATTCCGGCATCGAGTGGCGCCCCGGAATGGCCCAGCGCGTCCTGCTTGCCGGCGACGAAACCGCCGTCCCCGCCATCTCCGCGGTCCTGGAATCCCTCCCGTCGTACATGAGTGGCCATGCCTTCCTGGAAGTTCCGCAGGCCGGCGACTTCATGGAGCTCACCTCCCCGGCGGACATCGAAATCACCTGGCTGGCCCGCGGCACCGCCATCGGACGGTCCCGGCAGCACGGGCAACTGCTGCAGGACGCCGTGCGCAAGGCTGTCCCCGTGCCCGGCTGGGTGGGCATAACGGCAGACGACGGCGGCGCCGGGCCCGAGCCCGATGACGTCAACGTGGATGAAGACATCCTGTGGGAGACCCCGTCCCGCCTGGAAACCTCAGCCGTCAGCGGTTCGAGGAACCCGCACCTGCCCGCCGGTGCCCTGCCCTTCTATGCCTGGCTGGCAGGCGAAGCAGGGGTTATCAAGGAACTGCGGCGCTACCTGGTCCGCGACGTGGGGATCGACCGGAAACAGGTGGCGTTCATGGGGTACTGGCGGCAGGGCAAAGCCGAAGGCTAGCCAAACGCGCCATCAGATCCTGCCGGCATTTCCGGGACGCCCCATCAGATCCTGCCGGCATTTCCGGGACGCCCCATCAGATCCTGCGGCATTTCCGGGACGCCCCATCACTTACTGTTCATCCCGGCGTCGTGATTGCTTTGACTTGTCCCGCTACGTTCGTGCCTGTGCCCTTTGATTCCCTGCTTCCTGACTCCGGGCGGCGGGTGTTTGTTGCCCTTGGGGATTCCTTCACCGAGGGGGTGGGGGACCGGGATGAGCGGCTGCCCAACGGGGTGCGGGGGTGGGCCGACCGCGTGGCCGAGAAACTGGCGAAGGCGCAGCCGGGGTGGAAATACGCCAACCTGGCCATCAGGAGCAAGCGGCTGCGGCACATCGTGGACGAGCAGCTGGAACCGGCGCTGGGGATGCGGCCAACGCTGGTCACCCTCTACGCCGGAGGGAACGACATCCTGGACCTCAAAACCGACATGTCCGCGCTTATGGCGGACTATGAGCAGCTGGTGGCAGCGCTGGCAGGCACCGGGGCCACGGTGGTTCTCTTCACCGGCTTCGACGTCAAGGTCTCCGCGCTGCTGGAGCCCCTGAAGAAACGCAACACCTACTACAACCAGCGGGTGCGGAACATCGCGGAGAAATACGGGGCCGTGCTGGTGGACTACTGGTGCCTTGACGCCTTCCACGACCGGCGGATGTGGGACTCGGACCGGCTCCACATGTCCAAGGCCGGGCATAAGTACCTGGCCGGGCAGGTGCTGGACCAGCTGGGCGTGCCGCACAAGATCAAACCCAAAGACTGGGAACCACCCGCCCGGCCCAGCCTGCGCGAGTGGGAGCGGCGCCAGCGGCGCTGGGTCCATGACTGGGTCCTGCCGCTCTTCGGCCGCAAGCTCCGTGGTGTCACGCTGGGGGACACCCTCACCCCGCGCTGGCCCCAGCCGGTGAAGGTCCCGCGGAAGGGCGGGCTGAAGAAGCTCGCCGCCGGAACGTCCGACGCCGGCAGCACACCTTCGGGAAGCAGCCCGCGTTAGGGAGTGGGCTGGGGCGGGGTGTCCAGCAGGATCTCGTACCCCGGGGCCACCCGGCCGGCGTGGAACTCCATGACTTCGAAGTCGGCAACCCCGTTGGTGTAGAACGGATCCTGGGCCAGGATGGCGTCCAGGGTTTCCCGGTCAGCCTGCGACAGGAGCAGTCCACCGGTGCGCGGGATCTTGCGGCCGGCGGCGATGAACACGCCGTCGTCAAAGGCCTTCTGCAGCCAGCCGATGTGGGCGTCGTTGTGGAAATCGACGATCTCCTGGGGCACGCGGTAGGTGAGGGAGACAACATACATGGGGCAAGCCTACCGGCGCCCGGCCAGCTACTTGAAGGATCAATCGTAGAATGGTGACCATGACCGATCCCCGCTGGCTCAACGCTGACGAACGCCGTGCCTGGCTGGCGCTGGTAAGCATCAATACGCTGCTGCCTGCGGCTCTGGACACCAAGCTGCATGCGGCAGGAAAACTATCCCTCTTCGACTACACGGTCCTGGCCATGCTGTCCGAGGCTGAGGAGCGGTTCCTGCCCATGAGTGAGCTTGCCGCCCGCACCAGCGCCTCCCTGTCCCGGCTCTCACACGTCGTGACCAAGCTGCAAAAGCGCGGCTGGGTGGAGCGCCGCCCGCACCCCCACGATGCCAGGGTCACCACCGCGCATCTCACGGAGGAAGGCATGGCCACCATTGTCGGGCTGGCCCCGGCCCACGTGGAGGACGTCCGTGACCTGTTCCTTGATGCGCTGACCGAGCAGGATGTCCTGGACCTGGCACGGATCGGTGAAAAAGTGGTGGGCCGCCTGGACTCTGACCACTGGATTCTGCGCGAAACCCAGGACTGACCCCGATTGGTTGCTTCCGGCAACGGGTGGCAAACTAACCGCATGGATTTCACTTCCCGGTTCGTGGCTCTCGGCGACTCCTTCACGGAAGGGGTGGGCGACGACGACCCGGGCCGCCCCAATGGCGTCCGGGGCTGGGCAGACCGCGTGGCCGAGCAGCTCGGCGCCGCCGACCCCAATTTCGGCTACGCAAACCTGGCCATCCGCGGCCGGAAACTCCGCCAGATCCTGGCTGAACAGGTGGACGCCGCCGTCGCTCTTCGTCCCACCCTGGTGAGCATCTACGCCGGTGCCAATGACATCCTCCGCCCGCGCGTGGACATCGATGACCTGCTGGTGGAGTACAACGATGCCGTGGGGAAACTCGCTGCCACCGGCGCCACCGTGGTGATGTTCACGGGCTTCGACGCCCGGGGGTCGAAGGTGTTCGGCACCATGCGCGGCCGCACTGCCATCTACAACGAACTGGTCCGTGGGATCGCCGGGGACCACGGCGCCCTGCTGGTGGACTACTGGCGCTTCAGCGAGTACTACGACTGGGGCATGTGGGCCCACGACCGGATGCACATGTCCGCCGCCGGCCATGCGAACATGGCCAAGCGCGTGCTTGAGGTCCTCAAATATGACCATTCCATCGATGTCCCGCCCATGACGCCGGTGCCGGAACTGAGCGGGGCCGACGCCATCCGCGCCAACGCCCGGTGGTTCCGGGAGTACGCCGCGCCGTGGGTGGTCCGCCGCGTCACCGGCAAGTCTTCCGGGGACAACCTGCACCCCAAGTACCCGCAACTCACGCGGCTGTAGCGCGGGTCTCCTTATCCTGGCTGGAACGCCGGAGTAGCCAGCATGGAGCGGTCCGCGCGGATGGCCAGCACGGCTACATCCCATTGGTCCGCAACCTGGTCCAGCATCCGTGTGCCCCCGGCAACGATGGCGGTGGCAAGGATGTCGGCAGTGACAATGTCGGCGGCGGCAACGGTGACCTGGACAAACGCCCCCGCGTCCGGTGCGCCGCTTCCCACCCGCCAAATGTGTTCCCCGCGTTCGGCGGATCCTGAGGTGGCGAGGGCGTGGTGCGGGTTGTTGCCGCCGAGGGCATATCCGGTGATGAGGGTTTTGCGGTCCGCGGGATCCACTACGCCGGCTTTCCAGGGTTCGGCGCTGCCCGGACGTGGCGAGCCGCTGACCAGGACGTCTCCGCCGGCGTTCAGGCACCAGTCCCGGCGGCCCAGGGCCAGAAGTGATGTTCCCGCCTCACGGATGGCGTGGCCCTTGATGAGGCCGGAAAGGTCCAGCACCCCGTCCGGCCTTTCGGGCGTGAACGCTCCCTCCGTGCGCAACCGCCACTCATGCGCCTCGGCATATGCTTCGCGCATCTGCGCTGAGGCGTGGGGCAGCGTCAGTTCCCCACGCGCCAGGCTGCTGGCTTCCGAGTCGGGGCGGTACAGGCTGAAGGTTTCGTCAAGGTCCCGGAAAAGGCGTTCGACGACGTCGGTGGCGGCAGCGAGCTCGTCGAGCCCCGGCTGCC
Source organism: Pseudarthrobacter sp. CC12 (assembly GCF_039907755.1). Taxonomy (NCBI): domain Bacteria; kingdom Bacillati; phylum Actinomycetota; class Actinomycetes; order Micrococcales; family Micrococcaceae; genus Pseudarthrobacter; species Pseudarthrobacter sp. CC12. The sequence continues at coordinate 3,616 of NZ_JARDJH010000052.1, read as the reverse complement.
CTTCCGCAGGGTCGCCGACGGGCATTGTCAGTCCGATGACCGTTCCCATGCACTCAAAAGTGCGGGCCTTCAGGCTGGTGCCGGCCGTGGCGCGCAGGGAATCAGAGGTTCGCTGCATCGATGGCTGCCTGGAGTGAGGTGAGGTAGGCGTCGCTGGTGATGGTGGCCCCGCTCACCGTCTGTACATCGGCAGACTGCGCCGCCAGGACCTTGCTGCGGAGCAGAGGCGCCGCACGGTTGCTGATCTGGATCGATTTGCCGTCCGTATTGGTCAGCTGCAGCGCCGTGACATCAGTGATCTTTCCGTTCGCTACCGTGATCTGGACCTGCACGGGGCCAAACCGGGTCTGGACCGTGTTTCCCTTGTAGGTGCCGGAGCCCGTGGAACCGGACGAACTGGAGGACCCGGAGCTTGCGGACCCGGACGACCCTGTGGTGCCTGATGGGCTGGAGGACCCGGCCGACCCGGACGAACCCGTCCCCGTGGACCCGGTGCCTGATGCACCCGTGGTGCCGGTCGCCGTCGTGCTCGACGCGACGGTACTGAGGCCGCCCGCCTGGGTGCCCGTCTGCCAGCCCACCAGGAGGATCCCGGCGGAGGCCAAAGCTGCTGCGACTGTTCCGCGTATTTTCACCAGTCAAACCTTTCGTGATGGATCTGTTCCTCGGGGACGCCGGCTTTCCCGGCATCCGCTATGACGTTGGCCGCCCACGCCGACGGGCCGCAGACGTAGACGTCCGCATTCCTGATGTCCGGCACGTAGGAGGTGAGGCTGTAGCCGTTGTGCACCGAGTCCGCGGGAAGCCACGTGGACTCGCCGTGGGCGCGCGGCCCGGTGAGGTGGAAGAGCCGGACCCCGCGCGCCCGGCAGAGGTCAAGGATTTCGCTGCCCAGGTAAAGCTCCTGGTCAGTATGGCCGCGGAGCAGGACTGTGGCCTCGCCGGGCGCGAACGGGGTGGTTTCGAGCAGCGCGCGCAGTGGCGTGATGCCGATGCCGGCGCCAATCATCACCACCTTGTTCTTCGTGCGGGCTGCCGTGCTGAGCAGGCCGTAGGGGCCTTCCAGGGCCACTTTGGTGCCTTTCCGCAGCCGGAGCAGCTGGGCGGAGCCGTCGCCGAGGTTCCGCACGGTGACCCGCAGCGTCCCCTGGCCGTCCCGGCCGTTGACTACAGGCTCCGCGGACAGGCTGAACGGGTGGGGGTGCCACCACATGCCCGGAGCGAGGAAGCGCCAGATGAAGAAGCGTCCGCCGGTCCCTGCCAGCTGGTCCAGCTTCCGGCCGCGCATGACGATGTTCACCACACCTGGGGCAACCCTTTCCACCCGTGCCACGGTGAGCTGGTGCCGTGCCGTGGCCAGCACCGGCTCAAGGATCCGGAAGTACACCAGGGCACTGCCGGTGTAGATGCAAATGGCGAGCCAGTACCAGCGCTGCCAGGTCCCGGCGGCGAAGAGGCCGCCCACGCTGAACTGGTGCGGAATCGACGTTGCCACCGCGGCGTAGGTCAGCAGGTGGACCACGTACCAAAACTCGTACGGGAAGCGCCGGCGCACAGCCACCAGGGACGTCACCACGACGGCGATGAACAGGGCCACGGAGACGAACGCCAGCCACATGTCGGGGACCTGGACCCACAGGTTGATGGACTCGCTGACCGGATCCAGTCCCTCGGCCATGCCGTACCCGATGACCAGCAGGAGTCCGTGCGCCAGGAGGAGGTAGAGGGAAGGCTTGCCCAGTTTGCCGTGGAATTCCAGGGCGCGGTCATGGCCGATGGTGCGGTCGATGAACGGGATCCTCGCGGCCAGGAGCAGCATCAGCAGGACCAGGTCCATGCCCGCCAGGCCGGCCACAATTCCCGCCGCCGTGAACAGTGAGGCGGCCGAAGTGATGTTGGTGGCCCCGCCGTCGGCCAGCCACAAGGCGATGGCGGCGGCGACGGATGCCCAGGCAATGACGGTCAGGAAGTCCGTCCGCAGCATGCGCTGGCGATGCTGGCGGGCGAACCAGCCGCGGGTGGGTATCTTCGTTGGTGGTAGCTCCGGGCGGCCGGAGCTGCTTGCGGCCGGTGATGCCGGCAGGAGCTGCGTGTTCATGCATCAAACATGCGCGGGGAAGCTATGTCCCTGCTGTGAAAAGGGGCCAGCGGCTGCTGTGACCTTCATCCATGGGCCGGCGCTTATACACCCGATTGGTCTTTAATTGCGGCAACTCGTAGACTTGGTAGGCGCTAAGTGCGCGGAGCGTGCGCAATTGCTCCGGTTGCCCGGTAATTTTCTCCAGGGTGGCCGGTAGTTAGGGGCTCAAGTTGCGTGACTAACCGTTGCCCGTACATTCTGTGGGTCGCCCTTAGCTGCATGGTCCAGCAGCAGATATGCGGATCATTACTTTCAATTCTTGAGGAGAAGTCATGGCAGCACACTGCCAAGTGACCGGGGCCGAGCCGGGCTTTGGGCACAGCATTTCGCACTCGCACCGCCGCAACAAGCGTCGGTTCGATCCGAACATTCAGAAGAAGCGCTACTGGGTTCCGTCCCTGCGCCGTAACGTCACGCTGCAGGTCTCTGCACGTGGCATCAAGACCATCGACGTGCGCGGCATCGACGCAGTCGTCGCCGACATTCTGGCTCGTGGGGTGAAGCTCTAGTGGCTAAGGACAAGGACGTACGTCCGATCATCAAGCTCAAGTCGACCGCGGGAACGGGTTACACCTACGTAACCCGCAAGAACCGTCGTAACGACCCGGACCGCATGGTCCTGAAGAAGTACGACCCCAAGATCCGCCAGCACGTCGAATTCCGAGAGGAGCGCTAAACATGGCTAAGAAGTCCAAGATTGCTCGCAACGAGCAGCGCAAGGTCATCGTTGAGCGTTACGCTGCCAAGCGCCTCGAGCTGAAGAAGACCCTGGTTGACCTGAACGCAACCGACGAAGCACGCGAAGCGGCCCGCCTGGGCCTGCAGAAGCTGCCGCGCAACGCGTCCCCGATCCGTCTGCGTAACCGCGACATCATCGACGGCCGGCCTCGTGGCACCTTCCAGAAGTTCGGCATCTCCCGTGTCCGTTTCCGCGACATGGCACACAAGGGTGAACTCCCGGGCATCACCAAGTCTTCCTGGTAATCCGGTACCGCTGATTCCAGCTGCTTGAGGAGGGCCGGCAACCTTAGGGTTGCCGGCCCTTCGGCGTTTAACCCGTTACTTGTTCAGCGGCTGGGCCTGCCAGGAAACACCTGTGCGGCAGCACACACCGGCAGAATGACGACGGCGGCAAGTTGCGCAGGCGCTCCACTCCGGGTTTCGCCGCGGAATACCGGGGATTTCCGGCCCTGTGAGGGCCGGTTTGCGGTGGGCCGGGTGGGCGTGTATTGTTTTCTAAGTCGCCGCGGGGGAGACAGTGAAGAACTGTTCACCGGGTGGCCAAAACCCCCAAATCAAAGCCAGATTCTGGTTGCTCTTTAGGGCGCTGGCAATCGGTTGGGGCGGTCTTCTCTTCGATGTGGGTCCTGAAAGATGGATTTGCTTCGGGGCGGGGGATCGGGTAAGTTTGAAAAGTTGCTCCGGAGCGATCCTGAATGTTTGGTTTGGGTGGTGCCGGGTGTGTCTGTTGTTTGA
>NZ_JARDJH010000051.1:0-28921 GCF_039907755.1 Pseudarthrobacter sp. CC12 | reverse complement strand
GCTCCTGCGCCGTCCGCGGGTGCGGTCACGCCGGGAGGGCGCTACAGCGTGGCAATCGTGCAGTCCGCCGCATCCTCCACCACCCGCTCCAGGTCACCGGTGCGGTGCAACACCTCCAACTGCCGCACCGCACCGGTACCGTCCGCCAGCAGCCCGTCCAACAGGTCCTCCACCCGGTGCAGGTCGCCCATGTCCTCCAGCGCCCCGCGGACATGGTGCAGCAGCGAGTTCACGACGGCGAGCGCGGACGCCGGGCGGTGCGTTAGGGGATCGAGCAGCTCACCCCGGAGGCCCCACCGGCTTGCCTTCCAGCCGGCCAGCCTGAGCAGCGCCGACGGGACGGCCACAGGTTCGATCCCTTCCCGCCACTCCCTGGCCGCGGTTTCCACCAGTCCGCGGGCAATTCCCGCCAGCAGCACGGTGTTCTCCGGGCGAAGGCAGACGTCGGCCACGCGGATTTCCACTGTGGGGTAGTGCCGGGACAAGCGGGCGTCGAAGTACACCATGCCCTCGTCCATGGCGACGCCGGTGCTCACCATGTCATGCACCAGCTGGTGGTAGGCGTCCGGGGAGCCCAGGAGTTCCAGCGGCCCGGCGGACGGCCAGCGGTTCCACACCTGCGAGCGGTAGCTGGCGTAGCCGGAGTCCTCGCCGTGCCAGAACGGCGAATTGGCGCTCAGCGCGACGAGCACCGGCAGCCAGTTGCGCATGCGGTCCAGCACGGCCACGGCCTCCTCCTGCGACTCGACCGAGACGTGGATGTGGCAGCCGCAGGTGAGCTGTTCCCTGGCGGTCAGCCCGTACTCCTCCATCATCGCGCGGAACCGCCGGAGCTGGACGGGATGGGGATCGGCAGGCAGCGGCGAGGTTCCCAGTGCCGCCACCCTGACGCCCACGTCCTCCGCCGCCTGGCGGGCGATGGCCCGGCCGGCCACGACGTCCTGCCCGAGCCGTGCCAGGGTGGCATGCGGGGGGCTCACCACCTCGATCATTTCCTGCTGGAACTCCGCTGTCAGGACGGGTCCGGACGCCGCCTCCAGCGGGCGGACGTAGAGGTCCAGGAGGGCCCCGCCAGGGGTACGGCTTCCCCTGTTCCTGGGTCCACCAGGAGCAGCTCCTCCTCGATGCCGAACGTCCGGCTGCCTGCACCCGCCCCGCCGGTGCCCTCATTGCCATAGGTGTCCATCGCCGTCGTCCCCTGTCCCCTGCGCCGTTGCAGGATCCTTCCAGCAGTGGGCGCACCCATCAGCACCCTGTCTCCAGGCGCCGTTGGAAGGGAACATTATGATAAGCACCCTTATCAATAGGTGGGAAGAGCTGCCACTGCCCGGGCCCGCAGGGTTAGGGGATGCAAACCTTCATGGCGCCCCGGCGCGCATGGTGCTTTACTGCCAACATGTCCGAAACCCTCAAGCTCAGCCACAACGAACCCCATGACAGCAGCGTGGCCGCGCGCCTGAACTGGCTGCGCGCCGGCGTTCTTGGTGCCAACGACGGCATCGTCTCCGTCGCGGCTACCGTGGTGGGCGTCGCGGGAGTGACCAACGACCTCGCGCCCATCCTGGTGGCAGGTACCGCCGCCGTAGTAGGTGGAGCGGTATCCATGGCACTGGGCGAATACGTCTCCGTGAGCAGCCAAAGTGACAGCCAGCGCGCGCTGATCGAAAAGGAACGCCAGGAGCTCCGGGACGATCCCGAGGGCGAACTGGACGAACTGGCCCATATCTACCAGGCCAAGGGACTCAGCGAAGCCACCGCCAGGACCGTCGCCGAGGAACTGACCGCCAAGGACGCACTGAAGGCGCACCTTTCGGCCGAACTGAACATCGACGAAGAAGAAGTGGTCAGCCCCTGGCACGCCGCGTTCGCTTCCGCCATCGCCTTCACCGTCGGCGCCATCCTGCCCATGCTGGCCATCATCTTCCCGCCGGAAGCGGCCCGCATCCCGGTAACTTTCGTTGCCGTCATCCTGGCGCTGGCCCTGACCGGCACCATCAGCGCCAAAATCGGCGGAAGCTCCAAGCGCAAGGCAACCATCCGGCTGGTGGTGGGCGGCGCGTTGGCCATGGCCTTCACGTTCGCGGTGGGAAGCCTGCTGGGCACCACCGGCATCGCGTAGCAGCCTCCCGCCCAGCCCGCCAACTACCGCCCAGGAGCGTCCACGTGCTCGAAATTGCCGGCCTTCCCGCCCACATCCTGCTGATTCACGGCGTGGTGGTCCTCGCCCCGCTGGCCGGGGTCCTGGCGGTGGTGTTCGCGCTCCTTCGTCGCAGCAGGCGCTACCTGGCATGGCCGCTGGGCATCCTGGCGCTGCTGATGGTTCCGTTGACGGTGGTTACCGCGGAGGCCGGGGAGCAGCTGGAGAAGGCCCGGCCGGCGTCACAACTCATCCAGGACCACGCCCACCAGGGAAGCTTCCTCCGCTATGTTGCGGCGCTGTTCCTGGTGGTGGCAGCAGTGCAGATCGCCGCCGCATTCCCCTCGCTCCTTGGCCGCCTGCCCGCCTTCCGCGGCCTGGCCACACTCCTCGAATCCCGCTGGGTCCTTCCTGCCACGTCCGTCCTGGGCGTCCTGGCGGGCCTGTTCCTGGTGTACCAGAGCATCGCCACCGGCCATTCGGGAGCAGCGTCAGTCTGGGCCGCGACCCGCTAGCGGAGCCAGCGCGGCGAACCGGCCCTTTTCGGGGACCGGGACATCCTTTCCGGGCGCCCGAAAACCCCTTCACATCGCCATGCTCCGCGCGTAGGGTGGGGCTCACAACTGCCGGTCCCGGGGCCGGCGGCGGGCTCATACAGTCGGGCTTCTGGAGCATGCCGGAGGGACCACAGGTGGGAAAGAAACCGTTCCGAAACCACAGTATGCGGCACTTCGCAGCGCTGGCCGCAGGGATTCTGGCCCTGCCGGCGCTGGCTTCCTGCTCCGCGGAAGTCTCCCGCGGTTTCCTCCCCGGAGCCCGTGACACCACCAACAACACCCAGCTGATCACGGACCTGTGGGTCAACTCCTGGATCGCCGCGCTGGTGGTTGGCGTCATCACTTGGGGGCTGATGATCTGGGTGATCGTGGCGTACCGGCGCCGGAAGAACACCGTGGGGTTCCCGCCGCAGCTGAGCTACAACCTCCCCCTCGAAGTCTTCTACCTGGCCATTCCGCTGATTGTCATCGGCGTCCTGTTCGTCTTTACGGACCGGGAACAGCGTGCCATCGATGCGCGCTACCCCAACCCGGACGTGGTGATCGATGTCTTCGGCAAGCAGTGGTCCTGGGACTTCAACTACGTCAAGGAGCAGGTCCACGAGGACGCCGGACAGCAGGCCCACCTTAACGGGTCCTACGGCGCACCGGACAGGCTGCCCACGCTCTACCTCCCCGTGGGGAAGACAGTGGAACTGCACCTCCAGTCCCGCGACGTCCAGCATTCGTTCTGGGTGGTGGACTTCCTGCAAAAGCGCGACCTCTACCCGGGCCACGAACAGTACAACCCGTACATCAGCATCACCCCCAACCGCACCGGCGAGTACATGGGCAAGTGCGCCGAGCTCTGCGGCGAGTACCACTCCGAGATGCTTTTCAAAGTCAGGGTGGTGACCCAGCAGGAGTACGACAGCCACATCGCCGACCTGAAGGCGAAGGGCAACACCGGCAACCTGGGCGCCGACTATGACAGGGTCCCGCAATCGGCCCCTGCGCCGCAGCCAGCGGAAGCGACAGAGTAGTGAGGGCATGGATATGACCACCACAGGCCAACGAATGGGCGGCGCTCCGGGCGCCGGAGTCCTGCCGGCACCCGTGGTACCCAAGTCCAAGGGGCGCCTCGTGGTCAACTGGATCACCTCCACGGACCACAAGACCATCGGGTACATGTACCTGATTTCGTCCTTCGTGTTTTTCTGCGCAGGCGGGGTGATGGCGCTGCTGATCCGCGCCGAACTCTTCGAGCCCGGCATGCAGATCCTGCAAACCAAGGAACAGTACAACCAGCTGTTCACCATGCACGGCACCATCATGCTGCTGATGTTCGCCACCCCGCTGTTCGCCGGGTTCGCCAACGTGATCATGCCGCTGCAGATCGGCGCCCCGGATGTGGCGTTCCCGCGCCTGAACGCGCTGGCCTTTTGGTTCTTCCTGTTCGGCTCCACCATCGCCGTGTCCGGCTTCATCACCCCGCAGGGCGCGGCATCCTTTGGCTGGTTCGCTTACGCGCCCCTGTCCAACACCACATTTACGCCGGGCATCGGCGGTGACCTCTGGGTCTTTGGCCTGGCGCTGTCCGGCTTCGGCACCATCCTGGGCTCGGTCAACTTCATTACCACCATCATCTGCATGCGCGCTCCCGGGCTCACCATGTGGCGGATGCCCATCTTCACGTGGAACACGCTGGTGACGGGCATCCTGGTGCTCATGGCGTTCCCGCCGCTGGCTGCGGCACTGTTCGCCCTGGGCGCGGACCGGAAGTTCGGTGCCCACATTTTCGATCCCGCCAACGGCGGCGCCATCCTGTGGCAGCACCTGTTCTGGTTCTTCGGCCACCCCGAGGTGTACATCATCGCGCTGCCGTTCTTCGGCATCGTCTCGGAGATCTTCCCGGTGTTCAGCCGCAAACCCCTGTTCGGCTACAAGGGCATCGTGTACGCCACCATTGCCATCGCAGCCCTCTCGGTCACCGTGTGGGCCCACCACATGTACGTCACCGGGGCGATTTTCCTGCCGTTCTTCGCCTTCATGACCATGCTCATCGCGGTGCCCACCGGCGTGAAGTTCTTCAACTGGATCGGCACCATGTGGGGCGGATCGCTGACCTTCGAAACTCCCATGCTGTGGAGCATGGGCTTCCTTGCCACGTTCCTGTTTGGCGGCCTAACCGGAATCATCCTGGCTTCACCGCCCATGGACTTCCATGTCTCGGACACCTACTTCGTGGTGGCGCACTTCCACTACGTGGTCTTCGGCACCGTGGTATTTGCCATGTTCGCCGGCTTCTATTTCTGGTGGCCCAAATTCACCGGCAAGATGCTCAACGAGCGGCTCGGCAAGATCCACTTCTGGATGCTGTTCGTGGGCTTCCATGCCACGTTCCTGATCCAGCACTGGCTGGGCGTCCTGGGCATGCCGCGCCGGTATGCGGACTACATGCCGGAGGACAACTTCACCTTCATGAACCAGTTCTCCACCGTCGGGTCCTACCTGCTGGGCGCATCCCTGATCCCGTTCTTCTGGAACGTCTACATCACGTCGCGTTCCGCGAAGAAGGTCACCGTTGACGATCCCTGGGGCTTCGGGGCTTCGCTGGAATGGGCCACCTCCTGCCCGCCGCCGCGGCACAACTTCACTTCGCTGCCGCGCATCCGGTCCGAGCGTCCCGCCCTTGACCTGCACCATCCCGAGCTGAGTATCCGGCTCCATCCTTCGGAGGACGCGCCGGCGGAAAGCGTCCTGGGGGCCGCGGATATCGGGGAGCAGGACGTCCGCGACCCCAACCCGGACAAGTAACCCGGCCTGGCTCCCGGCGCACCCCGCACTTTCCGAGTCGCTCACCCGCGTCCCGGTAATTACGTCACGCCATAGTTTCGTAATTGATGTGAATCTCGTCACTTAAAGCGGTTTTCGGCTTGGAGCTTAGGTTTGCCTACCCTACAGTTTTCAGACATAGGCAACATTAGTGTTGCGCAATAGGACCCCGGTTCAAGCAGACTTTTTTCCCCACCGAAAGCAGCCTCAATGAAGATCCGCAACAGCGCGCTGGCAGGCATCGCACTCGCCGCCACCGCAGCTCTCGGCCTGACCGCCTGCGGCGGCGGCACCCCCGCAGGCAACGGCTCCTCCGCCTCCGGCGGCCCAGCCTCCGGCGAAATCACCGTCTACAACGCCCAGCACGAAAGCCTCACCCAGGAATGGGTTGACGCCTTCACTGCGGAAACCGGCATCAAGGTGACCCTCCGCCAGGGCGATGACACGGAAATGTCCAACCAGATCATCCAGGAAGGCCAGGCCTCCCCCGCTGACGTGTTCCTGACCGAGAACTCCCCCGCCATGACGCAGGTTGAGAACGCCGGCCTGTTCGCGGATGTCAACAAGGACACCCTGGACCAGGTCCCCGCCGAGTTCTCTCCGTCCACCGGGAAGTGGACGGGCATTGCGGCCCGCTCCACCGTGCTGGTGTACAACAAGACCAAGCTCACCGAGGACCAGTTGCCCAAGTCCATGCTGGACCTGGCCAAGCCGGAGTGGAAGGGCCGCTGGGCTGCCTCGCCCACCGGCGCCGACTTCCAGGCGATCGTCTCGGCCCTGCTGGAACTCAAGGGCGACTCCGCTACGGAGGACTGGCTGAAGGCCATGAAGGACAACTCCAAGGCCTACAAGGGCAACAGCACGGCCATGAAGGCTGTCAACGCCGGTGAAGTGGATGCGGCCCTCATCTACCACTACTACTACTACGGCGACCAGGCCAAGACCGGCGAGAACTCCAACAACGTCACGCCGTACTACTTCAAGAACCAGGACCCGGGTGCGTTCCTGTCCGTGTCCGGCGGCGGCGTGCTCAGGTCCTCCAAGAATGCTGCCGCTGCGCAGGCGTTCCTGAAGTTCATCACGGGCAAGAAGGGGCAGGAAGTCCTGAAGAACGGTACGTCCTTCGAGTACGCCATCGGCTCCGACGTGCCCGCCAACGACAAGCTGGTTCCCATCAAGGACCTGCAGGCCCCCAAGGTTGACGCCGCAAAGCTCAACTCGCAGAAGGTCAGCGATCTGATGACGCAGGCCGGACTACTCTAATTCCGTGACCTCCGATCTATCGGCTCCGCCAAGGGCGGGCGCGACGACGGCGGGCAGGGGCAGCAGCCCCCGCCCGCCTTTGGGCGTTTCCGCGGTATCTGTCCTGGCGGTGCTGATCGCCCTCTTCTCCCTCGTCCCGCTGGGGTACGTGGTCTACATGACGGTGGCAACCGGGTGGGATACCGCCGTCGGCCTCATCCTGCGGCCCCGCGTGGGCGAACTGCTCATGAACACGCTGCTCCTCATGGCCGCCACCATCCCGCTGTGCCTGCTGCTTGGCGTGGCGGGGGCGTGGCTGGTGGAACGGACCAACCTCCGCGGCCGCCGGATCTGGGCGGTCCTGCTGGCCGCGCCGCTGGCCGTCCCGGCGTTCGTGAACAGCTACGCGTGGGTATCGGCCATCCCGTCGCTGGGCGGCCTGGGCTCGGGGATCCTGATCTCCACCCTGTCCTACTTCCCGCTGGTGTACATCCCGGCGGCCGCCACCCTCAGCCGGTTGGACCCGGCCATTGAACAGTCCGCGGCCGCGCTGGGGCTGGGCGCCTGGCGGGCCTTCTTCCGGGTGGTGCTCCCCCAGCTGCGGATCGCCCTGACGGGCGGCGCGCTGCTGGTGGGACTGCACCTGCTCGCCGAATACGGCGCATTCGCCATGATCCGCTTTGACACCTTCACCACCGCGATCATGACCCAGTACCGGTCCACGTTCAACGGGGCCGCCGGGAACATGCTGGCAAGCGTCCTGGTGTTCTTCTGCCTGCTCCTGCTGCTGGCGGAGGTCCGCAGCCGTGGCACCGCCCGGTACGCCAGGATCGGCTCGGGAGTGCAGGCCAGGGCGCTGCGTCTCCCGTTGCACGCCTACCAGGTCCCGGGCCAGGTCTTCCTGCTGGCGCTGACGGCGCTGGCGTTCGGCCTCCCCCTGTATTACGTGCTCAAGTGGATTGTGGCCGGCGGCGCCGAGGTGTGGACCGCCACCGAATTCCTTCCCGCGCTTTTTGCCACCTTCGGGTACGGGCTCGCCGGTGCCGCGGCCACCATCGTGGTCGCGTTCCCCATGGCATACCTGGCGGTCCGGAAGCCCGGCTGGTTCAGCAAGTCACTGGAACTGTCCAACTACGTCACCAGCTCCATGCCCGGCATCGTGGTGGCCCTGGCCTTCGTCACCGTCAGCATCCGCCTTGTGCCCGGGATCTACCAAACGGCCGGCGTGCTGGTGGCAGCCTACGTGCTCCTGTTCCTCCCACGTGCCCTGGTGAACCTTCGGGCCGGACTGGCGCAGGCCCCCAAGGAACTCGATGAGGCAGCCCAGGCGCTGGGCAAGCCCCCGCTGCTTGCGTTCATCCGCGTCACCCTGCGGCTCACGGCCCCGGCCGCGGCCGGCGGCGCGGCCCTGGTGTTCCTGGCCATTGCCAACGAACTCACGGCCACCTTGCTCCTCTCCCCGAACGGCACCAAGACACTGGCCACCGAGTTCTGGAGCAAGAGCAGCGAGATCGATTACGCCGGCGCGGCGCCCTATGCCCTGCTGATGATCCTGCTTTCCGCGCCCATGACCTATCTCCTCTTCCAACAGTCCAAGAAAGTAGCCGGACAGTGACAGCACCATCAACCCGCAGGCTGCCCGAGCCGCGGGTGGCACCTTCGGTGGCAGCCACCACCAACAGCCACCTGCAGATCACGGACGTCACCAAGAACTTCGGATCCCAGGCGGTCCTCAGGGGCGTCAACCTGTCTGTGGCCAAGGGCGGGACCACCGCGATCGTGGGTCCATCCGGTTCGGGCAAGACCACCCTCCTGCGCCTGATCGCCGGGTTCGAGCACCCGGACACCGGCACCATCTCGCTCAACGGCACCACCGTGGCCGGCGACGGCGCGTGGCTTCCGGCGCATAAGCGGCAGATCGGGTATGTGGCGCAGGATGGCGCCCTCTTCCCGCACCTGAACGTTGGACAGAACATAGCCTTCGGCCTGAATCCTGCCAGGCTCGAGGGCGGACGCCGCGCCGTGAACGCCCGCGTGGCGGAGCTGCTGGAAATGGTGTCCCTGGACCCCTCCATGGCCAAGCGCCGGCCACACCAGCTTTCCGGTGGACAGCAGCAGCGCGTTGCCCTGGCCCGGGCCCTTGCGCGCGAACCTGAGCTGATGCTCCTGGACGAGCCGTTCTCAGCCTTGGACGCCGGCCTGCGCGTGGCCACGCGCCGCGCCGTGGCCACGGTCCTGGCCGAGGCCGGCGTCACCACCATCCTGGTCACCCATGACCAGGCCGAGGCATTGTCCTTCGCGGATCAGGTGGCCGTGATGCGCGGCGGCAAGCTGGCACAGATCGGCAATCCCTTCGTGGTGTACACCCGGCCCGCGGACCGGGCCACCGCCGAGTTCCTGGGCGACGCCGTCATCCTGGACGCCTGGTTGGAAGGGACCCTGGCCACCTGCTCACTGGGCGGGATCCCGGTGCGCAGGCCTCCGGCTCAGGGCCACGTTCAGCTGATGCTGCGGCCGGAACAGATCCGCATTGCCGAGGACGGTCCCATCCGCGGCGTGGTGGTGGACACCGACTACTTTGGCCCCGAAACCACCGTGCGGCTGAAGCTCAATGTGCCCAAGGAAGTGGCCGAGCACGCCGACCACCGCTACCCGGGCGGCGGCGAAGTGATCACCATCCGGCACTGGAACGCCTCGATTGCCCGCCCCGGAATGGAGCTCTGCCTGCGGGTTGTGGGCGAGGCCGTGGCATTCCCGATGGAGGACTAGCCCCTCCAGCCACACAAGACACAGAAAAAACACCGGGCCGAAACACTCCGGCAACCTGTCCACGGCAAGCTGAGCTTACGGGGATTCAACAGCAGGAGGCAGCCCAATGGAGGCACAAGGAATACGCACCGCCCAGCTCCGCATCGGCGACCAGATCGAGGCGTGGCACCGGGGCAGGCTCTTCCACAAAGGCCGGGTGACCGACGTCGTCCCTGCCCTCGAACTCTTCTGGATCCTGGACGCCCGGACCGGCGCGCGCAAGCTGCTGGACCCCGAGGCCCTGGAGATCCGCCACGTTGAACCGGCACCGGCCGTTCCACCCACCCAGGCGAAGCCGCTCGCGACGGCCTGAGCACGGGGTCCGGCCGTTCCGGCCGGACGGCCCCTGGACCCCCGGGCTAAGTGCGCTGCTGGTAGACGTCCGGGACGCCGTCGTTGTCAGAGTCCACTTTTTCGAGCTCTTCGGCCAGCCGGTACTGGCGGTTGCGGGTGCGCAGCACGGCGGTGGCCAGCAGCGCGGCGATCAGTGACGCAGCCAGGATTCCCACCTTGGCGTGGTCATCGTGCAGGCTGCCGTGCCCAAAGCTCAGCTCTGCCACCAGCAGCGAGACGGTGAAACCGATCCCCGCCAGCAGGGCCACACCGAACACATCGATCCACTTGAACGAGCTGTCCAGGCTTGCCCGGGTGGCCTTGGTCAGGATCCACGTGGTGGCCAGGATGCCGATCGGCTTGCCCAGGACCAGTCCCAGGATGATGCCCAGGGCCACGGGGTCTGCCAGGGCTGACCCCAGGCCAGCCCAGCCGCCAACGGCCACGCCCGCGGAAAAGAACGCAAAAATGGGGACGGCAACGCCGGCGGAAATGGGCCGGAACCGGTGCTCGAAGATTTCCGCGAGCCCTGGGCCGGCCTCGGGCCCGCCGGACGCCTGCGAGCGGATCACGGGGATCGCGAAGCCCAGGAGCACGCCGGCCACGGTGGCGTGGATGCCGGACGCGTGCACCAGGGCCCAGGTGGCGGCACCCAGTGGCAGCAGGATCAGCCAGGCGGCGGCCGCATGGCGGCCGAAGAAACGACGGTATGCGTGCGCGAGGAAGGCATAGATGGCCAGCGGGATGAGCGCCAGCAGCAGCGGGGCCACCTGGATGTCGCTGGAGTAGAAGAACGCGATGATGGTGATGGCGATCAGGTCGTCCACCACGGCCAGAGTGAGCAGGAAGATCCGCAGGGCGCTGGGCAGATGTGAGCCGATGATCGCCAGCACGGCAACGGCGAACGCAATGTCCGTGGCTGTGGGGATGGCCCAGCCGCGGAGCGTGCCAGGGCTGGAAAAATTGACGACGGCGTAAATCACCGCCGGGACGGCCACCCCTCCCACGGCGGCCGCCACGGGCACGATCGACTTGTTGAGCTGGCGCAGGTCACCGGCCACGAATTCCCGCTTGAGTTCCAGGCCCACCAGGAAGAAGAAGATGGCCAGCAGGCCGTCCGCCGCCCAGGCCCCCAGGCTGAGGTCAAGGTGCCACGGTTCGTAGCCCACCTTGAAGTCGCGGAGGGCAAAGTAGCTCTCCGACGCCGGCGAGTTGGCCCAGATCAGCGCGATGACGGCGGCTGCGACCAGGAGGGCCCCGCCCACGGTCTCCTTGCGGAGGATCTCGCCGATCCGCAGCGCCTCGGAGTAACTGCCGCGGGAAAAGACGGTGGAACCGGGAAAGGTGTTCCGGCGCGGGGTGGGCGGCGTGGAGTTCATGGGGCGTCCTTAAATCCGGGTTCGACAAATCCATGCCGACCAGACTTCCCGGCGCACCTGCTCCAATCCTACGGGCAACAGGCTTCAGCCCGCGCGGCGGCCCCCGGCGGAGTCCGGACGGCCATGCAGGTCGATGGCCCGCACGGCCCGGTCCAGATAGGTCCGTGCTTCCGGTGAATTGGCCAGCTGCACCAGCTCCGCAGCCACCGCCACGAGTTTGACGTTCCGGTGGCTGCTGGTGGTCACCAGCAGTTGGAAGGCGTCATCAGAGCCAATCTTGAGCTGGCCCATGAGGATCCCCCGCGCCTGGTCAATTACGGTGCGGGTTGCCGTAGCGCCGGCCACGGCCTCGCGGGCGGTTTGTTCGGTTTCACGCTGCAGCGTCCGGCTCAGATCCACCATCACGCCCTCGAGTGCCGTGACTGCACCGTCCGGGCCGAGGATAGCCTCGCCTGCTGTCAGCACCCGCCGGGTCCTGCCCTGGGCATCGACCAGCCGGTGGTACAGGCAGAAGAAGCCGCCGGTGTTGCAGACCTGCGCCACGATCTCCTCGCACCGGTCGCGGTCATCGGGATGCTTGTGGGCGAAGACCAGCTCCATGGTGGGGACAACTTCGCCGCGGCGGTATCCGTGCAGCCGGTAGGTACCGTCGGACCAGTGGAAGGTTGGACCTGCCGGCTCGATGTCCACCCTGAAGGTTCCAGCATCGCTTTCGCTGTCCCCGAGGGCACTCGAGTATGTGTACAGGCCGCTGAGCTCCGTCACAGGTCCACCTCCCGGCGTACGCCGGCCCCCAGCGGGCCGGTTCTGTCCTCGCTCTTTCCAGTATGGCCGCCCCGGCGGAGGGAAGGTAGTGCGGGAGGCCCTATGGACGTCCTCCGGAAAATGCCCTAGCACACTTGACCACCATACCCCCAGGGGGTATGGTGTCGGTGTTGTCAGTGAAGTGGTATGTCCCGGCTGGTGCCCACCGGCCTTCACAGCCGTTCAACCCCAGCACCCCTTGATTCCCTCAACGGATTGGAACTGACATGAACACCGGGAACCGCCCCCAACTCCCCCTCGCTTCCGCCGCCTGCAGCTGCTGCGGCCCTGCCCAGGCCGCCCGGCCGGGCGCCGCCCTCCCTGAACCTTCCGCGCACGCCTCTCCCGCCGCCGTCGTACGGTCCGACGCCGATGCGGCACCGCAGCGCGACTTCTGAGCCGCGCAGCATCACAGGCACGCCCAAGATTTCGCAGCCCCGGACCAGGTCCGGGCGGCGACTGCCTCCCAGGAGGAAGAATGCAGGACAATCACCACATGCACCATCAAGGCAGTTCCCCGGAGCACCACCAGCCACCCAGCGGGACGCTTACCCAGGCACCGGCACACGGCGCAGGGCACGCACACCATAATGGCCAAGCTGCCCACGGCGACGACGACCACACCGTCCACACCCACGGCCAGCACGCCGGGCACAGCACCGCCATGTTCAAGAACAGGTTCTGGCTGACCCTGGCCCTCGCCGTCCCCGTGGTCTATTTCAGCCCCATGATGGGCCATCTCCTGGGCTACATGCCGCCGGAATTCCCGGGCGCCGCCTGGATCCCGCCGGTGCTGGGGACGGTCATCTTCCTCTATGGTGGCCAGCCGTTCCTCAAGGGCGGCCTGCAGGAGCTCAAAGACCGTTCGCCGGGGATGATGCTGCTGATTGGCATGGCCATTTCCGTAGCCTTCGCCGCGTCCTGGGTCACCAGCCTGGGGATCGGCGGGTTCGACCTCGACTTCTGGTGGGAGCTGGCGTTACTGGTGGCCATCATGCTGCTGGGCCACTGGATCGAGATGCGCGCCCTCGGGTCCGCGCAGGGCGCGCTGGATGCCTTGGCGGCCCTGCTGCCGGACGAGGCCGAACGCATTACGGACGCCGGCACCGAGACTGTCCCGGTGTCTGAGCTAAGCCCCGGGGACTTGGTCCTGGTCCGGCCCGGCGCCCGCATGCCGGCTGACGGCAGCGTGGTGGACGGGCAGGCCGAGTTCGACGAGTCCATGATCACCGGGGAGTCCAGGACCGTGGCCCGCGGTGCCGGGGACGCGGTGGTAGCCGGAACCGTGGCCACCGACAGCAGCGTCCGGGTCCGGGTCACGGCCGTTGGGGACCAGACCGCGCTGGCCGGGATCCAGCGGCTGGTGGAGGAAGCGCAGGCCTCATCATCCCGCGCGCAGGCCCTGGCGGACCGCGCCGCGGCGTTCCTCTTCTACTTCGCCGCCGGCGCCGGCCTCCTGACCTTTATCGCGTGGACATTGCTCGGCAGCGTCCCGGACGCTGTCACGCGAACCGTCACCGTATTGGTCATCGCCTGCCCGCACGCCTTGGGGCTGGCCATCCCGCTGGTGATTGCCATCTCCACCGAACAGGCCGCCCGCGCCGGTGTACTGATCAAGAACCGGATGGCACTGGAGCGCATGCGCACCATCGACGTTGTCCTGTTCGACAAAACCGGCACCCTGACCACCGGCGAACCGGAACTGAATGACGTTGCCGTTGCGGACGGCGCGGATCCCGACGCAGTGCTGGCACTGGCCGCATCGGTGGAGTCAGACAGCGAACATCCGGTGGCGCGCGCCATCGTGCGGGCCGCCAGGGAACGGAATCTGACGCTCCCGGCTGCCACCGGCTTCACCGCACTGACGGGCCGCGGCGTAAGGGCCGGCGTGGACGGACGTACGGTGCACGTGGGCGGGCCGGCGCTGCTGCGCGAACTCGGCGTCGTCGAGCCTGACTCTTTGGC
This sequence comes from Pseudarthrobacter sp. CC12, assembly GCF_039907755.1. Classification (NCBI taxonomy): domain Bacteria; kingdom Bacillati; phylum Actinomycetota; class Actinomycetes; order Micrococcales; family Micrococcaceae; genus Pseudarthrobacter; species Pseudarthrobacter sp. CC12. Next base: position 14,882 of record NZ_JARDJH010000051.1, on the reverse strand, counting down.
GGCCAGTACGCGCACGTGGATGGACCGGGGCGCCGCCGTGCTGCACGTGGTCGACGACGGCAGGGTCCTGGGTGCCGTCAGCATGGAGGATGCCGTGCGACCGGAGTCGCGGCAGGCCGTGCAGGCCCTGCAGCGGCGCGGCGTCAAGGTGGCCATGGTTACCGGCGACGCCCACCAGGTGGCGAAGGCGGTGGCGGCCGACCTGGGCATCGACGAGGTCTTCGCCGAGGTCCTGCCGGCAGACAAGGACAAGAAAGTCGCCGAGCTGCAGGGCCGCGGGATGAAGGTGGCCATGGTAGGCGACGGCGTCAACGACTCCCCTGCCCTGGCACGGGCCGAGGTGGGCATCGCCATCGGCGCGGGAACCGACGTCGCCGTGGAGTCCGCTGGCGTGGTGCTGGCCGGGAACGATCCCCGGGCAGTCCTGTCCATGGTGGACCTGTCCCGCGCCAGCTACCGGAAAATGTGGCAGAACCTGGTGTGGGCCACCGGCTACAACATCCTGTCCGTGCCGCTGGCCGCCGGCGTCCTGGCCTTCGCCGGGGTGGTCCTCTCCCCCGCGGCGGGTGCCGTGCTGATGTCCGCGTCCACCGTGGTGGTGGCACTGAACGCCCAGCTCCTCCGGCGCCTGAAACTGAACCCGTCAGAGGTACGTTGATCACTGCACACCGAACGGAAGGAGGGACCGCCATGACCACCCGCGCCGTGCCGGCCCTCCTTCGCAGGGCATGGCTGTTCGCCGCTGCTCTGGCCGTCATCGCGGGACTGCTGGGCATGCATGTGCTGACCTCCGGGCACGCTTCGCCCGGGGCCATGTCCCAGGGCGGTGCTTCGCACAGCACTGCTTCGCCCAGCACTCCTTCGCATGGCAAAGTGCCCAACGCAGCTGCTTCGCACAGCGCTGCTCCGCAGCCTGCCAACGCGCCGGCCGCAGCTGCCGTGGACACACCTGACCTGGCCTCGGCCGCCTGCGGCGGCTCCTGCCCGGGGGTGAAGGAATCGGGGGCGCCCTGCGTCCCCTCCGCTCCCAGCGGTCCCCTGACCATTTCCCCGCCGCAGGCAACCCTGGCCGTCCTCCCGCTGCAGCCGGCCGAGGGCGGTCCCGGGCCCGGCTACGGCTACCTGCCGCCGGGCCCCACACCCTGCGAGCTGTCCATCAGCCGGACGTAAACCGGACTGCGCCACACGCCGCGTCCCAGTTCCAGTACTCCCTGAAGGACAACCATGAACCCCACTTTCAAGACCCTTTCAATGGCTGCCGCCCTGGCTGCCTCCCTCGGCCTCGCCGGGTGTGCCGCCAACGCCGGTGCGGGTAGCAGCATGCCCATGGACCACGGCAGCTCCGGCGCCATGTCCAGCACCATGCCGGGCGCCGGCAGCACGCCCAACGCCGGCGCCGACCACAACCAGGCGGACATCATGTTTGCCCAGATGATGATTCCTCACCACTCCCAGGCCGTGGAAATGAGCGACATCATCCTGGCCAAGGCAGGCATGCCGGCCGACGTCATCGCGCTTGCCACCAAGATCAAGGCGGCCCAGGCACCGGAGATCAAGCAGATGACCGGGTGGCTCACCGGCTGGAATTTGCCAACCATGATGAGTGACCATTCCGGGCACGGCATGGCAGGCATGGTGGACGACGACGGGATCAACAAGCTCAAGTCCGCTTCGGGTACCGAGGCTGCCCGGCTGTTCCTCCAGCAGATGATCGGCCATCACGAGGGCGCCATCGACATGTCCCAGCAGGAAATCAGCGCCGGCAAATTCCCGGACGCGGTCAAGCTGGGCCATGACATCGTGGCTGCCCAGCAGGCGGAAATCACCCAGATGAAGCAGCTGCTGGCCGCGCTGTAGCAGGCGGACCCGCGAATGCGCGCGGCGCGGCGGCGGCACCCCGGTTCGGGAGGCCGCCGCCGGGCAGCCGCGTGTTAAGTTGAAAGGCACGGGCCTGAGCGGGTCCGGCACCAGCTGGGAAAAGAGAACATCTCCTTGGACACTTCCACACCAGTACGGATCCTGACCGTCTGCACCGGGAACATCTGCCGGTCGCCGGTGGCCGAACGGCTGCTGCAGGCAGGATTGGACCAGGCGGTGCCGGGCGGCTTCCAGGTGTCCAGCGCCGGCACCCGGGCCCTGGTGGGCGAGCCGATGCAGCCTCTCTCCGCAGAGATCGTACGGACCTTCGGCGGGGACCCGGAAGGGTTTGCGGCGCGGCAGCTGACGCCGAAGATCCTGCGCGGCGTAGACCTGGTGCTCACCATGACTTCCGGCCACCGCGGAGAGGTCCTCCAGCTTGACGCTTCCCTGCTCAAGCGGACGTTCACCATCCGCGAGTTCGCGCGAATGCTCGATGTCCTCGATCAACGGGAGGACCGCCAGCGGACGGCTGGCGCGGACAGCCAGCCCGCCGCCGTCGTACCTTCGCAGGACACCGGTTCCGACGTCGAAGGCGGCCTCGCAGCCAACGCCGCCTTGTGGCGGGGGCTGCCGGCGCGGGCCGCCGGAGTACGGCACCTCTCGCTGCCGGCCGATTCCGCGGACAACGACATCGTGGACCCCTACCGCCGCGCTCCGGAGGTTTACCGGGAGATGGAGGACCAGCTGGCCCCTGCGATCGTCTCCATCCTGCGCCACGCACGGCTCAACTCTCCGGTCCATGGGGGCGCTGCCCGGTAGCTGAAGTGCGTTGCCGCAGTTCCGGGGAGCGGCAGGCCTAATATGCGCGGCGGAAAACGCTGCGGGTTTTCTGTGGATTCCCCCGATGTAAAGGAAATTTACCGGTGCTAATTTTCCGAAATGAGCACCCAGGCCAAGCTGTTGAGCGTAAGCCCCGGCGTCACCCCCGCGCCGAAATCCAGGCGTCGCAGCCCCCTGCGCACTGTGCTGCTGGTGCTGCTCGCAGTGGCGATTCTGGTCCCCGCTGCGGCAGGCGCCTACCTCTTCAGCCTGGGTCAGGCTTATGACTCCCAAGCTAAGGTCATCGACAATCCTTTCCCGCCGGAATCCAGCCGCCCGCAGTCGAATTCGCAGGCGCCGGCCGGAGAACCGGCGGGAGCAGCGGCAGGAAGCGTTCCGGGAGCGGGCTTTGCAGCGGTTCCCGTCGCGGGGCCAACCGCCGGCGCTTTGAACATATTGGTGCTGGGCAGCGACAGCCGGGGCGCCACGGTGGACCAGGCTGTTTCCGGCAACAACTCCGATCAACGGGCAGATACCCTCATGCTGGTCCACATCCCGGCCGACCGGGCCAAGATCTTCTCGATTTCGATCATGCGGGACTTGTGGGTGGACATCCCTGGCAAGGGACAGGCCAAAATCAATGCAGCACTTGCCTACGGCGGCGTGCCCCTTATGGTGCAAACAGTGGAAGGGCTATTCCACCAGAGGATCGACCACGTAGCCATGATCGACTTTAAAGGTTTCGTGGGGCTTACCAACGCCCTCGGCGGGGTTGAAGTGAACGTCACCCAGCCCTTTGTTTCGGCCCACGACAACTTCAAGTACGCCGCGGGCCCGAATCTGCTGGACGGTAAGCATGCACTTGAGTTCGTCCGCGAGCGCTATGCATTTTCCGACGGCGACTACCAGCGGGTGCGCAACCAACAAGCCTTTGTCCGGGCGCTCCTCGCAAAGAACCTAAGCCCCGAGACGCTTCTCAATCCTGTCAAGGTCCAGAACGTGGTCAGCTCCATGGCTCCTTTCATCAGTGTGGACCGGGGACTCAACGCTGCAGCACTGGCAGGGCTGGCTTTCGAACTTCGAAACGTGCGGGCCAGCGATATGCAGATGTTCACGCTGCCCACCCTGGGCACGGGGACATCCAGCGACGGGCAGTCCATCGTCCTGGCCGATTACACAGCCATCAACGCCATTGGCCAGGCCTTGGCAGGTGACAGTTTGGACACGTACGTAGCGAGCAATGGCGCAAGAGGCGGACACTGATCCCACCTGAACACTACGAGGTGGAGGACCATCATGAGCACTGCCGGCCCATCTGATCCAGCCAGTACCCCCCGGCCTGCCTGGATGCTTGCCCTGGGACGGCGCCGCTGGATCGCCGCGCTGGTGGCGCTGGTGCTTGTGGTGGCCGCCGGCGTCGCGGTCTTCAGCCTGAACCGGGCCGGCCAGGAAGCGCAGCCGGCAGCCACCCAGACCCAGCCGCCCAGCCCGACGCCGACGCCCACGCCCTCTGAAACTCCTCCGCCGGCCCCTGCCCCGCCGCCGCCACCTGCGCCCATTCCGGACCTGCCTGCGGTCCCAATGAACATCCTCGTCATCGGCAGCGACATCCGTGACACCCCCGCCCGCGACGCCGCGGCCCACACCGCCGCCACCGGCGAACCCCAGGACCAGCGGGCCGACACCCTCATGGTGGTCCACGTCCCTGCCGACCGGCGGAACCTCTACCTCATCTCGATCAACCGGGACAACTGGGTGGACATCCCCGGATTCGGCAGCGCCAAGATCAACGCCGGGCTGCAGTATGGGGGCATCGACATGCAGACCGCCGCCGTGCAGCAACTGCTGGGCATCACCATCGACCACACCCTGATGCTTGACTTTGGCGGTTTCAAGCTCCTGGTGGACGGACTGGGGGGCATCGACGTCAACGTGCCCATGGCCTTCCAGTCCAGCATCGAAACCCAGCACGTCTTCAGCGCGGGCGTGAACCACCTCGATGGCCAGGCCGCCCTGGAATTCTCCCGCGAGCGCTACGCCTTCTCTGACGGGGACTTCCAGCGGGTCCGAGACCAGCAGATCATGCTCCGGGCAATCCTGGCCCGGCTCACGGGGGGCGGTGCCCTGAACGACGTGACAGCGGTGCGGTCGCTGGTCGATTTCGCCTCCTGCTGCCTCACGGTGGACAGGGCCTTTGACCCCGTCCAGGCTACGATCCTGGCGTACAGCCTGCGCAACCTGGACGTGAACGCCATCGGAACCATGACCCTTCCCACGTTGGGCTCCGGCTTTGTGGCCGGGCAGTCCGTGCTGTTTCCCGATTACGCCGGCATTGCGGCGGTGGGTGCGGCCTTGCGGGAGGGCCGGATCGGCGACTTCGCGAAGCCATAGTCCGGGCGGCGCCCTGCGGCATGGCCACGCAGCGACGCGCATACACGTTGCCGCGGCTGATATTCCTTTCCGCGGCCCACATCCCGGGGTCTCCAGGGAACCTGCGCGTCGCGGGTGAATTTGCGCGTCGTACACCCCGGGTTCACCCCATCGCCAGAATCCGTGTGCCCGCCCGGGAAACCCTGAGGACATGACTGAGACTTCCCAGGCCGGGGTTTCCCGCCGCACCATCGTCAAGAGTTCCGTCCTCGCCGCCGCACTGGCCTCCATCCCCGCCGCGAACGCAACGGCCGCCACCCAGTCTCCCGGCGGCGTAGCACTGGTCCGCAACAGGCTCACCCTGCCCAGCGGCATCGCCACCGGCGACGTCACCTCGGATTCAGCCGTCCTCTGGTCGCGTGCCTCGGGCGCCGGGCGCATGACGGCCGTGCTGCGCGCCGTGGACGACGCCGGCCAGGTGCTTAGCGGGCGGGGCGCTTTCGAGCGGGTCCTCCGCGGACCCCGCGCCACCCAGGCGTCCGACTTTACTGCCAAAATCCACGCGGGGAACCTGCCCTCCAACACCCGGTTCTCGCTGGAGATCAGTTTCGAGGACGACGGCGGCGCGGCGGGCGAGACTGTCCGCGGCGGGTTCCGCACGGCCCCGGACACGGGGACGGTCAACGGCAAGGGCCGCACCGGTGGGACGGGCAACGGAGGCGACGTCCCGGCGTCGTCCGCGCAAAGCTTTGTGTGGACGGGCGACACGGCCGGCCAGGGGTGGGGCATCAACGAGGAGATCGGCGGGATGCGCGGCTACCGGGCCATGCACCAGACCCGGCCGGACTTCTTTATCCACTCAGGCGACACCATCTACGCCGATGGCCCCATTGCGGAGACCGTCACCGAAAAGGACGGGCAGGTATGGAAGAACCTGGTCACCGACGAGGTGTCCAAGGTGGCCGAGACCCTCACCGAATTCCGCGGCCGGCACCGCTACAACTCCATGGACGCCAACATGCGGGCCCTGTTCGCGGACGTCCCGGTGATCGCCCAGTGGGACGACCACGAGACGCACAACAACTGGTACCCCGGCCAGATCCTGGACGACTCCCGCTACACCGTGCGGGACGTCAACACCCTCGCCGCCCGCGGCCGGCAGGCCTGGCAGGAGAACATGCCAATCGCGGACAGTTCGGCCATTTGGCGCCCGGGAACATTCGACGACGCCGGCACTTACCAGCCGGCGCGAATCTACCGGAAGATTTCCCGTGGCCCGCAGCTGGAGATCTTCTGCCTGGACATGCGCACTTACAAGTCCCCCAACACGGACGGCAAGGAACCCTACGCCACCGCCATTTTGGGCCAGGAGCAGGTGGACTGGCTGGTCAGCGAGGTCAGCAAGTCCAAGGCCACCTGGAAGGTGATCGCCAACGACCTGCCGCTGGGGGTGGTGGTGCCGGACGGCCCGGTGAATGAGGAGAGCGTGTCCAATCGCGACGCCGGCGCCCCCTTGGGCCGTGAGCTGGAAATCGCCGGGGTGCTCAGCGCGTTCAAACGCAACGGCGTCAAGAACACCGTCTGGCTCACCGCCGACGTCCACTACTGCGCCGCCCACCACTACTCCCCCGAGCGGGCGGCCTTCACCGACTTCGATCCGTTCTGGGAGTTCGTGGCCGGGCCCATCGCTGCGGGATCCTTCGGTCCGAACGCGATGGACGGCACCTTTGGTCCCGAAGTGGTGTTCTCCAAGACGGGACGCTTCGCCGGTGAGTCCCCGCGCGACGGCGAAAACCAGTTCTTCGGGCACGTCCAGCTGGGCGAGGACAACAGCTTCACCGTCAGCCTCCGCAACGCCAACGGCGCCACCGTATTCTCGAAAGTCCTGACCCCCGAGCGGTAGGCCGTCCGTTATTTTCCGCCGCCCCGTGGGTACGCCGTGGGTAATGTTCCTGCATTTGGCACGGCGAGCGGACGGGGTGGTGTTGTGAAGGATGAGCGGGCGGCGGGTGCTGCGGCGGACGACGACGGCCTGACCCAGGCGGTCCAGGAGGCCGGGGCTGTGGAGCTGCTGTTGATCCGGCATGGGGAGAGCGAAGGCAACGTTGCGGCCACCGAGGCGCGGGAAGCCGGGGTGGAAGTCATCGAGGTTCCCGCCCGCGATGCGGACGTGAACCTGTCCGGGACGGGACGGGACCAGGCCAAAGCCCTGGGTACCGCCCTGGGCCGGACCGCGGCGGATTTTCGGCCGGACGCTGTGGTGTCCTCCCCCTACGCTCGGGCCCGGCAGACGGCGGAGATCGCGGTGGAAACCGCAGGCTGGCCGGTGCAGGTGCGCACGGACGAGCGGTTGCGGGACCGTGAGCTGGGCATCCTGGACCGGCTCACCCGGCTGGGCGTGGAGAACCGCTACCCGGAGGAATCCGAGCGCCGGGACTGGCTCGGCAAGCTGTACTACCGGCCGCCCGGAGGGGAATCCTGGGCCGACGTTGCGCTGCGGCTCCGGTCCGTCCTGGCAGAGTTGAACAACCTGGGCACCGGACACCGGGTGATGCTGGTGTGCCACGACGCCGTGATCATGCTGTTCCGGTACGTGCTGGAGGGGCTCAGTGAAAAGGAGCTGCTGGACCTGGCCGCCAGGGAGGCCATCCTCAATGCGTCCGTGACCCGGTTCGTCCGCCCGTCCGGCGCCGGCCCGTGGACACTGGAGAGCTTCAATGTCGCTGACCACCTGGCCGAGCAGGGCATCGCGGTTACCGAGCATGCAGGAGACACCAGTGTCCGGCCGCAGTGACTCCTCTCCCGTCCCCGTTACGCCCTCGCTCCTGCGGGACTGGCGGTTGCCGGCACCGGGAGCTGACAAGTATTCCCGGGGCTCGGTGCTGGTGGTGGGCGGCGCCCGCTCCACCCCTGGCGCGGCACTGCTGGCGGGCGTTTCAGCGCTGCGTGCGGGAGCGGGGAAACTTACGCTGGCAGTGGCGGGGTCGGTGGCCGTGCAGCTTGGGGTGGCGGTACCGGAATGCGGGGCCATTGCCATGCCGGAAACGTCCGGCGGCTCGGTCAAGGCCGAACTCGAGGGCATCTCCTCCTACCTTGACCGGGCAGACACCGTGCTGGTCGGGCCCGGCCTGGACGACCCTGACCTTGCCGGCGAACTGCTGCAGGCCCTGCTGAGCCGCGAGGCAGGCCGTGGCGGGGACGGCACGTCCGGCGCTTCCGACGGCAGCCAAGGAGGCCCCGCCGTCGTCCTCGATGCCTACGCACTGGCCGCCTTGGTGCACCTGGAGGACCAGCTGGACCCTTGGCGCGGCCGGTTGATTCTCACGCCGAATCCCACGGAAGCGGCTATCCTGCTGGGACGGGATGTGGCGGACCTCGAACGGGACGTCGCCGGCATCTCTGAACGGTTTGGTGCCGTGGTCAGTTGCCAGGGGCTGGTCAGCAAGCCAACGGGGCCCGATGCGGACGGCCCCGGCCTGTGGAAGATCACCACCGGGTACGGCGGTTTGGGAACATCCGGCAGCGGCGACGTGCTGGCGGGGGCGATTGCCGGGCTCCAGGCGCGGGGCACGACCTGCGCACAGGCAGCCTGCTGGGGTACGCACCTGCACGCAGCCGCGGCGGACCGGCTGGCCAGCAGGATGGGTCCCCTGGGATTCCTGGCCCGCGAGCTGGCGGATGAACTGCCCGCGCTGATGCTGGAACTCAGCGTCTGAACGCCTAGCCACTGCCCGCCCGCAGCGGGAGTCCTGGGACATGGATGGCCCCCGGCCGAAACCGGGGGCCACCGTGGCGGGAGGGTAAGGCTTACGCTGCCGATGCGCTGTCTGGCGCTGTGGCGTGCACAGAATGGCGATTCGCCCCAAAAAGGCAGTCAACAGATGTGCCCGCCTCCCGGTCCTGTGGTGAAACTAAGCGGCGATTTCCTGCTTTGCCCCCTTCGTTTCGATCTCGATCTTGCGCGGCTTGGCCTTTTCGGCAACCGGGATCCGCAGCGTCAGGACGCCGGCGTCATAGCTGGCCTTGATGTGGTCAGTGTCCAGCGTGTCGCCGAGGATCAGTTGGCGGCTGAAGACGCCGCGCGGCCGTTCAGAGGCGACCAATTCGGTGTCCTTGCCCACTGGGTCCGGGCGTTCGGCCCGCACCGTCAGGACATTCCGTTCAACATCCAGGTCCACCGAGTCCACCGAGACACCGGGCAAATCAAAGGCCACGACGAATACCTGGTCCTCTCGCCATGCATCCATCGGCATCGCCGCCGGGCGTGCAGCCGTGCCGAGGACCTGCTGGGCCAGCCTGTCCAGCTCGCGGAACGGATCGGTTCGCATCAACATGGCTTCCCTCCTCGTAAGAGATGGTCCAACATCATTCCCGTATCAGCCGATCTATGGTGGCTGATATAGATTTTTTAGCACTGGAGAACCAGGTCCGCAAGGGTTTCCAGCAGCGGATTCCGGAGAATTTTCCGGCCACCGCGGGCATGGAAAAGGGCCCTCCCAGCCGTGCACGGGCAGGCAGCGGAAGGGCCCTTTGAGGTTGGCGGTCAGTCCCGGGTGGGGTCCGGGCGGAGCGGCGCCGGGCCGGGATCCGGGACGGGAAGCGGTCCCGGAGGCGCCGGTGCGGGGAACGGATTCGGGGATGGCGGGCCGGGAGGGTGCGGCTGGGTGGGGTCCGGGGAGGTGGGCTCCGGGCCCGGTTCCGGCGGGAACGGCTCAGGTTCGTGCACTGGCGGGATGGTCATGAACTTCCCTTCTCACGCTGGGCGGATGTGCCTTGGACTGCCCAGCCTACGCTTGCGCTCCGCCTGCAACCACCCTCTTCTCCCCGGTTGCTCCATCAGTTTTGGTCCCTAAACGCCGGTTTTAGGAGCCATAAGTGATGGAGCATCACGACGGCGGGGGGTTGCCAACGTGCGGATCCGTCAGTCCCGGACCGGGAGGATGAGACCCAGGGTCTTCGCCCTCTTCCAGCCAAGGGCGTCTCCCCCGACAGCGAACGGCCCCGTGGCCCGCGGGGGTGGTGGATATATTGAATCCATGACCTCCACTTCCCTGCAGGATTCCGCCGGCACTGCGGTCCCGGCTCCCCCGGCCGCCAAAAAGATCCCCACCGAGCGCACCCACCACGGGGAGACCTTCGTGGACAACTACGAGTGGCTGCGGGACAAGGAATCGGCGGAGGTGGTGGAGCACCTGCGGGCCGAAAACGCCTACCAGGAAGCCGTCACGGCGCACCAGGAACCGCTCCGGGAGGCCATTTTCCAGGAGATCAAAGGCCGCACCCAGGAAACCGACCTGTCCGTCCCGCACCGCAAGGACGGCTGGTGGTACTTCAGCCGCTCGGCGGAGGGCAAGGAGTACGGCATCCACTGCCGGGTTAAGGCACAGGACTCCGGAGACAAGGTGGCCGACTGGACGCCTCCGGCTGTAGAGGCCGGGGTGGAGATCCCGGGCGAGGAGATCCTGCTGGACGGCAATGTGGAGGCCGAAGGCAAGCCGTTCTTCTCCGTGGGCGGTACAGCGGTCACCGTGGATGGCAACCTGTACGCCTATGCGGTGGACAATGCCGGCGACGAACGCTTCACGCTGCGGATCAAGGACCTGCGCACAGGCGAACTGCTGCCGGATGTCATTGAAAACATCTTCTACGGGGTGGCATTCTCCCCGGACGGCACCCGTCTCTTCTACACCGTGGTGGACGAGTCCTGGCGCCCCTACCAGGTGAAGGCGCACGTCCTTGGCACCCCTGTGTCGGAGGACCTGGTGGTGTACCAGGAGGACGACGCGGCCATGTGGCTGGGCTTCGAACTCTCCGCGGACCGGCGCCACCTGGTACTGGGGATCGGATGCTCGGAGTACAGCGAAACCAGGCTGCTGCGCTTCGACGATCCCGCCGGCGCCATCACCACGGTCATTTCCCGCAACGAGCGCGTCCTGTATGAGGCCGAACCCTTCCTGCTCGACGGGCAGGAACGCATCCTGCTCACGCACAACCGCGGTGCCATCAACTCCATGGTCTCCCTGGCGGACCCGGCCGAGCTGGAAAAGCCGCTGGCCGAACAGGCCTGGCAGACCGTCGTCGGGCATTCCGACGACGTGCGCGTCAACGGCGCCGGCGTCACCGCCACGCACTTGGTGGTGTCCATCCGCAAGGACACCATCGAGCGGGTGCAGGTGATGGGGCTGGCCGGCCTGGGCACGCCCGCCCAGCAGGAGCCCGTGGAACCGGCTTTCGATGAGGAGCTTTACACCGCCGGCGTGGGCGGCTCGGACTACGAATCCCCCGTCATCCGGCTGGGCTACACGTCCTACTTCACGCCGTCGCGCATCTACGATTTCGTCCTGCCCACCCCGGAGCAGCCGGCCGGCGAGCTGCTGCTGCGCAAGGAAAGCCCGGTCCTGGGCGGCTACGACGGCAGCGACTACGTGGCCACCAGGGAATGGGCCACGGCCGGAGATGGCACGCGCATCCCGCTGTCCGTCCTGCGGCACAAGGGCGTGAAGCGGGATTCGACGGCGGCCGGCCTGGTCTACGGGTACGGCTCCTATGAAATGAGCATGGACCCGGGCTTCGGCATCGCACGGTTGTCGCTGCTGGACCGCGGCATCGTGTTCGTGATCGCCCACATCCGCGGCGGCGGCGAGCTGGGCCGGCACTGGTACGAGGACGGCAAGAAGCTCACCAAGAAGAACACCTTCACCGACTTCGTGGACGCCACTGACTGGCTGGCAGGCTCGGGATGGGTGGACCCGGCCCGGATCGCAGCGCTTGGAGGCTCCGCGGGCGGGCTGCTGATGGGCGCCATTGCCAACATGGCACCCGAGAAGTACGCCGCCATTGTGGCGCAGGTGCCGTTCGTGGACCCGCTCACCAGCATCCTGGACCCGGACCTGCCGCTCTCCGCGCTGGAGTGGGAAGAGTGGGGCAACCCGATCACCGATCCCCAGGCCTACGCCTACATGAAGTCCTATTCGCCGTACGAGAATGTGCGGGCGGTGGCCTACCCCAAGATCGCCGCCGTGACGTCCTTCAACGACACCCGGGTCCTCTATGTTGAACCGGCCAAGTGGGTGCAGGAACTGCGGAACAAGACGACGGGGACCGCGCCCATCGTCATGAAGATCGAGATGGACGGTGGCCACGGGGGCGCCTCCGGCCGGTACGTGCAGTGGCGGGAACGGGCCTGGGACTACGCATTCATCGCCGACGCCCTGGGCGCCACCGAGCTCCTCCCCGGCGCCGGCCTGAAACAGGACTGAAGGTACGACGGCGGGCGGGTCCCGCCGTCGTACGCTTCCTTTGCCGCGCCGCAGCAGGCAGCGCTTCAGGGCTGCGGGTGCTCCACCAGCCACTCAGCGAGTGTTTCAAGGTTGGCGCGGACGGTGCGTCCCTGGGCGCGCTCTACCAGGGGATCGGCGATCTTGCCAAAGATGCCGCCCAGGCCGGAATCGGCATCGATCCGCTGGGTGACCCGGGTGCCGCCACCGGCCGGTTCAAGGGTGAACGTCACCGTGAAGTTCAGCTTCCCTTCAACGGAGCGGGACACCATCCGCCTTGGCGGGTCGAACTCCACCACCTCGACAGTCCAGTCGAAGCGCCGGCCCATCACTCAACGGATTCTTCTACTACTGGCATCGGATTCTCCTGGAACAGCGCCTGCGGCCGACGCGGCTCGGCCGGCAGGTAGGCACAGCGCCAGCTTGGACCGCTGCCGCGCCACTGTCAATGCGCCAATAAGCTCACCATGCTTACCATTGGGGGGCACTTGTTTTCCGGCACGGATACAGAGGAGCAGGCATGTCATTGAGCAAGGGAACGCACGTGGAGTGGAACACTTCACAGGGCAAGACGCACGGCAGGATCGTCGAGAAGAAAACCAGCGACTTCGAGCTCGATGGCAACACCCACCGAGCCAGCAAGGATGAGCCGCAGTATGTGGTGGAATCGGACAAGACCGGCGCCCGGGCGGCGCACAAGGCATCCGCACTGACCGAGAAGAAGTAGTCCCGTGGCTGCCCAGCACGAGGTTGTGGTCATTGGCGGCGGCAACGCCGGCATCTCCCTGGCCGCCCGGCTGCGGCGCTACGGCGTCAAGGACGTCGCAGTGATCGAACCCCGGGACCACCACCTCTACCAGCCGCTTTTCTCGCACATCGCGGGCGGCCGGGCGCAGGCCGGAGAGGCCATCCGGCCACAGCAATCCGTCATCCCCAACGGCGTCACCTGGATCCGGGATGCCGCCGCCGGCGTGGATGCGGCGGGCAATACCGTCACGCTGGAATCGGGGGCCCGGGTGGCTTACGGGCAGCTGGTGGTATGCCCGGGGCTGCAGTACGACTGGGACGCTGTGCCAGGGCTCGCCGAGGCCGTCCATTCGCCGAACGGCGCCTCCCACTATGAGTTTGAACTGGCTCCCAAGGCCTGGACGCTGCTGAGCGCCATGACCTCCGGGACCGCTGTGTTCACCATGCCGGCAGGCCCCATCAAGTGCGGCGGCGCCGCCCAGAAACCCATGTACCTGGCCTGCGACTACTGGCGGGAACAGGGGGTCCTGGACAAGATCCGGGTGGTGATGGTGCAGCCCTACCCCACCGTGTTTGGGGTGCCGGAGGTGGACCGGGAACTGGACCGCAAGATCGCTGAGTACGGGATCGAACTGCGGACCAACAGCGAACTGGTGGCGGTCAGCCCTGCCGGGCGCAGGGCTACCATCCGGGACCACGCCGCCCACACCACGGAGGACCTGGCGTACGACTTCATCAATGCCGTCCCGCCGCAATCGGCCCCGAACTGGCTCAAGGCCACGGACCTGCCGGCTCCCGGTGACGCGGGCGGCTTCGTGGAAGTGGACCGGCAGACGCTGCGGCATCTCCGCTACCCCAACGTGTGGTCCCTGGGCGACGCCGCGGGCACCACCAACTCTAAGTCCGGCGGTGCGCTGCGCAAGCAGACCAAGGTGGTGGCCAAAAACCTGGTGGCCGCCAGGAAAGGAAAGCCTCTGCGCGCCAAGTATGACGGCTACTCGGTCTGTCCGTTCACCGTGTCACGGGACACCGTGGTGTTCGCCGAGTTCGATGACACGTACCGGCCCAAACCCACCATCCCCCGGGTACCTACCTGGAACGAGAGCAGGCTGTCCTGGGTGGTGGACCGGGATCTCTTTCCCAAAATTTACTGGAACCTGATCCTCAAAGGCCGGGCGTAGCGGCTACCGGGCGGCGCCGATGCGCCATTCAGCGGCCAGGATGGCGTAAACCAGCTCGGTAGCCCACTGTCCCTTGTACCGCCATTTGTCGATATGCCGTGCCTCAAGCCGCATGCCCAGCCGGCTGCAGAGTGCGGCCGAGGCATGGTTGAGTTCATCCAGCCGTGCCTCGATCCGGTGCAGGCCAAGTTCCCCGAAGCCAAGGCTGAGCACGGCGTCGGCGGCCTCCGTGCCGTAGCCCTTGCCGCGGGCCGCCGGCGCCAGGGTCCATCCAACTTCGGCCTGGCCCTCGCCGGGGAGCCATTTCAGGACCACTTCACCCAGCAGGCCCGGTCTTTCGGCGGCTTCGATAGCCAGGGCCACCCAGTCGCCCTCCTTCTCGAAGACAAAGTTGGCGTACCTGCCCACCCGCTCCATGGACTGCGTATAGGTCTTGGCCGGCCCGGGCAGGAAGCGCGCGGTATCCGGCAGCGAGTGGTAGGCGTGGAAGGCGTCCAGGTCACCGCCGTTGAACCGGCGCAGGACCAGCCGTTCGGTGGTGATGGGCAGGCGGATCTCAGGCATGGATCGAGGTTACGCCACCGCTCCGCAAAGAACGACGACGGCCCCCACCCCGCGTGGCTGGAGG